>DASSJN010000019.1:0-29877 GCA_035691185.1 Steroidobacteraceae bacterium
GCCGTAGAGCGGTTGCAGCGGCTCGCCCTGAACGCGGATCGACACGTTGTCGATGTAGCGCAGGTACGCTTCCATGGTGCGCGTGGCGCCGAGGCGATTGAGCGCCTGGATCACGAAATAGCTGTCGCGCAACCAGCAGTAACGGTAGTCCCAGTTGCGTTCGCTGCCGGCGTGCTCGGGGATCGAGGTCGTCAGCGCCGCGAGCACCGAGCCGGTGTCCTCGTAGGTGCAGAGCTTGAGCGTGATCGCCGAGCGTATGACGGCCTCCTGCCACTCGACCGGGATCGCGAGGCTGCGCACCCATTCCTGCCAGTATTCGACGGTGCTCTCGAGGAACTGTCGCGCGATCGTGAGCGGTGCGTCGTCGAGCGTCTCGTCCGGCCCGATCACGAAGGCGGCCGGCCCGTCGAGCACGAACCAGCCTTCGTCGCAGGTATGGGTGCGGGAGGCGTTGGTCGTGAGGCGGTAACGCAGCAGCGGCGTGAAGAAGCAGATGTTGTGCGTGCCGGTGTGGCGCTGCGGCTCGCCGTCGCCGTAGCCCGTCGAAGGGCGCAGCCGCACGCGCACGACGGGGCGCCCCGCGAGCGGCTCGACGATGCGGACGAACTGCATCGGCCGGAAGATGCGGCCACGACGCCGGAAGCGCGGGCAGAAATCCACGATGCGCACGGCGTCGCCCTGCGACCCGCGCAGGATGGTTTCGAGCACGGCCGAATTGCGCACGTATGCGCGCGTCGCGTCGACGAGCCCCTGCAGTTCCACCGCGAACACGCCCGTCGGTGAATCGCCGCCGAGCGGCGTGAGCAATGCGTTGAACGCCGGGTCGCCGTCGAGCCGAGGCAGGCAGCCCCAGACGAGGCGGCCGTAGCGGTCGATGAGGCCGGCGACTTCGCAGTTGCCGATGACGCCCAGGTCGAGGTCCGGGCCCTGCAACGGCTTCATGCAGCCGCCCCGCGCGCGAAGAAGTCGGCGAGCAACTCGCGCAGTGCCCGCGGGTCCGGGACCTCGACCTGGGCGGAGACACGCGGTCCCACGGCGATCGACACGCCGCCCAGTCGCTCGACCGCGTCGAACCCGTGCAGATCAGTCAGGTCGTCCCCTGCGAACAAAGGCGTGCGTCCGACGAAAGGTGGCTCGAGCATGAAGGCCTCGATGGCGTGGGCTTTCGTGATACCGGACGGCTTCAGTTCCAGGACGTAAGCGCCCGGCTGAACCTGCAGCTCGTCTCCGCCGTGTCGGCGTGCCAGAGCGTGGACCTCGCGGTGGAGCATGTCGTGCAGGCTGGCGGCCTGGCGATAATGCAGAGCCACCGCGCGGCCCTTGTTCTCGAGCAGCACGCCGGGGTGGCGCTCCGCGATCTCGGTCAGCTCGTCGACCAGCGGCGCCGGCAGGCGCTCCGTCGGGTGCACGTGCAGGTGCCCGCGTGCGTCGCGACGCTCCATGCCGTGGAGCCCGGCCGCGGGAAACCGCGCATGCCCGAACAGGGCGTCGAGTTGCGCGAGTGAGCGCCCACTGATGATCGCCACGGCTCCGCCGAGCGTGTCGGACGCGTCCTGCAGGAATTTCAGCGTTGGGGCATCGACCTCGACATCGTCAGGCGCTGGGCCGAATTCGATCAACGTGCCGTCGACGTCCAGGAACAGCGCGGCGCCTGTCGGCCGCAGCCCCGGGTGGAGTTTGTGTATGCTCACGAGCCCGACGAGCATAGGTGCCGGTGAAGATGCCCCGGAAGCTAGAAATAGTCATGCCGACGTTGAAAGGATCTCATCCATGCCGCGTTCGCTGCCGCCGCTGACGTCGCTGCGCGCGTTCGAGGCCGCGGCCCGATCGCTCAGTTTCACCAAGGCCGCGCGCGAACTGCACGTCACGCCCGCGGCGATCAGCCACCAGATCCGCGGTCTCGAGCAGTTTCTCGGCGTCACGCTGTTCCAGCGCACGAGCCGCCGGCTCGAGCTGACACGTGACGGGCAGCTCGCGGCCGAGCACTTCCGCGAAGCGTTCGAGCGGATCGCCCGCGGCGTGCAGGCGTTGCGTCAGCAGGGCCGCGAGGGCGAACTCGTCATCGGCGTCACGCCGTCGTTCGCAACGCGCTGGCTGCTGCCCCGCTTGCCGTCGCTGAGCGCGCAACTGCCGGACGTGCGCGTGCGGCTCGTGACCGGCACGGCGCCGGTGGATTTCGACCGTGACGACATCGACCTGGCCGTGCGCTTCGGCCGCGGCGGCTTCGATTCCGTCGTGAGCGACGAGCTGTTCAACGAGGTCGTGGCGCCCGTGGCGTCCCCGGCATTCGTGCGCAGGCACCAGCTGCGCCGCCCGAGCGACCTCGGACGCGTGCGTCTGCTGCACGACGAGTCGATGCGCCGCGTCGGCCGCCCGCCGACGTGGACCGAATGGCTCCGCGCCGCCGGCGCGCCGAGCGTCGAGATCGAGTGCGCGCTCTGCCTCGACGACAGCCACCTCGCGCTGCAGGCGGCGTGCGAGGGGCAGGGGGTCGCGCTCGGCCGGCTCGCGTACGCGGTCAACGACCTGGCGCAGGGAAGACTCGTCCTGCCGTTTTCGTGCGTCATCGAGCTCGACCTGCATTACCATCTGGTCGTTCCCGAAGCCCGGGCAGAGGAACCGCTGATCGCGCAGTTCCGCGAGTGGCTGCTGCGCGAGGCGCAGGACTTCCGCAGCGTGCTCGAGGGCCACGCCAAGGCGGCTTGACGGCCGCCGGCGCAACATCAACGACCACGTCTGCAGGAGCCCGTCATGTCCAGCGCCGCGCATCGCCGCGTCCTCACCCTGTGTGCCGCCCTGTTGTTCGCATCGGGCGCGATGGCCGCCCCCGAAGCCGACAAGCAGTCCAAGGCGGGTTCGGCCGCGCTCGAGGCCGCTTTCGCGAGCCCCGATCGTCCCGCCGACGACCGCGAGCAGGATGCGCGTCGGCATTCGAGGGAAGTGCTCGAGTTCCTGGGCGTGACGCCCGGCATGCACGTGATCGACGTCTTCTCGGCCGGCGGCTACAACACCGAGCTGCTGGCGCGCGCCGTGGGTGTCAAGGGCGAGGTCATCGCCTACAACAACCCTCCGTACGCCAGGTACGCGGCCAAGGCCATCGAGAAACGCTACGGAACGGGGCGCCTCGGCAACGTGCGCCAGGTGACCGCGGAAGTCGACGAACTCGAGCTGGCGCCCGGCTCGCTCGACGCGGCGCTGTTCGTCATGAGCTATCACGACGTGTATTTCCGCCCGAAGGACGGCGGCTTCGACCGCACCAGGGGCGATGAATTGCTCGCGCGCATCCACCGGGCCCTGAAGCCGGGTGGCGTGGTCGTCGTGCAGGACCACGTGGCGAAGGCAGGCGGCAACCCGATCGAGGTGGCCGAAAAGCTGCACCGCATCGATCCCGCCCTCGTGCGCCGCGACTTCGAGCAGGCCGGCTTCGAGTTCGACGGCTCGAGCGAGGTGCTGAAGCGCCCCGAGGACGACCACACCAAGCTCGTGTTCGACGAGGCGATCCGCGGCAAGACCGACCAGTTCGTCTACCGCTTCCGCAAGCCCGTGTCCTAAGATGCCTGGCGCGCGGCGTCGGCCGCGCTCGTGCCGGGGCCGGGTGCATGTCATTGGCGAAGTCGGACGGCGGCGTGCTGCGGCTCGCCATGTGGTCGGGGCCGCGCAACATCTCGACCGCCTTCATGCGTGCGTGGGGCAACCGCGAGGACACGGTCGTCGTCGACGAGCCGTTCTACGCGCATTACCTCGACGTCACGGGGATCGGGCACCCCGGCCGGGACGAGATCCTCGCGCACCACGAGCGCGACTGGCGACGCGTCGTCGACTCGTTGCTCGGGCCCGTGCCGTCCGGCGTGCGCATCCTCTACCAGAAGCAGATGTCGCATCACCTGCTGCCGGACATCGGGCGAGAATGGCTCGACGCGGTCACGCACGCGTTCCTGATCCGCGACCCGCGTCCGATGATCGCATCGCTCGGCGGGAAACTCGGATCCTTCGATCTGCCGGCGACCGGCCTGCCGCAGCAGGTCGAGATCTTCGAGCACGTCCTCGATCGCACCGGCCGTGCACCTCCCGTGCTCGACTCCGCGGACCTGCTGCGTGATCCGGATGGCATGCTGCGCAAACTCTGTTCGGCGCTCGAGGTACCGTTCTGCGACCGCATGCTGTGGTGGCCGCCGGGCCGCCGGCCGACGGACGGCATCTGGGCGAAGTACTGGTACGAACGGGTCGAGGCCTCGACCGGTTTCGAACCGGCGGGTTCGCTCGACGACGCGGGGGAACGCGACTTGCCGCCGCGACTCGTCGCGATCGAGGCCCGGTGCCGGCCGCTGTACGAGAAACTGCGCGCGCACCGATTGCGTGCGGATTGACCGGTCGATCGACCGAAGACTCGCGAGGACGCGCCCGTGCTGCAGAAGTTCGACGAACGCAACCGCAACCTGATCGTGAACGTCGACGGCGAACTCGTGCATCGGGAGCAGGCCCGCATCAGCCCGTTCGACTCGTCGGTCCAGGGCGGCGACGCGGTCTGGGAAGGGCTGCGGCTCTACGACGGCCGGATCTTCCGGCTCGCTCAGCACCTGGACCGGCTGCTCGATTCGGCCAGGGCACTGGCGTTCGAGCAGGTTCCGACGCGCGAGGGCATCACCGCGGAAATCCGTCGCACGCTGGAGGCGAACCAGATGTTCGACGGCGTGCACATCCGCCTGACGCTCACGCGCGGCGTGAAGATCACCTCGGGCATGGACCCGCGCCTGAACACGCAGGGGCCGACGCTGATCGTGCTGGCCGAGCACAAGCCGCCGGTCTACTCGAAGTCCGGCCTGAGCCTGATCACCAGCAGCGTGCGGCGCTTCCCGCCCGATTGCCTGGACCCGAAGATCCACCACAACAACCTGCTCCAGTCGATCCTCGCCAAGATCGACGCCAACGTCGCGGGCGCGGACGACGCGCTGATGCTCGACACGCGCGGTTTCCTCGCCGAGACCAACGCGACGCACGTGTTCCTCGTCGACGCGGGCCGGGTCCGGACGCCACGCCTGGTCGCGTGTCCCGAAGGCATCACGCGCGCAGCCGTGCTCGATCTGTGCGCCACGCACGGGATTCCGTTCGAGGAAGGGGACCTGACCCTGACGCAGGCCTATTGCGCGGACGAGCTGTTCTGCACGGGGACGATGGGCGAGCTCGCGGCCGTGACCCGGGTGGACGGGCGCACGATCGGCAACGGCGAGCCCGGACCGATGACGGCGCGGTTGTCTGCGCTGTTCCGCGAGCTGACGCGGCGTGAGGGAACCGAGGTGACGCGTCGACGCGGCTGAATCGGCGCCGCAGTCGCCTATTCAGCGTCGAGCGGTGCGCCTGGCCTTGGCTGCGGCTTGCCGGTGCGGCAGCACACGGTCGATGGTCACGATGTCCACGAGTCCCTGGACGCCGAACAGCGCCGGCAGCACCGTTTCCGGCGGGTGTCGGCGCCGCAGGTCGGCCACCTTGTCCGTGCCCGCCCGATACGCCGGCAGGTACATTCGCCCGAGCAGCGGATGACGGCCCCACGCCCCCGAGAGCTTGTCCGCGCGTTCGTCGGAGCAGAGGTAGTCGTGACGCAGCACGCGACGCACCTCGTCGACCGGCCGCCGTCGGCGCCAGGTCAGGTACGAGGACTGGTTCTTCGCGTCGTCCTGCAGCAGGGCCAGCAGCGTGCCGATCTGCAGGTCGGGCTCGGGCAGGGCGTCGACCTCGGTCACGCCGTACGCCATCAGGATCGCGTTGTTGGCGATGCCCTCGGAGAGCGCCGCGCCGCGCGTATTCATCGTCAGCACGGTCGACTCGAAGCCGAGCTCGCCACGGGCATGACGTGCCTGGATCAACGCGAAAGTCGTCACGTGGCCCGGGACGACCTCGTGCGAGACGAGTTGCACGAACTCGGGCACCGAGACTTGCAGCGCAGCGTTGATCTCGTACGTCGCCTCGTACTGCGGTGACCCGTCGCGGTTGCGTGCGCGGCCGAGGTAATTCATCGAGCCGGAGAACCAGGCATCCTCGATCGCCAGGAAGCGGATGTTGGCGCGCGGAACGTCCCGGAGCGCCGTCGGGAGGTGGGGCACGAGGTGGTGAACGGCGCCCGCATCCAGCCGTGCGATGAGCGCATCGGCCAGCATCGGAATGGACTTCCGCGGCACGAGTCGCTCGAGGCGCCACTGATCGACCGCTGCCAGCAGCTTTGCCCGTGATCCCGCCTTGTAGCCCTGGCGTCCGAGCAGCTCGGCGACACGCTCGCGCTTGGCCGCCGGTTCCGACGGGGTCGGCGCGACGCCGGTCGAAGCGAGCACGCAACGCTCGTACGGGACGACGGGTCCGCGTTCCAGCCGCTCCTCGACCAGTTCCCACATCACGTCGAGGCAATCGCACAGGCCGTCGAGGTAGGCGCCGCGCAAGCCGCCGATCGCCGCCGCCGCCACGCGTACCTCGACGATGGCCTCCAGGATGTCGACCGCCTCGAGATACTTCGCCGCGGCGGCCGTATTGATCTTCGCTGCGCCGACGCCGCCGCTGTGTCGCAGCGCCGCGGCCACCGGATGTCGGTAGGCCCGGGGCAGGGGCTCGTCGGAGAACCAGGAATCGGCGATGAAGCGCCCGGTGCCGGACGGATTCATCACGTCGCCGCCCCAGAGGGTGTCGATCCCGACGATGGCCGTGGCGAGGGCGTTGGCGAGCGCGTGCTCGTCGGCGTTCGTACGCATCGGTGCTCCGCAGAGGGATGGAAAGTGCGGCACGCGCCCGTGCCGGCACGCAGATTATAGGAGTGCCCGCCTGCGCCCGGCGCCGGCCGACCCGGACGGGGCCCATTTCGCCGTGTCCACGGCCGGGTTACCCTCGGGCACATCCGATCCACAGGGTGGCGGGCATGGCGACGCGACGCGAATTCCTGCAGTGGCTGGCTGCGCTCACCGCGACGCCGCGCATCGCATCTGCCGAGGGAGGGTCTGCGGTGCAGCCGGCCCGTAAGCGTCTGGCGATCCTGGTTCTCGGTGGCACGGGGTTCCTCGGACCGCACCAGGTCCGGCACGCGCTCGACCGCGGACACCGCGTCACGCTGTTCAACCGCGGCCGCAGCGCCCCCGGCCTGTTCGGATCGGACGTCGAGGTGCTGCTCGGCGATCGTGATGCGCGGGTCGCGCCCGGACTCACCGCACTGCGCGGCGCGCGTCGCTGGGACGTCGTGATCGACAATTCCGGCTACGTGCCGCGTCACGTGCGCGATTCGACCGAGCTCCTGCAGCATCGCTGCGATCGCTACGTGTTCGTGTCGACCGTGGCTGCGTACGACGCGCCGCCGGGCGGCGGTCGCCTCGACGAATCGGCGCCGCTGCGTGCCGCACCGCTGCCGGAGACGGAGACCGTGTCTGCCGCGACCTACGGCGCACTGAAAGCGGAGTGCGACCGGACGGTGCAGGCGCGGCTCGGGCGGCGCGCGACGATCGTGCGGCCGACGTTCATCGTCGGGCCCGGCGACGACACCGATCGCTTCACGTACTGGGTCGAACGCGCGGCGCGCGGCGGCCAGGCGCTTGCGCCCCCCGACCCCGAGGCGTCGCTGCAGTGGGTCGACGTTCGCGACCTGTGCCCGTGGCTGGTGGAACTCGCCGAGCGCGACGTGTCGAGCATCTTCAATGCCGCCGGACCGTCGATGGCGTGGCGCGACGTCCTGCAGGTGCTCGCCGCCGCATCGTCGCGGCCCGTCGAGTGGCGGTGGGCGACACACGAGGTCCTGCAGCGTACCGGGATCGCCTTGCCGCTCGTCCGGCCGGCGGGCCGCGGCGCATCACTCCACTTCGACGGCACGCGCGCGCATGCAGCGGGATTGCGCTATCGACCGCTCGCGGACACGGCCGCCGCCACGCTCGAGTGGTGGCGCTCGCAACCGGCGGAGCGTCGCGCGAATCCCGAGGACTGGCCCAGCGAGGCGCAGGAACGCGAGGCGCTGCGGTTGCTCACCGCGACCGGCGCGTGATCCGACGTCCGTTCACGTCTGCGGCATTTCGGCGGCGAACCACTTCGAGCGCGTGGCCCGGAATTCGGGCAGGGCCTCGCAGCGATCGACGTGCGACTTGAGACTGGGGTAGCGGCCGCCGGCGAACACGTCGAGCGTGTCCTCGAGCAGCGTCGAGATGCAGGCGACCGTGATGTCGGCCTGAGTGAGCCGGTCGTCGACGAGCCAGCCTGAAGGCCCACGGCGCGCGCAGCTCTTCTCGAGCTCACCCAGCGCGCCGTGCATCTGCTCCCGGCAGCGGGCGACCCACGGTTCGTGGTATTTCTCGGGCGGGCGGACCATGCGCTCGTAGAGCTGGTCGCGCGATTTTTCCGCGGCGCCGACCGCCAGCGACATCAGCCGCAGCGCTTCGCGCCGGTTCGTGCCGGTGGCGGGCAACAGGGCGCGCGACGGACCGACGAGGTCGTCGAGCGCGTCGAGGATCGACGCCGAATCGACCAGCACGGTGCCGTCGTCGAGCACGAGCGCCGGCACCCGGCCGAGCGGGCTGAACTGGCGGATGCGGTCGAAGTCGGCGCCGACCGACCAGTCGTGGCGCTCGAACGGCAGGCCGAGTCGCATCATCGAGATCGCGACGCGGCGGACGTACGGTGAATCGAGCATACCGATGAGTTGCATGGGCGGCCTCCTGCGTCGGGCTTACCAGCGGAACTCGAGTGGCACGTGGCCCGGCTGTGACCGGACCCGCTCGAGCCAGCGGCCGACGGCCGGATACTGCGCCAGATCGAAGCCACCGTCCGCCGCGCAGTGCGTATAGCCGTAGAGCGCGATGTCGGCGATCGAGTAGCGCCCGCCGGCGAACCAGTCGTGGCGCGCGAGGTGCGTCTCCATCACGCCGAGCGCACCGTTGCCCTTCGCGTGCCACTCGGGCACGAGGTGTCGCTTCTTCTCGCGCTCGGCCGATGGCGCGAACTTGAGCCAGAACCGCGCCACCGCGACGTACGGCTCGTGGCTGTACTGCTCGAAGAACATCCACTGCAGCGCCTCGGCCCGGCCCCAGCGATCGCCGGGCACGAGTGGCGAGCCTTCGGCCAGGTACCAGAGGATCGCGCCGGACTCCGGCAGGCAGCGGCCGTCGTCGAGTTCGAGCATCGGTACGCGCCCGTTCGGATTCTTTGCGAGGTACTCGGGCTGCCGCGTCGTGCCGTCGAGCAGCCCGTAGTCGAGCAACTCGAGGTCGACGCCGAGCTGTCGCGCCGCGAGGCGGACCTTGTAGCAGTTGCCGGAGACCTGCATCTGGTGGAGCCTGGGCACGGGCGTCGCGACCTTTACGCCGGCGCGTCCTGGTGTCGGAGCGACAGGATCAGCCCGACGATCATCACCGCGACGAGCGCGAGGTTGATGACGGAGCCTGGCGGCGTTCCGGTCCTGGGAATGGGCATGACGAAGAGAATCAGTTTCCTGGTCAGGTGCTCCAGCAGCAGCAGCGCGAACATGAAGGGGATCATGGCGCGGTACCTGACGAGGACGAGGATGCACAGCAGGCCGATCGTCGCTTGCGCGAGTCCCCAGATCGCGAACACTGACAGGAAGGCCCGTGCACCGTCGGTCGTGAACGTGTCCAGAGCAATACCGTCGGCCGTCGTCGCCGCGTTGCGACCGTTGAAGATCGTGCCCAGCCCGATACTGGTCTTCACGAACACGATCAGGCCGAACAGCCAGAGCGCGAGCCTGTGTCCGCGATAGGAATTGTCGATGCGCTGCGGAAGAAACCGCCCGCCCATTGGAGATTCCTTTTGTGAAACACCGTCGATCGCAATAGACCACCCGCGCGTTCGTGCGTCAATTGCCCGCCGCATCCCGGCCATTGAGTTGCGACACGGCATCGGCGATCGACAGCAACGACCGCGCACCGCCGCGCTCGCGCAGCGTCACCGTGCCGGACGACACTTCCTGGGCGCCGACCGTCGCAAACACCGGGATGCCGTGGTCATGCGCGTAGACGATGCGACGACCGAGGCTTTCGCTGGGCTCGAGCAGCACGCACCGCAGGCCGGCCGCCTCGAACGCGTCGACGACCTCGCGGGCGCACTGCACGTGGGCGTCGGCGACGGGCGCCACGGCGACCTGGTCCGGCGCGAGCCAGAACGGCAACTGTCCGCGGTGGTGCTCGAGCAGCACGGCCGTGAAGCGCTCGATGCTGCCGAGCACCGCGTGGTGGATCATCCACGGCCGCGCACGGCGGCCTTCGGCGTCGACGTACTCGGCGTCGAGCCGCTCGGGCAGCACGAGGTCGAGCTGGATCGTGCCGCACTGCCACTCGCGACCGTCGCGGTCACGCAGGATGAACTCGAGTTTCGGCCCGTAGAACGCGCCCTCTCCCGGCTGCACGCGGTACGCGAGGCCGGCGTTGCATGCGGCCGCCGCCAGTCGCGATTCGGCGAGGTCCCAGAGTTCGTCGGACCCCTCACGTGCCTCGGGCCGCGTCGAGAAACCGATGACGTAGTCGTCGAACCCGAAGCGCGCATACACGCGACGCAGCAACGCGCAGAAGCGCTCCACCTCGCCGTCGACGTGCTCGGGCAGGCAGAACACGTGCGCGTCGTCCTGCGTGAACGCCCGGGCGCGCATGAGCCCGTGCAGGGCGCCCGAGGGTTCATAGCGGTGGCATGCGCCGAACTCCGACAGCCGCAGCGGCAGGTCCCGGTACGAGCGGACGCCGTGCCGGAACACCTGCACGTGACCGGGGCAGTTCATCGGCTTCAGCGCGAATGCGCGCTCGCCGTCCTCGAACACGAACATGTTCGCGGCGAATTTCGCCCAGTGGCCGCTGCGCTCCCAGAGCGCCCGCGCGACGAGCTGCGGCGTGCGCACCTCGCGAAAGCCGCCGCGGCGCATCTCGGCCCGGATGTACGTCTCGATGACGCGGTACAGCGTGGCACCGCGCGGGTGCCAGAACGCCGTCCCGGGCGCCTCTTCCTGCTGGTGGAACAGCTCGAGCCGGGGCCCGAGCGTCCTGTGGTCGTGGTCGTCCATGGTGTCGATTCCTCCTGTTGATGGTGATGCATCGACGGAGGTGCCCCGGAAAAAATGAAGGCCCCGTCCGTCGCCGGCGGGGCCTCGTGATGCGTCGTGTTGCTGGCTGGTTCAGTACACGTGCGACCACGACGACGGCCCGCCCAGGCGGCCGGTCGTGGTGGTGGTGTTGATCGCGAACGCATTCCAGTGCTGCTTCATGCGCGTCAATCTAGCGTCGGATGCCGGCGCGGTCAACGGGCGCGCAGGCGAGCCACCCCAGGAAGCTATCGGCGTGTCATGGTGCCGAGTACCTGGATTCCCGAACAACGGTACAGATCTGCAAGGAGTACTCGGAATAGAACCGTTCGCGGCCGGTCTTCTTTGCGGCCAGGTGTTCGGCGTTCTGGGACCAGTGCCGCTGCGACTGCTCGTCTTCGAACTCCACCAAGGTCAGTCGTTCCCCGTCTTCCGCGACGAACGACTTGCGAGACCGGAAGCCCGGCATCGATTCTGCCAACGCCGCCATCCTCGGCGAGAGTTCCATGTACTCAGCACGGGCATCTTCCCTGAGCCGCGATCGGAATACAGTCAGGATCATTTGCACCTCATCTCAATTGGCACCATCAGTTGGGCGGTGCGGTGTGAAACCTGAGCGCCTGGCGCCTGTCAGGCGTGGTGATGGGTCACTTGGGTGCTAGGTCCGGATCGAAGATTACGGTCTCCTGGCCGACTTCGACTTCGCCGTACTTGAGGGCGCCAGCACGCTCGTACACATGCAGGACAGCACCGGTAGCGGTCTGTTGTGTGTCGACAAGCCGGAAGGCGCGCGGAATCGTGCCTTCGCCGAACAGCCGCTTGCCAGTGCCGATGACCACAGGAAACTGCCAGATGCGCAGCGTATCGATGAGATCGCGCTCGAGCAGGGTCTGGAGGAGGTTGCCGCTGCCGTGGACCTGAATCTCGCCGCCATCCTCTGCCTTGAGCTTCGCGACCTCCTCGGCAACGTTGCCCTTGAGCAGGTGCGAGTGGTTCCAGGTGACCCTGTCGAGCGTCCGCGAAGCGACGAACTTCGGCCGGGTGTTGAGGGCCAGAGCGATCTGGTCTGCGGGGTCGGTGGACTTGGGCCAGGACGCCGCGAAGATCTCATAGGTCTTGCGGCCGAGAAGAAAGGCGCCGGCCCGCTGGGTCCACTCGGTCATGATCCCGAGAAATCGTTCGTCGAAATAGGGTACCAGCCAGCCACCGTGCTGGAAGCCACCGTCGCGGTCCTCGTCGGGACCGCCGGGTGCCTGCATGACGCCGTCCAGAGTCACGAAAGTACCCACAACCAGTTTTCTCATGTTCGTCGTCTCCGCGACCAGTGTTGACCGCTGCATCGCATAGTTGGACCCCGACTCAAGTGTCAGGCTTCGCCGAAGCAGGCTGGAAATCGAACTTTCCTTTGCCGTCAACTTCCAGCTCGGCAACGCTCACGTGAATCTTTGGCGGATCCCTCATCGGCTCCCGATGTACCACGTGCCGTTGATAATGACATTGGTCAGGTCGCTGCTGTGCGAATGAAGCGGATTGGCGGTACCGGCCGGCACCCGCACCCGGTAAACCACGTCGCGTCGGGACCGAGTAAGCTTGGGTGCCGTCGACACCCGCAGGGTCATGGACCATGGCCGACGTATTCGTCTCCTACGCTCGCAGCGACCGCGCGCGCGTCGCGCCGCTCGTGGCCGCGATCGAGGCGGAGGGCTGGACGGCCTGGTGGGACCCGGACATCGCCGCGGGACAGGAATTCGACCGGCGCATCGCCGACGAACTCAAGGCTGCGTCGGCCGTGCTCGTGGTGTGGACACCGCGCTCGGTCGAGTCGCGCTGGGTGCGCGGCGAGGCCCGCGACGGCGCCGAACGCGGGATCCTCGTGCCGGTGCGGTTCGACGGTGCGGAGCTGCCGATCGACGCCCGAGCACTGCACACGACCGATCTCGATGACTGGCGTGGCGATCCGGCAGCGCCGCAGGCACAGGAGGTGCTGCGCGCGCTGCGCGCGACGATCGAGCGGCAGCGCGCGGCGCGGACCGCGGCGTCGGCGGCCCGTGCCAGCGCCGCACCCGCCACGGGTACGGTCGGCAGGCCCGACCGGATCGCCATCTGCGTCCTGCCGTTCGTGAACATGAGCGGCGATGTCGAGCAGGAATATTTCAGCGACGGCATCACCGAGGACGTCATCACGGACCTGAGCAAGGTCTCGTCGCTTTCGGTCACCGCGCGCAACAGCGCTTTCGTATACAAGGGGCGGCACGTCGACGTGCCCAAGGTCGCGCGCGAGCTCAACGTCACGCACGTGCTGGAGGGCAGCGTGCGCAAGGCCGGTGGCCGCGTCCGCATCACGGCCCAGCTCGTCGAGGCGGCGAGCAATGACCACCTCTGGGCCGAGCGCTACGACCGCGAGCTCGAGGACATCTTCGCTCTGCAGGACGAGATCTCCGCCGCGATCGTCCAGGCGTTGCAGCTCAAGCTGCTGCCCACCGAGAAGCGCGCCATCGAGCGGCGCGGCACGGACAGCGTCGAGGCCTACAACCTTTTCCTGATGGCGCGGCAGCTGTACCTGACCGGCCACGAAGGCGACATGCGCCGGGCCGAGGCCATCGAGCGACTCTGCCGGCGCGCAATGGAGATCGACGGCGGTTATGCGCGCGCGTGGGCCTTGCTCGCCCTCAGCCAGCTGCAGCAACGTTTCACCAAGGGCACGGCCGGAGACGGCGGCATGGCCGCGGCCGAGCGAGCACTCGAACTGGACGCAGACCTGGCCGAGGCCCATGCAGTCAAGGCGAGCATCCACGCGAGCGAGGGGCGCGAGGAGAGGGCGACCCGGGAGATCGATGTGGCGCTGCGACTGGATCCAGAGTCGGCCGAGGTCAACCGGGCCGCGGCGTACCTGAGCTATCGAAGACACCGCTTCGACGACGCCATCCGATTCTGGGAAAAGGCGGCGTCGCTCATGGATACCGACATCAATTCGTACGGGATGCTGTTGAGCTGTTACCGAACCGTCGGTGATACGGAAGGGTTGCGGCGCACGGCGCGCCTCGCGCTCGAACGGACAGAGAAGGCGCTCGCGCAGGATCCCAACAACGGATCCGTACTCGGTTACAGCGTATATGCGCTGGCCGCCCTCGGCGAAGCGGCTCGCGCGAAGGAACGCATGCATCGGGCACTGCTGATCGACCCCGACAACCTGAACATGCGCTACAACTTCGCCTGCGTGCTGGTCATCCACCTGCCAGATTACGAGGCGGCCTTGGACCTTCTGGAGCCGTTCTTCGAGAACGTGGCGAAAGGCTTCCTCGATCACGCCAAAGTGGACCCGGACTTCGAGGCGATCCGTGAACACCCGCGCTTCAAGGCGATGGTGACGGCCGCGGAACGCAGACTGGCGGCGGGATGAGTCACCGCGCTATGCCCCGAGTGCGCCCGCGTGCCACGCCAGGTGGTCCGGCATGAACGTCTGGATGAACCAGTAGCTGTGGTCATATCCGGGCTGCATGCGAAGGCGCAACTGCTGGCCCGCCCTCCGGCAGGTTTCGGCAAACAGCTCCGGTCGTAGCTGCTCGGCGAGAAATTTGTCCGCCGTGCCCTGGTCGACCATGATCTTGCCGGGGAAGGTCGCACGCTCGACGAGCGCCGTCGCGTCGTACTCGAGCCACGCCTCGCGATCGTCGCCGAGGTATCCCGAGAACGCCTTGTGGCCCCACGGCACCTGTGCCGGCGCACTGATCGGCGCGAAGGCGGAGACGGAGCAATAGCGGCCGGGATTGCGCAGTGCGCAGACGAGTGCGCCGTGACCGCCCATCGAGTGGCCCATGATCGACTGCCGCGCCGGGTCCGCCGCGAAGTGCGCCGCGACGAGTTCGGGCAGTTCCTGCGTCACGTAGCTGTACATCCGGTAATGCGCGGCCCACGGCGCCTGCGTCGCATCGACGTAGAACCCCGCCGCAATGCCGAAGTCCCAGCTCGCGTCGTCGCCGGGCAGGCGCGGTTCGCGCGGGCTCGTGTCCGGCGCGACGAGCATCAGGCCATACTGCGCGGCGAGCCGTTGTGCCCCCGCCTTGATCGCGAACGTCTCCTCGCTGCAGGTCAGGCCCGCGAGGTAATACACGACCGGCACCTTGCGGCCGTGCCGCGCGTGCGGGGGCTCGTACACCGCCACGCGCATCGGGCCCGCGCACTCGCGCGACTCGTGCCGCAGGAAACGCTGGACGCCGCCGAAGCAGCCGTGCTCGGAGATCACTTCCAAGGTGCAGGCTCCAGAGTGAAAAGTGTCCAGTGGATGGTGTCTAGTGTCCAGTAAGAGCGGCGCGGCGCCGCCGGCGCTTCCGACTGACCGCTGGACACTGAACACTAGACACTTTCTTATTCAGAACGTCACCACGCTCCTGATCGACTCGCCGGAGTGCATGAGGTCGAACGCATCGTTGATGCGCTCGAGCGGCATCGTGTGCGTGATCAGCGGGTCGATCCAGATCCTGCCGTTCATGTACCAGTCGACGATCTTCGGCACGTCGGTGCGCCCGCGCGCGCCGCCGAACGCGGTGCCCTTCCACACGCGGCCCGTGACGAGCTGGAACGGCCGCGTCCTGATTTCCTGGCCGGCGCCCGCCACGCCGATGATCACCGACACGCCCCAGCCACGGTGACAACACTCGAGCGCCTGCCGCATCAGGTCGACGTTGCCGACGCATTCGAAGCTGTAATCGGCGCCGCCGCCCGTGAGCGAGACGAGATACGGCACCAGGTCGCCCTCGACCTCCTTCGGGTCGACGAAGTGCGTCATGCCGAACTTCTCGGCGAGCGGCTTGCGCGCGGGGTTGATGTCGACGCCGACGATCATGTTCGCGCCGGCCATGCGCGCGCCCTGGATCACGTTGAGGCCGATGCCGCCGAGACCGAACACGACGACGTTTGCACCCGGCTCGACCCCGGCCGTGTTGATCACCGCGCCGATGCCGGTGGTGACGCCGCAGCCGATGTAGCAGATCTTGTCGAACGGCGCGTCCTCGCGAACCTTGGCGACGGCGATCTCGGGCAGCACCGTGAAATTCGAGAACGTCGAACATCCCATGTAGTGGTGGATCTTCTGACCGCCGAGGGAGAACCGGCTCGTCCCGTCCGGCATCACGCCCTGACCCTGCGTCGCGCGGATCGCCGTGCAGAGGTTCGTCTTGTGCGAGGTGCAGCTCTTGCACTCGCGACACTCCGGCGTGTACAGCGGGATCACGTGGTCGCCCTTCTGGACGGAGCGCACGCCGGGGCCCACGTCGACGACGACGCCGGCGCCCTCGTGACCGAAGATCACCGGGAAGAGTCCCTCCGGGTCCGCGCCGGAGCGCGTGAACTCGTCGGTGTGGCAGATGCCCGTCGCCTTGAGTTCGACCAGGACTTCGCCGCTGCGCGGTCCGTCGAGGTCGACGGTCTCGATCACGAGGGGCTGGCCCGCCTGGTGGCAGACGGCGGCGAGGGTCTTCATGGCGGCACTCCCGGATCGACGACGGAGAGCGCGGAGCCTAGCGCAAGCGCGAGCGCGCGTGCAGCCCCGCAGCAGGGGCATTGCAACCTTCCGGCGATCCCGTGCATCCCAAGGGCACATCGCAACGGATCGATCGATCGATCGGCGACGGAGGCGCGCCACCATGAACTTCCCGACACGCTGCATCCTGACCCTGGCCTATGCCTGGTCCGCGGTGGCCTTCGGCGCGACGGCGTCGGCGGCCGACGTCAGCAAGGTGCTCGGCAGCGTCCGCCTCGAAGCGGGGCAGGTCGCCAGTGACGTGGAGACCGTCAACGGCTCGGTGACGATCGAATCCTCGGCGCGCGCCGAGGACGTCGAGACCGTCAACGGCTCGATCACGATCGAGGACCATGCCTTCGTCGCGTCCGCCGAGACGGTCAACGGCGACGTCACGATCGGGGACGGCTCGGAAGTGCAGGGCAACGTCGCGACCGTCAATGGCGACGTCACGCTGCGCCCCGGCGTCCGGGTCGGCGGAGCGGTCGCCAACGTGAACGGAGACATGCTGCTCGAAGGCGCCACCGTCACGAAGGGCCTCGAGACGGTGAACGCCGACATCCGCATCGGCTCCGGTTCGCGCGTCCAGGGCGGCATCCGGGTCGAAAAGAACAACGGCGGCGACGGCTGGCTCCGGAAGTGGGGCCGGGACGAGCGCAACCCGCGGATCACGGTGGAGCAGGGCGCCGTGGTGGAAGGCGCGCTGCGGTTCGAACGGGAGGTGGACCTCTACGTCGCCGCCGGCGTGACGTTGCCGCCCGTGCAGGGTGTCGAGCCGAAGCGATACCGGCTGCAGTAGACCCGGATTTACCCGTCGCGCCTCACTTCGGCGACGCGAACAGGTAAAGCTGGCCGCCTTCGACGAGCGAGCTCGTCGAGTGCCGGTAGTGCGCCTGGTTCGTGCCGAGGTAATAGCGTCGGCCGCTGTCGTACCAGCTCGCGTTGCGCACGACGTCCGTCACCTCGATCACGCCAGAGTTTTCCTCGTCGCTGGTCAGGAAGCTCGATCCGCTGGCGAGGAAACGGCTGCGGTCCGATTCGAAGATCTGCGTCGCCGAGCCCGAGTCCGGGTCGACGAGCCAGATCTTGCTCACGTAATCGTCGCTGCCACCGTCCTCCTGCAGCACGATCCGGCCCCCGGCATCGACGGTCATGTTGTCGAAGCCGTCCGCCCGCAGGCCGTCGCTGCCGGTCAAGGCGGCGGAGTCCACGACGAGGTCGATCGTCCCGCCGGCAGGGTTGTCGAGCGAATCGAACGTCAGGCGATAGAGGCGTGCCGTCTGCATCGAGCCATTCACCGGCGCGCCCGTCGTGACCCAGTAGAACACCCGCGGATCGCCCGTGTCCCAGGCGCCGTCTTCCGGCCGCGCGAATTGCGTGACGCCGCGGGCGACGGACGTGGACTGCAGTTCGCTGCCGCTCGCCAGCGCTGCGTCGCTGAGGTCGACGAGTTCGAACGAGCCTTCGATGGCGCCGTCGTTCTCCAGCGGCACGGCGCCCGACCCATAGTTCACGCCGCCGTCCGTCACCCGGATGCCGTACAGCTTGCCGCCGTGCAGGCCCGCGCGTTCGACCGGATTGCCGTTGTCGGTCTTCCGCCCCACGTAGACGTACACCTGGCCCGGCGCGACGTCGTCGAGCGCGACGACGACCGTCGAATCGCCCGAGCCGGGATTGGCCACGACGTTCTCGAAGGCGAACCGGCCGAGGTGCGGCAGGTGGTAGGTTCGGCCGTGCTCCGCACCCCCGACGATCCAGGCGAATGCGCGGCCGGCGTCGTCCACTTCCTCGCCGTTCGTGAAGATCCGACCGTCGTAGCCGCGACCGGTGGCCGAGTTGAAATACGCCGAAGGACGCGCGAGATCCGCCGAACACAAGCGATCGAACGTCACCGTGCCGGTGGCATCGCTCCAGCCGCCGCCGGTGAACGCGTAGACCTGCGTGGCGAGGTCGCGTGCCGACTGCGCCTCGAGCGTGTCGAGGTCGAACGTCCACTGCGACACGAAGGCGCCCCTCGTGCCGTGCGCCCGTGCCACGCCCTGGTCGGCGCGGATCTCGTGGTTCATCAGCACCGTGAAGTAGTCGCCGGTGTCCACGATGTCCCCCGTATCGGAGACGCGACCCGCGAAGGCGCCGAGCCCGTCGGGCTTGCCGACCATCGCGTACGACGAACTCGAAGGCGTGTTGCCGACCGTGATCAGCGGCACGACCTGCCAGCCGGTCGCCGTCGACGTGAGGTAGGCGCTGTCGGAGCTGCGGGTGTCCGTCGGGAGCTCGGTCGTACCGCCGCCGCCGCCACCGTCACCACCACCGTCACCACCGCCGTCGCCACCGCCGCTGTCGCCCCCGTTGCCGCTGCCACCGCCGCCACACGCCGTGAGCGCGAACGCAAGGATTGCACCGAGGAGCATGTGCCGCACGTCCGTGGCGGCGAGTTCGTCTCGCATGATCGACCCTTCCCTGGGCTGGTTGAAAAAATTTCCGGTCCGCGACCGCATCGCTACGGTGCGCTGCGCCTTCTCAATAGAGCGCGGCGGCGGCCCGAAGTTTCGCGGCCACGGCCTCCCGGAGCGACGGCGGCGCCAGCACCTGAACGTCCGGCCCGTAACGCAGGATGTCCATCACCAGTTCGGGTTCCTGCGCGTAGGGGAAACGGAGGAGATACGTGCCGTCGAGCTGAAGTTTGCCGTCCTGTTTTGGATGCCAGACTTCGCGTGACACCCAGCGTGCGCGTTCCTGACCGAACAGCAGCACGGCGTCCTGCGTCTCGCTGCCCGCGAAAATTCCGTAGCCGCTCGCGAAGTGGCGGTCGAGCGTCTCCTCCGGCACGTCCCGGGCCTCCTTGTCCGAGACGGTCGCCGACTCGATCGCGTCGACACCGAACGTGCGGAGCGCCTGGCGCTTGTGGCACCACGCGTCGAGATACCAGTTGTCACGGTAGTGCACGAGCCTCTGGGGCGACACCTCGCGTTCGAGCACGTCGCCCTCCTGCCGGCGCAGGTGTCGGATCCGCAGCCGTCGCCGCGACAACAACGCCGTGCTCAAAGCGCGAAAATGCGCCGGTTCGACCAGGCGTGCGCCGATCGCGAGGATGCGGATGCGTCTCGCGATGTCGTCGGCGCTGTGCTGCCTGGTCCCGAGCAGCTCCCGCAGCCGCCGGCGCAGCGGCGCGATGGCCTCGCTCAGCACGCCGGGCTGCAGGTCGGCAAGGAGCTTGTCCATCGTGAGCAGCGCCTGCATCTCCGCGGCCGTGAACCACAGACCCGGCAGTTGCCACAGCTCCTTGTCGGCGACGCCCATGTCGAAGCGGTAGGCCTCCTCGTGCCGGTCGTAGACGATCGGCGCACGCATGCGGTCGCGCATGTACTCGAGGTCGCGCTTGAAGGTCGCCTTCGAAACCTCCAGTTCGTCGAGGAACTCCTGCAGTCGTACCGCACCGCGGTTCTGCAGCATGCCCTGGATCTTGTAGAAACGTTCGGAACGGTCCATCTCGAATCCCGCCTTGCCGCTCAGCGCGCCGGCGGCAGCCCGGCGGCCGTGGTCAGGTACACCGCGAACGTGCCGAGCCAATGGCCGCCTTCGTAGTGCTCGCCGGTCACGGCCGGCAAGGCGGCCCCGGCGTGCCCCCGCGCCGCGGCTTGCAGCGCCGCAATGCGCCTGTCCTTCGGCGGCAGGCCGGCTGCGATGCCGTGCAGCATCCATGCGCGGCTCAGGTTCAGGCCGTCGATGTGCGCGAGCTTCGGGTCGCTGCGGTCCGTGACGATGCCGGGTGCGAGCCAGGCTTGACGCGCGCTGAGCGGGATCGAGGGCAGGAAGGCGTGCAGCCATTGGCCGTAGTCGCGCGGTGCGAGCACGCGGCGCATGAGGTCCGCCTCGGCCAGGCACGGCGAGAGGAAGTCTTCGCCGGAGGGCTCGTACTCGATCGGGCAGTCGACGTCGTCGCCGTAGAACGCGAGCGATCGCTGCTCGATCAGCGTACGCATGCCTGCGTCGCCCGCGACGCGCGCCCAGTCGTGCACCAGTCCGAACGCGAACGCGGTCTGGCTGTGCTCGCCGACGCGGATCGGGTAGTGCAGCTTCGGCAGCCAGCTGCGCAGCCGGTCCGCCGCCGCGCGCTCGAGTGGCTGCAAGGCGGCAGCCCACTGCCGCGCCTGCGGATCGTCCCACTGGCGCAGTTCCGCCACGAGCGCGAGCAGCCATGCGAGCCCGTACGGCCGTTCGAACGAGGCCCGTCCCGGCGCCTGCAGATACGCGACCTCGGCGACGATGTGGGACGGCGTCAGGCTTTGCGCGAGCGCCGCGCGCGCCTGCACTGCGAACGGCGCCTGTGGAAACCGGCGCGCCAGGCGCACGAGCAGCCAGTGGCCGTGCACCGAGGAGTGCCAGTCGTAGCAGCCGTAGAACGCCGGCGTCAGCTGCCGCGGGGGTTGCACGTCGGCGTCGCTGGCGAGCGTGTGCGCGAGCTTGTTCGGGTACTCGAGGTGCACGCAGTGCAATGCGAGGTCCGCGAATCGCGCGGCGGCGCCCACGTCGAGCGCACCGTCGGCGGCGAACGCGACGCACGGCGCCAGCGCGACGCACGCAGTCAGCGAAAGCAGGACACGACGGATCGGAGCGGGGAGCAGTCGAGAGGTGCGCGTGGTCATTGGGTGCGGTCGGCCTCGAACAGGGATTCCAGCTGGTGTGCGGAGGCCTGCGTCGTCGCGATCAGCTTTTCCTCGTCGTCCTTGATCGCGGCCTGTCGTCGCAGCGTCTCTTCGTCGTGGGCGCGGAATCGTCGCACCTGCGCCGCAGCGATGTCACGCCTGGTGCCGAGCGCGACGAGCGTGGCCTCCGCCATCTCGAGACTCGTTCCGAACGTCTCGCGCCAGATCTCGGCCACGCCGGCGTCCATGAGACGAAACGCATGCTGGCGATTGCGGGCCCGCGCGAGCACGCGCAGGTTCGGGAAGTGCCGTCGAGCCAGTTCCGCGGCGCGCACGCTCGCCTCGACGTCGTCGATCGCGACGACGAGCACGTGCGCCTGGTCGGCCCCCGCCGCGCGCAGCATCTCGAGCCGCGAGGCGTCGCCGTAGTGCAGCCGGTTCCCGAAGCGGCGCACGAAGTCCACTTGCGCCGCGCTCGCCTCCAGCGCCGTGAACCGGATCTGCCGGGCGCGCAGCACCCGCGCCACGATCTGCCCGACCCGGCCGAACCCGGCGATGATCACGCGCGGCTCCTCCGGCTCGATGCGATCGAACGCCCGCGGCGGGGCCGGGCTGGCGTAGCGCTTCGCCAGCCGGTCCGCCGCGCCGATCAGCAGCGGCGCCAGCACCATCGAGGCGGTGACCACGAGCACGAACAGGTCGGCCGTCGCCTGCGGCACCAGCCGGTCGCGTGCGGCGAGCGCGAGCAGCACGAACGCGAATTCACCGCCGCCGGCGAGCGCCACGGCGATGCGGCCCGCCGTGGCCGTGTCGTTCCGCGCCGTGCGACCCGCCAGCCAGACCGCGACGACCTTGAGCGCCATGTAGCCGAGCGTCAGCCACGCCACCTGCAGGGGCCGCGCCGCCAGGAGGCCGAGGTTGGCCGACATCCCGACCGCGATGAAGAACAGCCCGAGCAGGAGGCCCTTGAAGGGCTCGATGTCCGCCTCGAGCTCGTGACGGTACTCGCTGTCGGCGAGCAGCACGCCGGCGAGGAAGGCGCCGAGCGCCATGGACAGCCCGGCCAGGTCGAACAGCAACGCGGTGCCGACGACGACCAGCAGTGCGGCCGCCGTGAAAGCTTCCTGCGCTCGCGTGTGGGCCACGAGCCGCAAGGCCGGGCTCAGCAGGTACCGCCCGAACAGGATCGTGCCCACGATCGCGGCCACGGGAACGGCGATCGCCTGCCACGAGAGGTGCCGGTCGCCGCCTGCCGCGAGCAGGGGCAGCACGAGCAGGGCCGGCATGATCGCGAGGTCCTGGAACAACAGCACGGCGAACGTGCTGCGGCCGTGCCGGGTGTTGAGTTCGCCGCGTTCGGCAAGCACCTGCAGGATCAGAGCGGTCGACGACAGCGACAGCGCGAAGCCGACGATGATGGCTGCGGGCCACGGCTGGCCGAGCAGCCGCGCCGCGGCCGCGACCGCGAGCGTGGACAGCAGCACCTGCGCGGTTCCCAGGCCGAACACGGCATGACGCATGACCCAGAGCCGCGACGGCTGCAGTTCGAGCCCGATCACGAACAGCAGCAGCACGACGCCGAACTCGGAGAAGTGCAGGACGTTCGCGACCTCGTCGAAGAGGCCCAGCCCCCAGGGCCCGATCGCGAGCCCCGCGGCGATGTACCCGAGCACCGCGCTGAGCTTGAGCCTGCGGAACAGCGGCACGGCGATCACGGTCGCCGCGAGGAACACGGCGGCCTGTCCTGTGAGGGTCATCGGCGCGTCACCGGGACGACGCGAACAGTCGCGCGGCGTACGGCGCGAGCACGAGCGACGCCCGCGCGTCGACGGCCGCCCCGGACATTCGATCGACCGCGACGGAGGCGTGGACCGCAGGCGGCAGTGCGAGGCCCTCGATCGGCTCGCGGCCGAGGTTGGCCACGAACGTCAGCGTCCGGCCGCGCAGGCTGCGCTGCCAGGCGATCACGTCGTCGCGCCCGAGGTCGATCATCTCGAAGTCGCCGCGCAGCAGCGCCGGCTCGGCCTGTCGCAGCCGGATCCAGTGCCGGTAATGATTCAGCAGCGACGCCGGGTCGGCGGCCTGGACGGCGACGTTGCGGCGCTCGTGTCCGCGCTGCAGTGGCTCCCAGGGTCGCGCAGCCTGCGTGAAGCCGCCGTTCGTGCCCGCGGTCCAGGGCATGGGGTTGCGGATCATCTCGTCGGGCTTGCGGCCCACTTGTCCGATTTCCTCGCCGTAATAGAGGAACGGTACGCCGGGCGCCGCGAGCAGCAGGCTCGCCGCGAGTTTGAGCCGCGCCGGCTCTTCGCCGAGCACGCTCGCGATGCGGTCCTGGTCGTGGTTGGTGATGAAGGTCGCGAACTGCTGCCCCGGGTACGCGGTCCACGCGTTCTGGAGCGCGTAGGCCAGGTCGTCGCGGCGACCCGACTCGATCGCCCGCAGGATCGCCTTCGCCACGTCGAACTCGAAGGCGAGGTCGAGCGAGCCGCCGTCGATGTAGTCGCTGACGACCTCGGTGGTCGTCCACACCTCGCCGACCATCATCGTTTCGGGCTGCACCCGCTTGACGTGGGTGCGGAAGCCGCGCAGCCACGCGAGCGTCGCCGGCGTGTCGCTCATGACGTCGCCTTCTTCGATCAGGTGGCGGATCGCGTCCAGGCGGAAGCCGTCCACGTGCAGGTCGCGCAGCCAGAACTCCGCGATGCGGTAGGCCTCCTCCGTGACCGCAGGATTGCGATAGTTGAGGTCGGGCATGCCGGACCAGAAGATGCCGTAATAGTGCTGGCCGCGCGCTTGCTGCCAGACCTGCTGGTCCCACGGACCGCGGACGTCGGGCACGGCGTTCGCGTCGACGAACACGTAGCGGTCGCGGTAGCCCGGCTCGCCGGCGAGCGCCTTCACGAACCACGGGTGACGCGAGGAACTGTGGTTGAGCACCAGGTCGACGATGACCCGGATGCCGCGCCGGTGGCACTCGGCAAGAAAGCGTTCGAAGTCCGCTCGCGTGCCGTACTGCGGGTGGATGCCGTAGTAATCGGTGACGTCGTAGCCGTGGTAGCTCGGCGAGGGGTTGATCGGCATCAGCCAGATGCCGGTGATGCCGAGGTCGTGCGTCGTGGCCGGGTCGCCGTCATTGAGGTAGTCGAGCTTTTCGGCCAACCCGACGAAGTCGCCGATGCCGTCGTTGGCCAGCGGCCCCGTCGTCGAATCGGCGAACGAACGCACGAAGATCTCGTAGAAGACCCGGTCGTTCCACCAGTGGGTGCGGCCGCCGGCCGCGGCAGCCGTGGCGGCGACCGGCGGCGGCGCATCCTGCGCAGGCGGCGCGGGCGGCAACGTGCTGCGGCATCCCGCCGCGACCACGAGGCAGAGCGAAAGCAGGCATGCGCGTCGCTGGCTCATGGGGCCGTTCCTCCGTGCGTGAGCGTGGATCATAGCCGCAGGCCCCGGGCACGGTTGTGTCCGGCAATTCTGAGAAGCAGTCGTCGAACGACGAGTGCCGCGTCGACGGGCGCCGGAAACGTGACCGCCGTCGCATGCGCCACGCGCGCCGGATCGCCTAGCATCGCTCGGGTGCAACAGGTCGCCAATCTGCAGCTCGAGGGTGGCGCGATGCGGGCGGAAGCCATCTGCCTGGCCTCGGACGAGTTCGTCATCGACGGCCGCTTCCGCGGCACCCGCAGCGGGCCCACGCTCGCCATCGCCCACCGTGTCCGGGGCTGCCGCACCGAACTCGCGCTGCTCGACGGCCACCGACTGGCCGTCCGTGCGCAGGCCCCGCGTCGGCCCGATCGTCGCTACGTCGTCGATCTCCGGTTCGTGGACGAAGCCCCGATCACGCGTCGCACGATCGCGTGGAACTGCTGGCTCGCGAGCCTTTCCAGTGCGACGGTGGCTGGCCTCGTCGCCTGGCTGGCCGCGTCGATGCACGGGCACCCCGAGGCCTGGTCGGCATGGCTCGTGTCGCTGGGCCTCTTCGCGATCGGGCTGCTCGCCGGCGCCGCGGCGCTGTATCGGACCCACGAGACGATGCTGCTGCGCAGCGTGCATGGGCAGGTCACGCTGGCCGAACTGACCGGGGGGCTCGGGGCCGCGCGCCAGGCGGCGTCGTTCCAGGCCGTTCTCGCCCAGCGCACCGCCGCGGCCCGGGCCGAGATGTCGCAGGCGCGGCAGCAGTACCTGCGCGACGAGTTGCGCGAGCATCGTCGCCTGTTCGAAGACGGCGTGCTCTCGAGCGACGCGTACGAGGCCGGCAAGCGGCGGATCCTCCAGGCGCACGGCTGACCACGTCGCTCACCGCCCTCAGCGCAGCACCTCGCCGTCGGCGTCGAGCACCTGCACCGTGCCGAGCCCGAGCCCGCGGATCGGCTCCTCGATCCTGGCCAGGTCGCCCACGATCACCCAGGTGAGCGCGTCCGGCCGGAACGCGCGGCTCGCGGCCTGCTGCACGCCCGCGTCCGTCTGCGCTTCGAGCCGCTGCCTGAGCGCGCGCACCCAGTCGTCGGGCCGTCCGAACCGCACGATGTCGGCGATCGCACCGCTCACCGACGCGTTGGTTTCGTACTGACCGGAGAGCCCGCGCACGTCCCGCTGCTTGATCTTCTCGATCTCCGCGGTCGTCGCCGGTTTCGAGCCCACGAACTCGGCGAGTTCGCGGCGGATTTCCGCGATCGTCTCGAGGGTCTTGTCGGACTGCACCGGCGCCGACAGCAGCCACGGCCGTTGCCCGAGCGCCTCGGGCAGGCTCGACCGTGCGCCGTACGACCAGTGCTTGTCCTCGCGCAGGTTCATGTTGATGCGCGAGGTGAAGGTGCCGCCGACGACCGCGTTCGCGGTGTTCAGTTCGATCCGGTCGTCGGCGCGGCTCGACGGCATCAGCTGACCGACGAGCAGCGTGGTCTGCTGCGCACCCGGCCGGTCGAGCAGGAAAACGCGTGGCGCCGAGGCCGGCGAGGCGTCCGGGATCGACGGCTTAGTCAGCGCGACGCCGGGCTCGGGCTTCCAGTCGCCGAAGTGCCGGTCGAGCAGCGGCACCACCTGGCCGGGCGTGACCGCACCCGTGACGATGATCGTCACGTTGTCCGGCCGCAGCACCTGGCGCTGGAAGTCGAGCAGATCCTGGCGCGTCAGCGCGGCGATCGAGGCTTCCGTGCCCGAGCCGGAGAACGGGATGGCATACGGGTGGCCCTCGCCATAGAGCACCGGCGGCAGCACCCGCAGCGCCAGCGCGTCGGGACTCGTCTTCTCGCGCAGGATGGCTGCGATCCATTCCTTGCGGATCCGCTCGATCTCGGCCTCGGGGAACGTCGGACGGCGGACGACGTCGGCGAGCAGCTGCAGCGACGGTTCGAGCTGATCGATCAGCGTCGAGACCGCCGCGAACGAGGTGTCGAGCGACGAGCCTGCCGTCAGGTCGGCGCCGAGTCGCTCGACGCGATCGGCAATGCCGAGCGCATCGAGCTTGCCCGCGCCCTCGTCGAGCATGCCCATCGTGAAACTCGACGTGCCCGGCCGGCGGCCGAGGTCCGCGACGTAGCCCGCGTCGAACAGCAGCGAGATCCGCGCGACGGGCACGCTCGGGCGCGTCGCGACGATCACGGGGATGCCGTTCGAGAGCCGCGCGCGCTGCAGGTCCGGGAAGGCGACGTCGGGGAAACTGGCCGTGACCGGCGGGCCCTTGGCGCGATCGACGGCCGACGCTGCGGCGGCCTCGAACTTCCCCTGCGGCAGCACCTCGAGCGTGTAGTCGCCCTGCGCGAGCCAGCGGCGCGCGACGCGCTGCAGGTCCGCGGGCGTCGCTTGCGCGATCAGCCCGAGCGACTTGCGGTAGCAGCCCGGGTCACCGGCATAGACCTCGCACGAGGCGAGCACGTCCGCCTTGCCGCCGAACCCGCCGATGCGTTCGAGGCCGCGGATGAAAGCGGATCGCATCACCGTCCTGGCGCGCTCCAGTTCCGCCGGGGTCGGCCCGTGTTCGAGGAAGCGCTGCAATTCCTCGGCGACCGCCGCCTCCACGCGCTCGACCGGCACGCCCTGCTTCACGTCGGCCGAAATGCTGAAAAGACCCGCGATCTCGAGCGGCGACTGGCCGGCGCCAACCGTGTCGGCGATCCGGTCGCGATAGACGAGACGCTCGTAGAGCCGCGACGTCTTGCCGCCGCCGAGGATCTCGCCGACCAGGCCGAGGAATTCGGAGTCGTCGGTGCCGTCCGGCGGCGTGTTCCAGTACCGCTGCCAGCGCGGCTGGGCGACCTGGTCGTACATCGTCTCTCGACGGCCTTCCGTGCGCGCGGCGATCCAGTCGCCAGGACGCGTGAGCGCGGGCCCCGGCGCCACGTGCCCGAAATACTGCTCCGCCTTGGCACGGGCCGTCGCGACGTCGATGTCGCCGGCGAGCACGAGCACGGCGTTCGCCGCCCCGTAATAGGTGCCGAACCACTCGCGGACGTCGTCGAGCGAGGCCGCGTCGAGGTCTTCCATCGAGCCGATCGGCAGCGTCCGGTACGGATGTCCGGCCGGGAAACTAGCGCGGAAGACGGTTTCGGGCACGCGACCGAACGGCCGGTTCTCCCCCTGGCGCTTTTCATTCTTCACGACCCCGCGCTGCTCGTCGAGACGCGGCTGGTCGATGACGCCGAGCAGGTGGCCCATGCGGTCCGATTCGAGCCAGAGCGCGAGGTCGAGCGCCGTCGTCGGGACGTTCTGGAAATAGTTGGTGCGGTCGAAACTCGTCGTGCCGTTCATGCTCGTCGCACCCACGAGTTCGAGCGGCCGGAAGAACTCGTCGTTGTGATGCTCGGACCCCTGGAACATCAGGTGCTCGAACAGGTGGGCGAAGCCCGCGCGTCCCTCCGGCTCGTTCTTCGAGCCGACGTGGTACCAGAGGTTGACCGCGACGATCGGCGCCTTGCGGTCCGTGTGCACGACGACGGTCAAACCGTTGTCGAGCCTGAACTTTTCGAACGGAATCAGCGCGTCGGCAGCGGTGTCCGACAGGGACTCCGAGCGAGCGGCGTCAGCGACGCCGGAGGCCGCAAAAGCGCCTAGGACCATCAGGGCGCCGGATCGTAGGCATCTTCCCACAAGGTTGCATTCACGCAAAAATAATGGTTTGTTGTACGAGTACATCAATAAGCCTCGGCTGAATCCGGGCCTGGAACGCCCACGAAGGGAAATCTGGCCGCGAAATTCGGTTATACCGGATTTACCCGGCCATGCTTTGGTCCAAGATTGCAAACAAAATCGCGGTCGCTCCCATGCAGCTGCTCGTTCGAGGTGGGGCTGGCGAGTCGGCGGTGAGCGTCCGCGATTTGAACTTAAGATGCATGGCATAAAAGCCACAAGGAGAACGCCTCAATGTCATCTCGTTACCTGGTTCCATTGGCGGTGGCCGCCGCTCTCGCGACGCCCCTCGCGGCACAGGCGGAAAAGGGCGACTGGCTCTTCCGCGTCGGTCTGTCACAGGTTAACCCGGACAAGGAAAACCTCGACCTGGGCAATGCGTTCATCGTGGTCGACGACGACGTCTCGGCCACCTTCAACGTCAGCTACTTCCTGACCAATCACATCAGCACGGAATTGCTCGCAGCCTGGCCGTTCACGCACGGCGTCGACCTGAGGCCGTACGCAGGCGGGAAGGAACGCGTGGGATCGGTTGACCATATCCCGCCGACGCTGAGCCTCAACTGGCATTTCAACCCGGGCGGCACTTTCCGTCCGTACATTGGCGCCGGCGTCAACTACACGATGTTCTCGAGTGAAGAGACGCGTGGCGCACTGGCCGGCTTGGACCTCAGCCTCGACGATTCCGTCGGTGCGGCCGGCCAGGTCGGTGTGGACATCGGCCAGGGCAACTGGTTCGTGAACCTGAACGTCCGCTACATCCAGATCGAGTCGGACGCGGAACTGGAAGGCGCCGACATCGGCACGATCGACATCAACCCCATGGTCTACGGCGTCCACGTCGGCTACAAGCTCGGCCGTCCGGCCCCGGTGCCGGTCGCTGCCCCGGAGCCTGCTCCGGCCGCTGCGCCGCCGCCCCCGCCGCCGCCCCCGCCGCCCGCCCCGGCCGATGCCGACGGCGACGGCGTGACGGACGACCTCGACAAGTGCCCGGGCACCCCGGCCGGCACGAAGGTCGACAAGGTCGGCTGCCCGCTCGAGCAGAAGCTCACGCTGCTGTTCGACTTCGACAGCGCCGAACTGCGGCCTGAGTCGATCACGGAGCTCGAGCGCGTCGTGAAGTTCATGAACGACGTGCCGTTCGCCAAGACGCTGGTGCAGGGCCACACGGACAGCGTCGGCAACGACGCCTACAACCTGAAGCTCTCCGACCGCCGCGCCAAGGCCGTGTACGACTACCTGTCGAGCCGAGGTGTGGATCCGGCGCGCATGTCGTCGGAAGGCAAGGGCGAGGCCGACCCGGTCGCGGACAACAAGACCGCCGAAGGCCGCCAGGAGAACCGTCGGGTGCTGCTGATCCGTACGGATTCGGGCATGTAATCGACGCGCGGCCTGCTGGCCGGTTCCGACCTCAGCCTCGACGATTCCGTCGGTGCGGCCGGCCAGGTCGGTGTGGACATCGGCCAGGGCAACTGGTTCGTGAACCTGAACGTCCGCTACATCCAGATCGAGTCGGACGCGGAACTGGAAGGCGTCGACATCGGCACGATCGA
>DASSJN010000020.1:0-6756 GCA_035691185.1 Steroidobacteraceae bacterium
CGATGTCGTCCGACAGGAACCGTTGCGGACCGTGCACCTGGTCGGTGAACTCGATCGCGCGCCGGTCGGGCACGCGGAAACGCACCGCGGGGCGCTGGCCGCCGTCGATGCGCCGCTGCACTTCCTCGGCGCTCAGGTTCGCGCACGTGCGTGCGTAGCGCGGCGGGCGCCCGGCCGCGAGCTGCGCCTTGCGCGAGAATTCGAGTTCGCCGGGCGAGCAGAAGCAGGGATAGGTCAGGCCGCGTGCCGCCAGGGCATCGAGCGCCTGTGCGTGGACCGCGACGCGTTCGCTCTGGCGATACGGCCCGTGTTCGCCGCCCACGTCCGGGCCTTCGTCCCAGTCGAGGCCGAGCCAGCGCAGTTCGGCGAGCTGCCGTTCGAGCAGCGCCTCCTGGCTGCGTTCGGCATCGGTGTCCTCGACGCGCAGCACGAACCGGCCGCCGCCGGCGCGGGCGGCCAGCCAGCTGAAGAGCGCAGTGCGCGCGTTGCCGAGGTGCAGCGAGCCGGTGGGACTCGGCGCAAAACGCGTGGTGTGGGCAGTTCCGGGCATGGCCGCACATCTTACCGGATGAGAGCCTCGGGCCGCCGCGCGAGGCTGGCTCGTCGGCGTGGGGGCGCTTACCATCCGCGCAGTCCGACCGAGGTCCCCGTCACATGCATCGTCCATTCGCATCGTCGTGCCTTTCGCGCCGATTCCCGCCTTTGCTGGCCGCACTGTTCCTGATGGCGGTTCCTGCGTCGGCACAGGACGCGTCGTCGACCGCACCGGCGGGCCCCGTGCGGGTGCGGTTCGAAACGACGAAGGGCGCCTTCACAGTGGAACTCGACGCCGTCCGTGCGCCGCTCAGCGTCACCAACTTGTTGCAGTACGTCCGCGACGGTCACTACGACGGCACGATCTTCCATCGCGTGATCGGCAATTTCGTCGTCCAGGGCGGCGGCTACCTGGCCTCGGGCGCCGAGCGACCGACGCGGCCCGCGGTGGTCAACGAGTCCGGCAACGGGCTCAGCAACCGACGCGGCACCGTCGCCATGGCCCGGAGCGAGCATCCCCACAGCGCGACCTCGCAGTTCTATGTCAATCTGACCGACAACCTTGCGCTGGATCCCGGGCCCACGCGCTGGGGCTACGCCGTGATCGGTCGCGTGGTCGAAGGCATGGACGTGATCGACCAGATCGCCAGCGTCGCGACCGGTGGCCACGGCCCCTTCCCCGAAGACGCCCCGCTCGAACCCATCCTGATCCAGTCCGCGCGGGTGGTCACCGGACCGGCTGCCGTCTCCGGCACGTGAACGTCACGCCCCGCACGAAGACGCTGCTGGTCTCGGACCTGCACCTGGACCCGGCGGCGCCGGCGATTGCCCGGCAGTTCCTCGCGTTCCTCGAGGAGGAAGCGACGCGGCAGGCACGTGCGCTCTACATTCTCGGCGACCTGTTCGAAGCCTGGCTCGGCGACGACGACGCCTCTCCGGCCGCGCGGCAAATCGTGGCGGCGCTGCGCGCGCTGACCGACGCCGGCGTGCCCTGTTACTTCATGCACGGCAACCGCGATTTCCTGGTCGGGCGCCGGTTCGCCGCCGAGACCGGATGCACGCTGCTCGAGGACGGCACGGTCGTCGACCTGCACGGCGAACGCGTCCTGCTGATGCACGGCGACGTGCTCTGCACGGCGGACACGAGTTATCAGCGGCTGCGCCGGATCCTGCGCAATCCCGTCGTCCACTTCACGCTGCGGCACCTGCCGTTGGCGACGCGCGCGCGGCTGGGCCGCAAGCTGCGCGCGGGCAGCCGCATGCACGTGGGCTCGACCGCGGCGGAGATCATGGACGTCACGCCCGAGACCGTCGTCGACACCATGCGGCGTGCCGGCGTGCGTACGCTCGTGCACGGCCACACGCACCGCCCGGCGATCCACACGTTCGAACTCGACGGCCAGCCCGCGCGCCGCATCGTGCTCGGCGACTGGTACACGCAGGGCAGCGTGCTCGAGTGGCGTGACGAGGGGTTCGAGCTGCGGGCGCTGGCGCGCAGCGCCAGTCTCTAGTGTTCAGTGTTTAGTGTTCAGTGTCTGGTAGGAGGCGCGGCCGCGCCGTTCCGGCTATCCGCTAGACACTATCCGCTAGACACTATCCGCTAGACACTTCCTACCGGCGTGCCCGAATGAAACCTGAACTCCGGATCGGGCGCCACGGCGAGCTCGGCCTCGATCGTGGCCAGCTCCTCGAGCCGCGCACCGACGTGGTCGCCGCGCTTTTCCGCGAGTTTCAGGTACAGCCCGGCGTGACGTGATTCCGCCGCGGCGAGCGACTCGTAGAACGGCCCGAGGGGCTCGCCGAGCCGCGGTATCAGGCCGAGGAAACGCTCGTGGGAACGCGCCTCGATCAGGGCGCCCACGAGCAGCAGGTCGACGCGGCGGCCGGGCTCGGTCCGGCGCAGCGATTTGCGCAGACCTTCCGCGTAACGCGAGGGACTCAGGCGCCGAAACGGCACGGCGAGTGCCGCGAGCCGCTGCTGCACGAGTTCGAAGTGACGCAACTCCTCGCGCGCGAGCTGCGACATCCTGCGGGCGAGCTCGAAATCCTCCGGGTACGCGAACATCAGCGCGAGCGCCGTCGACGCGGCCTTTTTCTCGCAGTTGGCATGGTCGAGCAGCAGATCCTGCCAGCGCTCGACCGCGACGTCGAACCAGCGCGGGTCGGTCATGGACGCGAGGATGGCTCCCCGGGCCATCGCCGTCGTCATCATCGTCATGATCATCAGGCGGCGGCGCTTTCGAGCAGGGCGTCGATCCTCGCGACGATCGCCGCCGCTGAGGGCAGGCGGTCCTCCGGCCTTTTCGCGAGCAACCCGTCGAGCAGGTCCTGCAGCCCGCCGAGGCTGGCCGGCAGGCGCGGAATCGGCGCATTGGCGTGCAGGTAGATCACGGCGAGCGGCGTCTCGGCCACGAACGGCTTGTCGCCGGTGAGCATTTCGTAGAGCACCACGCCCAGCGAATACAGGTCGCTGCGCTCGTCGAGCGGCGCCCCGTGCCCCTGCTCCGGACTCATGTAATGCGGCGTGCCGAAGATCGCGCCGGCGCCCGTGATGTCGCTCTCGAGTCGGAGCTGCCGCGCGAGGCCGAAGTCGATGAATGCCACGCTGCCGTCCCCGCGCAACAGTAGGTTGCCCGGCTTGACGTCGCGATGCAGGACGCCCACCTCGTGCAGCGCACCGAGCGCGGCAGCCATCTGCCGCACGTAGCCGAGCGCGGTGCGCGGGTCGAGTCGGTCGCGCATGCGCGCCCGCAGGTCGCCACCGGGGAAGTACTCCATCGACAGATAGACGTGGTCGTCCGCCACGCCGATGTCGTGGATGCGCGCGATGTTGGGGTGCCGCAGGTGCGCGACCAGTTCGTACTCGCGCAGGAACCGGTCGAACGTCGTGCTGCCTTCGACGACGTCCGGCACCTGCCGGAAGATCTTCAGCACGCGCTGCTCGCCGGTGCGCGCGTCGCAGGCGAGGAATACGCTCGAAGAACCGCCCACCGCCAGGCGCCGGACGCAGTGTTAGCCGCGAATCCGCACGGAGCCGAAGCGATCCGGCGGTACCTGCGCGAGCGCGGCCCGTCGGGTGTCGGCCAGGAGGTTGTGCCGGCTCACGAGCGCCTGGCGCAACGTGCAGCAGAGTTCGGCATGCTCGAACTCCGTGCGCGGCAGGACGGTCAGTGCGCCCGCGGCGCGGGCCTGCACGCCGAGCCCGGCGTCCGCGGGAGGGGCGAAATACACGATCGGCGGGAATTCGCGCCGGCCGCGGAAATCGGCGAGCCACTCGAGTCCGCGCCCGCCCTGGACCTCGTGGTCCAGCAGCACGATGTCGTAGGCGACGCCGGTGAAGCCTGCGGGCAGCCGCCCGCGCGTCGCGGGCTCGTATTCGGCCGGCAGTGCGTCGCGCCATTCGAGCGTGACGTGATGCGCGAGCATCTGCCGATACTCGGGTCGGTCGCTCACGATCAGGGCACGCAGGCTCATCTTGCTCCTCGGGTCTCGAGCGCCAGCACGACGTCGCCGACGTTCGTCAGCGTGGGGCCAGTATGCAGCAGGTCGCCCGACGCCTCGAGAAAGCTACCTGAATCGGCGGCCGCGAGCGATACGTGCGGATCGAAGCCGGCGTCGCGACCGCGCAGGCACGTTTCCGCATCGACGACGGCCCCCGCGTCCAGCGTCGAGCCGTCGACGCCGTCCGTGCCTGCGGCAAGCAGGACGACGGACGTCTGCAGGCGTTCGAACTCGATCGCCGCCGCGAGCGCGAGGTGCTGGTTGCGTCCGCCACGACCGGGCGTGGCCGGCAGCGTCACCGTCGACTCCCCACCCCAGACCTGCACCGTGCGATCGGGCTGCCGATACGCACGTGCGGCGAGCCTGGCGCCCAGCCCGGCGGCGTCGCCGGCGAGGCGTCGTGGTGACACCCTGGCCGCGAACCCGCGTCGACGTGCCGCATCGGCTGCGGCCTGGCAGGCCATGCGCAGCGTCGCGACCATGCGCACGGGAACACGCGGCACGGCGCCGGGTTCGCCCGAAGGCGGCGCCTCGGAGGCGTGCAGCAGGCCCGAGCCGATCACGCGCGGGTCGTCGCGGGGGACATCGGAGATCATCACCGCGAGCGTCCGTCGCTGCCCTGCGAGCGCCGCGAGTCCGCCGCCCTTGAGGCGCGACAGCTCACGCCGCCGTGCGTTGACCTGCGCGATCGGCGCCCCGCTGCCGAGTGCCCAGCGATGGAGCGCCTGCAAGTCGGTCAGCGTGCACCCCGGCCGCAGCGACTCGACCAGGCTCGAGGCGCCCCCCGAGACGAGGAACAGCACCCGCGCGTCCGGTGGCAGCGACGCGACGTACCTCGCGACGTTCTCGCCTGCGTCGAGGCTGCGCTCGTCGGGCACCGGATGGGACGAGATCAGGACCTCGATGCCGTGCGCGGCGCCCGTGAAGCCGGTGGGCAAGTGTTCCGGTGGCACGACGACACGCCCACCCCGGATGCGCGGGCCGAGCACGTCGAGCGCGCCCTGCGTCATCGCACCGGCGGCCTTGCCGATCGCCACGACGTGCCAGTCGCCCCGGATCGGGCGGCGCAGCAGGTCTTCGCGCACGCAACGACGCGCGTCGACCGCGTCGAGCGCGGCACGGTAGCAATCGATCAGGACGTCGCGTGGCGTCAGCGAGGAGCCCTCACCCGGCCTCCGGCCGACCTCTCCCGACGTGTCGGGAGAGGTTAGAAATCCTCAGACGACGGCCTTGAGCACGCCGTGGCTGCCGGCGCTGCGCGTCTGCTTGGCCTGGTTCGAGCGCTCGGACTGCAGCTTCGCGAGGTACTCCGGCGTGATGTCGCCGGCCACGTATTCGCCCGAGAAGCACGAGGTGTCGAAGTCGACGACGGCCGAGTCGTGGTGGCGCACGGCGCGCACGAGGTCGTCGAGGTCCTGGTAGATCAGCCAGTCCGCGCCGATCAGCTTTTCGACCTCGTCGTCGGTACGACCGGCCGCGACCAGCTCGGACGCCGCCGGCATGTCGATGCCGTAGACGTTCGGATAACGCACGGGCGGCGCGGCCGACGCGAAATACACCTTGTTCGCCCCCGCCTCGCGCGCGATCTCGATGATCTGCGCCGAGGTCGTGCCCCGCACGATCGAATCGTCGACGAGCAGCACGTTCTTGCCGCGGAACTCCAGGTCGATCGCGTTCAGCTTGCTGCGCACCGACTTCCGGCGCTGGGCCTGCTCCGGCATGATGAACGTGCGGCCGATGTATCGGTTCTTGATGAAGCCCTCGCGGTACTTCACGCCGAGAATCTGGGCGACCTGCAAGGCGCTGGTGCGGCTCGTGTCCGGGATCGGGATCACGACGTCGATGTCGTGGCTCGGCCGCGTGCGCCGGATCTTCTCCGCGAGCAGCTCGCCCATGCGCAGCCGCGCCTTGTAGACCGAGATGTTGTCGATGATCGAATCGGGCCGCGCGAAGTAGACATACTCGAAGATGCAGGGCGTGTGGCGGACGGGCTCGGCGCACTGGTGCGTGTGCAGCTGGCCCGACTCGTCGATGTAGACGGCCTCGCCGGGGCCCACGTCGCGCATCATCCTGAAGCCGAGCTGGTCGAGCGCCACGCTCTCCGAGGCGAGCATGTATTCGCGGCCCTTCGACGTGTCGCGCGTGCCGACCACGAGCGGGCGGATGCCGTGCGGGTCGCGGAAGCCGAGGATGCCGTGGCCGAGGATCATCGTGACGACGGCGTACCCGCCGACGATGCGGCGATAGGTGGCGCTGAGCGCCGCGAAAATGTCCGCGGCGGAGGCGCGCGGCGTGCCGAAGCGCTGCAGTTCGCTCGCGAGCACGTTGAGCAGCACTTCGGAGTCGGAGCCCGTGTTGAGGTGCCGGCGGTCCTCGCGCACGAGCACCTCGGCGAGTTCGACGGCGTTCGTCAGGTTGCCGTTGTGGGCCAGGCAGATGCCGTAGGGCGCGTTGACGTAGAACGGCTGGGCCTCGTCGGAACTGTCGCAGCCTGCCGTCGGGTAGCGCACGTGCCCCATGCCGATCGTGCCCTTGAGCTGCTCCATGTGGCGCTGCTGGAAGACGTCGCGCACGAGCCCGACGTCCTTGCGCAGGTACAGCTGGCCGTCGTACTCGGTCATGATGCCCGCGGCGTCCTGGCCGCGGTGCTGCAGCACGGTCAGCGCGTCGTAGAGCTGCTGGTTGACGGGGCCGAAACCCACGATACCGACGATTCCGCAC
>DASSJN010000021.1:0-5739 GCA_035691185.1 Steroidobacteraceae bacterium
CGACAGACCGGCCGCGCCGATGTGGGCCCGTCCCGCCGCGACCTCTTCGATCGCCGCCTCGCGGGTGCGCACCGTGTAGAGCCGCAGCGGAATGTCGAGGTGCTCGGCGAAGCGGCTGGCGAGCTCGTAGGCCGGGCCGACGGGGCCCTGGCTCCCGAGATAGTAGGCGTCGGGGCTGTTGCGCGTGACGACGCGCAGCTCGCCGGCGTCGAGGATCTGCAGCAGCAGCGGGGGCGGCTGCGCGCAGGTTCCGAGCAGGAGCGTGGCGAGCAGCGCGAGCAGGATCCTCACCGCTGCGCTCTCCGCGCCCGGCCCGGCCGATGCATGGTGCCGGGCGGCCGGGCTGTTATAGAATTCGCGGCCCCGTGTCGCGCGCAGTCCGCGTCACGCGGGGCCCGCGGAGAGGTACCGAAGCGGTCATAACGGCGCCGACTCGAAATCGGATGGGGGCTTAAACGCCCCACGTGGGTTCGAATCCCACCCTCTCCGCCAATTTCCTGATTAAAAACAATAAGTTGAGGTGACGCTGGCGGCATGCGGCCGGACGGTCACTCGCGGCCGCGGCGCTTCCCGCGCAGATCCGTGCGGGCGTTCGCGTAGGCCTGGGCGAAGGTCTCGACAAATGCGTGCGGCAGACCTTCCTGGGACTGCTGTGTAAGCACGCGGTAGAACTCGCCGTAGTGCTCCCAGTACTTCGGGCGCGGGTCCTGGCCCGGGGCGAGCATGCGCGCACGGCCCTGCTCGAACTGGTCGGCGACGTTGGCTGGCGATAGTTGCTCGAGCACGGCCGCGAGCCCTGCGCGCATGCCGGCCGCGAGCGCAGCCTCGTGTTCCTTGGTTTCCTGCAGCACGTCGCGCAGCGAGTCGACAGGGCCGGCATACAGGCGGTTGTGCGACTCGAACAGCCGCTGCAGCGCCTGCTCGACGCTGGTGGCGGCGCGCAAGGGATTGCTGCTGCCGCCGGGCGGTGTCGGCACCGCCGCAATCCGGGTGCCCGCGGGGCCACTGGCGCGCGCGAGGGCGATGTCGTTCAGGCCGACGACCGCCTCGCGCAGCAACTGGCCCGCGACCAGCGGCAGCATCGCCTGCGCCTCGGGCGTGAGCGAGCCGGCATCGATGCCGGCCCCCCGGCAGAAAGCCTGCACCGCCGAGCGCAGGTCGGCCCAGGTGCTCGCCTGCTGATAAAAGGGCACGGCGCGCTCGCGCGCGTCGGCGCGGCTCTGGCGCCGTGCCAGCGCCTCGGCGAGTTCCTCGCGGGTGACCTGCCGGGTGCGCAGCGCCCATTCCGGCGGCTGCTGCGACCCCGCGGCCGGGCTGTCCGGTGACGCTTGCGCAGCGGTCGGCGCGCCCGGCGGCGTGACCGGTTGCGTCGTCATCGGCGCGAAGCCGGGAACGATCGAGTCCTCACGCGCGGCCGTGCTCGCGGCGGCCGCGGCAGGCTCCACCGTGGACTTCCGCAATGCGTCGAGCAGTGCAGCGCGCGCCTCACTGTCGACCTTGACGCCGAACGCGTTGTGCAGCGGCAGCGAGCCGGAATCTCCGGCGTGGCGCGGCGTGAGCAGGCTGTCGAGATCGAGCTGGTGACCGATGCCGGCATCGAGGTGCAGGGCGGCCGACGCTTCGTCGCCGGCGCCCGGCAGGAAGTCGATGCGCTGGTCGACGGCGACGGCGATGTCGTAGTCGCCGATGCGCAGGCGGTCGCCGTCGCGCAGTTCGACGCGCCCGCCCGTCGCGGACACGGGATCGTCCGCGTCGTTGACATAGACGCCGTTCGTGCTGATGTCCTGGAGCCAGTACTTGCCGCCGTGGTACTGCACGACGCAGTGGTGCCCCGAGATCACGCGGCGCGGGTCGGGCAATACCCAGTCGTTGTCGGGAGCGCGGCCGACGGTGCCGCCGTTCACGCCGAACACGCGCGAGCGGTGTGAGCCGAGCTCACGCTGGTGCTCGCTGATGACGCGCAGCTTGATGGCCATGGTCGTGCGGTTGTCGGCGCTGGCGTCCAAATCGGCCGGGGCGGCCCAAGGATGCCCGTCCGCGGCTGACGCTGCTTCGCGTCCCTTGTAATATGCGTCGACCCTAACACGCAAGCGTGCAGGCCGAATGGCTGCCAATCACATTTTCAAGGTCATTTTCCACAACCAGGGCAAGGTCTTCGAGATCTACGCCCGCAAGGTGGGCCACGGCCAGATGTTCGGCTTCATCGAGGTCGAGGAACTGATCTTCGGCGAGAAGTCGACGCTCGTGGTCGACCCTTCGGAGGAAAAGATCCAGACGGAGTTCGCCGGCGTGAAGCGCACGTACCTGCCGTTGCACTCGGTCATCCGCATCGACGAAGTCAGGAAGTCGGGCGTCAGCAAGGTCTCCGAGGGCGCCGCGGGCTCCAACGTGTCCCCGTTTCCGTTCCCGGTCTACACGCCGCCGGGCGGCCCTGGCACGCGGGAAAAATAGAACGCTGGCAGTGGCTTACGCTGCCCTGCGCTGGTCGGGGAGTCGTCGGTCAGGTATCATTCGCCGCCTCTGCGGACCAGTGTCTAGTGTCTAGTGTCTGGTGTTCAGTCGGAGCGCGGGCAAGCCCACGCCGACGACGCTGGTTTCCGACTATCCGCTAGACACTCACCACTAGACACTCGGCCCCATGCTCACATTCAGCGGCGCTCCCGCGCTCTCGGATTTCCGTCTCGACAAGGTCCTGGCCGCCGTTCGCGAACCGGTCGCGCACGTCGAGACGGTCGACACGCGCTTCCTCCACTTCATCGAGACCAGCGCGCCACTCACGGCGAAGGACGAGGCCGTCGTCCAGGCCCTGCTGCGGTACGGTCCGACCACGCACGCGGCCGAGCCGCGTGGCGAGATGCTCCTCGTGGTGCCGCGCTTCGGTACGGTCTCGCCGTGGTCCAGCAAGGCGACCGACATCGCCCACGTCTGCGGCCTGGCGAACGTCGTGCGCATCGAGCGTGGCGTCGCGTATTTCGTGCAGTCGGCACGGCCGCTCCAGGCGCACGAGCGGATGGCGGTCGCCGCGATCATCCACGACCGCATGACCGAGACCGTGCTCGATTCGGTCGATGCCGCAGCGGGGCTGTTTGCGCACCACGCGCCGCAGCCGCTCGCGACGGTGCCCGTGCTCGACGCGGGCCGGGCCGCTCTCGAACACGCCAACGCGGAGCTGGGCCTCGCGCTCTCCGACGATGAAATCGACTACCTCGTCGCGGCGTTCACCGAGCAGTTGCGACGCGACCCGACCGACGTCGAGCTCATGATGTTCGCGCAGGCGAACTCCGAGCACTGCCGACACAAGATCTTCAACGCCGAGTGGATCGTCGACGGCGTGCGGAGCCCGAAGTCGCTGTTCGGCATGATCCGCAACACGCATCGCTGCCACCCCGAGGGGGTGCTCTCGGCCTACCGCGACAACGCGGCCGTCATCGAGGGCTGGCCCGGCCGGCGCTGGTTCGCGCAGCCGGGGGGTGCCGGCTACGAAGGGGCGGACGAGCCGATCGACATCCTGATGAAGGTCGAGACGCACAACCATCCGACGGCGATTTCGCCCTTCCCGGGCGCGGCGACCGGATCGGGCGGCGAGATTCGCGACGAAGGCGCGACGGGCCGCGGCGCCAAGCCGAAGGCCGGCCTCGTCGGGTTCTCGGTGTCGAACCTGCGCATCCCCGGTCACGTGCAGCCCTGGGAACAGGATTTCGGCAAGCCCGACCGCATCGTCCCGGCGCTGCAGATCATGCTCGAGGGACCGATCGGCGCCGCGGCGTTCAACAACGAGTTCGGCCGTCCGAACATCTACGGCTATTTCCGCACCTTCGAGCAGCACGTCGAGTCCGCCGGGCGCTCGCCGCTGCGGGGTTACCACAAGCCGATCATGATCGCGGGCGGCCTCGGCAACGTGCGCCGCCAGCACGTCGAGAAGGCGCCGGTCGTGCCCGGCAGCAAGATCGTCGTGCTCGGCGGGCCCTCGATGCTGATCGGGCTCGGTGGAGGCGCGGCGTCGTCGATGGGCGCGGGCTCGAGCTCCGCCGACCTCGATTTTGCCTCCGTCCAGCGCGGCAATCCCGAGATGCAGCGTCGCGCGCAGGAGGTCGTCGACGCCTGCTGGGCGATGGGCGAGGACAACCCGATCCTGCTGATCCACGACGTGGGCGCCGGCGGCCTGTCCAACGCGATCCCGGAGTCGGTGCATCACGGCCAGGGCACCGGCGGTCGCATCGACCTGCGCAAGATCCTGAGCGACGAGCCGGGCATGTCGCCGCTCGAGCTCTGGTGCAACGAGTCGCAGGAGCGCTACGTGCTGGTGATCGCGGCGGAACAGCTGGCGGCGTTCGGCGCGCTGTGCGACCGCGAGCGCTGTCCGTTCGCGGTCGTCGGCGACGTCACCGACGACGGCCGGCTGCACGTCGCAGACCCGTTGCTCGACAACACGCCCGTCGAGATGCCGCTCGAGACGCTGCTCGGCAAGCCGCCACGCATGACGCGCGACGTGCGGCGGCTGCCGCACGCGTCCGACGATTTCGGCGCCCACTCCGTGACCGACGTTCGCGAAGCGGTGCTGCGCGTGCTGCGATTGCCGACCGTCGCCGACAAGACGTTCCTCGTCACGATCGGCGACCGCTCGGTCGGCGGCATGATCAGTCGCGATCCGCTCGTGGGTCCCTGGCAGGTGCCGGTCAGCGACGTGGCCGTGACGGTCAGCGATTATTTCTCGACGCACGGCGAGGCAATGGCGATGGGCGAGCGCACGCCGCTCGCGCTGCTCGACGCGGCGGCATCGGGGCGCATGGCGGTCGGCGAAGCCGTCACCAACATCGTGGCGGCGGACCTGCGTCGCATCGCGGACATCCGCCTCTCCGCGAACTGGATGGCGGCCTGCGGCGAACCGGGCGAGGACGCGGACCTCTACGACACCGTCCGTGCAGTCGGCGAGGAATTCTGCCCGGCCCTCGGCATCGCGATCCCGGTCGGCAAGGATTCGCTGTCGATGAAGACCGCGTGGTCCGCGCAGGGTGAAGTGCAGAAGGTCGTGTCGCCCGTATCGCTGATCGTCTCGGCGTTCGCGCCGGTCGAGGATGTGCGTCGCACGCTGACACCACAGTTGCGGCTCGATCGCGGCGCCACGCGGTTGCTGTTCGTCGACCTCGGTGCCGGCCGCAACCGGCTCGGCGGCTCCTGCCTGGCGCAGGTCTACGGGCGCGTCGGCGCGGTGCCGCCCGACTGCGACGACCCACAGCGTCTCCGCGGTTTCGTCGACGCGATCGTGCGCCTGCGCCGCGCCGGTCTCGTGCTCGCGTACCACGACCGCTCGGACGGCGGGCTCGTCGCGACACTCGCGGAAATGGCGTTTGCCGGCCGCTGCGGCTTCGACGTCAAGCTCGCCTCGACGACGCGCGAGGCGGCGATCGCCGAACTGTTCGCCGAGGAACTCGGTGCGGTCGTGCAGGTGGAATCGTCGCGCATCGACGAAGTGCGTGCCGCCTTCGCTGCCGCAGGCCTCGGCCCGCACGTGCACGACCTCGGGGCAGTCGAGGCGATGGACCGGATCTGCATCGCCGATGGTGCCGGACAGCCGCTGCTCGACGTGACGCGCACGGAACTGCGGACCGCCTGGTCCGAAACGAGCTACCGGATGCAGGCCTTGCGCGACAACCCGGCCTGCGCGCGCGAGGAGCACGAGCGCGCCGTGGACCCGAAGGACCCCGGGCTCTTTGCGCACCTGACCTTCGATCCGGCCGA
>DASSJN010000022.1:0-6873 GCA_035691185.1 Steroidobacteraceae bacterium
CAATTCATACGGAAAGCTCAGGCGCACGCCTTCGCTGCGGCCGATCCAATTGGCCTGCATGGTCCGCACGCGCTCGGGCCAGCCCGGCATGTCGTCGAGCGCAGCGAGCAGGTCCTGCGCGTAATCGGTGATGCGCAGGTAGTACATCGGGATTTCGCGCTTCTCCACCAGCGCGCCCGTGCGCCACCCGCGCCCGTCGATGACCTGCTCGTTGGCGAGCACGGTCTGGTCCACCGGGTCCCAGTTGACGGTGCCGGTGGTCTTGTAGGCGACGCCACGCTCCAGCATGCGCAGGAACAGCCACTGGTTCCAGCGATAGTAGTCGGGCTTGCAGGTCGTGACTTCGCGCCTCCAGTCGATGCCGAAGCCGAGCGACTTCACCTGCTGCTTCATGTACGCGATGTTGTCGTAGGTCCACTTCGCCGGCGGCACGCCGTTCGCCATCGCGGCGTTCTCGGCCGGCAGGCCGAATGCGTCCCAGCCCATCGGCTGCAGCACGTTGAAGCCCTGCATGCGCATGAAGCGCGCCACGACGTCGCCGATGGTGTAATTGCGCACGTGGCCCATGTGCAGGCGCCCGCTAGGGTACGGGAACATGCAGAGGCAGTAGTACTTCGGGCGGGACGGGTCTTCGACCACGGCGAAGCTGCCGCTTGCATCCCAGTACTGCTGGGCCGCGGGCTCGAGGACGGACGGTTCGTAGCGTTCCTGCATGGTCGACCGGTCGGGGACGTGGGCGGACTGCACAGGATACTGGAGCGCCGAAAATGGGGACACTCCGGATTTCCGCGGAAATCCGGAGTGTCCCCATTTTCAGGTGGCGGCGAACGTGATGCGCCCCCCCGGGTCGACCCGCCGCTCGACGTCGCCCCGGTGCCAGAGGTGGTTCAGGTGGGCGACGGCCTCGCCGAGCGCGAGGAAACGATGAAACCCGCGCAGCGGACGCCCGAACATGACGGCCAGCAGCGCGTAGGCCGAGGCGGGCTCGCGACAGGCGGCACGCAGCGCCTCGAGTTGCTGCAGGTGATGCGATCGCAGCACGTCGATCCGTCGATGCAGGCCGCGGAACGGGCGACCGTGCGAGGGCAGCACGAGCGTGTCGGGGGCGCACGTCTCCAGGCGCGCGAGCGACTCCAGGAACTCCGCGAGCGGGTCCGCATCGGGGCGCGAGGCGAGCACGCTCACGTTCGGCGAGATCGTCGGCAGCACCTGGTCCCCGCTGATCAGGACTGCGGCGTCGACGTCGTAGAGGCACAGGTGGCCCCGGCAGTGCCCGCTGGTCTCGATGACCTGCCATGCGCGGGTTCCGGCCACGACGCAGTCGCCGCCCGTGGTCACGCGGCCCATGGGCGGCACACCGCCGTACCAGCGGCCGTGCTCGCCGCCGCTGTTCCGGCGCATCGCCTCGGGCGACACTTCCATGCCGTGTGCGGTGACGAATGCGATGCGCGCGGCGTCGATCTCATCCGCGGACGTCGCGAGGAACTGCGCCGTCGAGCGATGCCCGATTTCGGACATCCAGACCGGCGCGCCGTGGCGCTCGTGCAGCCAGCGCGCGAGTCCCATGTGGTCCGGGTGGTCGTGCGTGACGAAGATGCGCCGCAGCGGCCGGCCGCGCAGTGCGCCGTGCTCGAGCGAGAACCACGCCTGTCGACAGACGTCCTCGGCCATGCCGGTATCGACCAGCAGCCAGCCGTCGTCGTCCTCCTGCAGCCAGACGTTGATGTGGTTGAGTTCCATCGGCAGCGGTATGCGCGCCCAGAGGAGCCCGTCGCAGAGCGGCACGGCCTGACCCGGCACCGGCGGTTCGACCTCGAGGTAGTCGAGGCCGCGCCGTGGCGAGGGATACAGCTCGCCCTCGCTCGTGATCGTGCCGCGATGCTCGGTCATGTGCCGACTGCCCGGCTGCGCAGATGCAGCCGCCCGGCCACTGCGGCGAGCATGGCGACCAGGAAGGCCACGACCGGCACGTTGCCGAAGCGCAGGTAAGGCGTGAGCCCTGCCCGGGGTTGCGCCTCGCCTTCGAGCACGCCGGGCTGGAACTGCGGCAGACTGCCCGTGACAGAACCGTCGTGGTCGATCAGCGCCGTGACACCGTCGTTGGTCGCGCGCAGCATCGCGCGTCCGCTCTCGAGCGAACGCATGCGGCTGATGTCGAGGTGCTGGTGCGGCGCGGTCGAATCGCCGAACCAGGCGTCGTTGGTGACGTTGACGAGCAGCGACGACTCGCGCACGAGCCGTAGCTGTTCCGCGCCGTACGCGTCCTCGTAGCAGACCGTCGGCGCCAGGCGCTCGTGGCCCGCCCGCAGCGGCGACTGCTGCTCGCTGCCCGGCTGGAAATCGGAATACGGCAGGTTCATGAGCCTGAGCCAGTCGCGCACGGCCTGCGGCACCGGGAAGAACTCGCCGAAAGGCACGAGCCGTCGCTTGTCGTACCACTGCTGCGGCTCGCCGGCGGTCCACGCCGACACCGAGTTGTAATACGAACCCGTCGCCGGGTCGCGCCGGATCAGGCCCATGATCAGGGTCGAGCCGCGTGCGGCGGCGGCTCTGGACACTCTCGCGAGGTATGGCCGCACGTACTCCTCGAGCGCCGGCACCGCAGATTCGGGCCAGACCACGATCCCGGTCCCGAGGTGCGGCACCGTGAGTTCGAGGTAGAGCTGCATCGTGCGTTCGCGCTGCGCGGGCTGCCACTTCATCGACTGCGGCACGGCGCCCTGGACGAGGGCCACGCGCACCGGCGCATCGGACGGCCGCGTCCACTGTACCGCCGTCAGCAGTGCCCCGGTGAGCCAGATCAGCGCCGCGACCGTCACCGCGACGATGCGCTCGCGCTTCGCACCGAGCACGAGCGTCGCGAGTGCACCTGAGGTGATGGCCACGGCCAGGCTGACGCCGTACACGCCGAGCACGGGTGCATAGCCGCGCAGCGGCGTGGCGAGCTGGGTATAGCCGAGCGCGAGCCACGGAAAACCGCTCAGGAACCAGCCGCGCACCCACTCCGCGAGCACCCAGAGCGCCGGCAGCACGACCAGCCAGCGCGCGAGCCCGCGCGGCGCGAACCAGCGCGCGGCGACGTAGCCGATCAGCGCCGTGTAGGCACCCATGATCGCGACGAGGCCGAGCATCAGGAACAGCGCGATCCACACGGGCGCCTGCCCGACGAGGTGGATGCTGTGGTAGAGCCAGTACGTGCCTGCGAGGAACGTGCCGCCCGTGAACAGGAAGCCGCGGACCGCCGCCTCGCGCGGCGTCGCCTCGTGCCAGAGCAGGAACAGCGCGGCGGGACAGAGCAGCGCGAGCGGGACGACATCGACCGGTGCGAATGCCAGCGCGAGCGCCAGGCCGAACGGCAACACGAACCAGCGCCCCCGATCGAGGACGCGTCGCAGAGCATCCGACGCACTCACTCCGTCAGCCGCCTTCCGCAGCGCGCCCGTCGGGGGTCGTCACCCGCAGCGTCTCGATGTGTCGGCGATCCGCGCGGGTCACCTTGAGCTCGAGGCCGCCGATCTGGACGGCCTCGCCGCGACGCGGCATGCGCCCGAGCTCGTGCAGCACGAGGCCGCCGATGGTGTCGGCCTCCTCGTCCGAGAAGCGCGTGCCGAACGCGTCGTTGAACTCCTCGATGCGCGTGAGCGCCGGAACCGTCCACGAGCGGTCGGCTTCCTTGCGGATGCCCTCGGCTTCGTCGACGTCGTATTCGTCGCCGATGTCGCCGACGATCTGCTCGAGCACGTCCTCGATCGTGAGCAGCCCCGAGACGCCGCCGTACTCGTCGACGACGATCGCCATGTGGTTGTGAGTGAGGCGGAATTCCTTGAGCAGCACGTTGAGCCGCTTGCTTTCGGGGATGAACACCGCGGGGCGCAGGCATTCGCGGATGTCGAAGGCGTTCCTGTCGTCCTCGACGAAGAACCGCAGCAGGTCCTTGGCGAGCAGGATGCCGGCCACCTCGTCGCGGTCCTCGCCCACGACCGGGAACCGCGAGTGTCCGGACTCGATCACGACGGGCAGGATCTTCTCGACCGGGTCGTCGCGGTTGATCACGACCATCTGCGAGCGCGGCACCATGACGTCGCGCACCTGGATCCCGGACACCTCGAGCACCGACTCGAGCATTTCGAGCACGTCGCCGTCGATCAGGCCGCGATCCCGCGCGTCGGCCAGCACGTCGGCGAGCTGGTCGAGGTCGCGCGGTTCGCCAGAGATCGATTCGGCGATGCGGCGGAGCCAGCCGCGCGAGGGCGATGACGAACCGGTGTGCCCGTGACTACTCATTCGTTCCCTGCGTGACCTGGGCGTACGGGTCATGAAACCCCAAACCGCGCAGGATTTCCACTTCGAGGGCTTCCATGGCGTGCGCGGCGCGCGCGCGCTCGTGGTCGTAGCCCAGCAGGTGCAGCGTGCCGTGCACGATCATGTGAGCCCAGTGCGCTGCCGGGGGCTTGTGCTGCTCGCACGCCTCGCGTGCCACCACGGGCGCACAGACGACGAGATCGCCGAGCGCGCCGTCGACGTGCGTTTCCTCCGGCGAAGCCGGGAACGACAGCACGTTGGTCGGCTTGTCCTTGCCGCGATAGCTGCGGTTGAGGCGGTGACTTTCGGCGCTGCCGACCACGCGCACCGTGATCGCGGCCCCGCTGGCGTCGCCCGCCAGGCGTTTCGACGCGCGACGCGACAGCGCCGCTACGCCGGCGGCGTGCGCCGCACGGGCCCAGCGACGCAGCAACACCGGCCCCGGGACGCCCGTCGGCGGTCGCGCGTACTGCACCTCCACGCGCAACGCGGCGCCAGCACGGGCGGTCACCGACTCGTTCGCAAGGCCGTCCGCGGCATGGACGCCGCGGCCGGAGCCCCCACGGACGGGTTCACGGCGTCCTTGGGAAGCAGTCCGGAGTGGGCCGGGGCGGCGCTTCTGGCTAGGCTGCGTCGACTTCGAAACACGGCGCGCAGCGGGAGGCTCGGCGGAGCGCCGGGTGGTCGCAGTGTGCATCAGCGGTCCTGCACGTCGTCCGGGTCCGTGCTGCGCTCGTACGCCTGCACGATGCGCTGCACCAGGGGGTGCCGCACGACGTCGCGCGCGTTGAAGAACGTGAAGGCGACGCCGTCGACACCGCGCAGCACCTCGATCGCGTGCCGCAGTCCCGAGCGCTGCTGCCTCGGCAGGTCCACCTGCGTGATGTCGCCCGTGACGACCGCCTTCGAACCGAAGCCCAGGCGCGTCAGGAACATCTTCATCTGCTCGACCGACGTGTTCTGCGCCTCGTCGAGGATGATGAAAGAGTCGTTGAGCGAGCGCCCGCGCATGAAGGCGAGTGGCGCCACCTCGATGACCTGTCGCTCGATGTTGCGCGCGACGCGGTCGAACCCCATCATTTCGTAGAGCGCGTCGTACATCGGGCGCAGGTAAGGGTCCACCTTCTGCGCCATGTCGCCCGGCAGGAAGCCGAGGCGCTCACCCGCCTCCACCGCCGGGCGCACCAGCACGATCCGGCGAACGCTGCCGGACTGCAGCGCCTCCACCGCGCTCGCCACGGCGAGGTAGGTCTTGCCCGTGCCGGCCGGACCGATGCCGAACGTGAGGTCGTTGACGCGGATCTGGTCGAGGTACAGCCGCTGGTTCGGGCCGCGACCGCGGATGCCGCCGCGCTGGGTCTGCACGACGACGTCGCGCTCGGTCATGGCGGTCGCCGTCGTCCCATCCGCACCGCCGCTTTCCGCCCCCGGTGCAGGCTGCTGCGGGAAGCCGTACTCCTGCACGCAGAGGTGCACGCGGTCCGGCGAGAGCGTTTCGCGGGCCGACATCTCGAACATGCGCTGGAGCACGGTCGCGGCGTTCGCCACCGGTTCCGACGGCCCGAGCACCTGCAACTGATGGCCGCGGCGTCGCACCTCGACGCCGAGACGCTCCTCGACGTGGCGCAGGTTCTGCTCCATCGGGCCGGCGAAATTCGCGAGGCGCTGGTTGTCGGCGCCCTCGAGCGAGACTTCGCGCGCCTCGATCGGCACGGCGCTGCTCATCCGCCGCGATTCCCGGCAACCGCGGCGCGCGCGCCATTCGCAGCCGGTCTCTCGCCGAAGAGCCGCCCGCGCAGGGAATTCGGCAGCGCCTCGGTGATCGCCACGTCCACGAAGCGGTCGATCAGCGCGGCGGGACCGTCGAAGTTGACCCAGCGGTTGTTCTCGGTGCGACCTGCGAGCTGGCGCGCGTCCTTCTTCGACGCCCGCTCGACCAGCACGCGCTGCACGCTGCCGACCATGCCACGGCTGATCGCCTCGGCCTGCGCGCGCAGCCGCGCCTGCAGCCGCTCGAGCCGCGCCTGCTTGACCTCGTGCGCAACGTCGTCGGGCAACGAGGCGGCCGGCGTACCCGGGCGCGGGCTGTAGATGAAGCTGAAGCTCTGGTCGAAGCCGATCTCGCGCACGAGTTCGAGCGTGCTCTCGAAATCGCGCTCCGTCTCGCCGGGGAAGCCGACGATCAGGTCGGTCGACAGGCTGATGTCGGGTCGGACTTCCCTGAGCTTGCGGATCTTCTGCTTGTACTCGAGCACGGTGTGACCACGCTTCATCAGCGCGAGCACGCGATCGGACCCGCTCTGCACGGGCAGGTGCAGGTAGTTCGCGAGTTTCGGCACCTCGCGGTAGGCCTCCACCAGGCTGTCGCGGAACTCGACCGGGTGCGAGGTCGTGAAGCGGACGCGCTCGATGCCGGGCACCTCGGCGACGAAATAGATCAGCGCCGCCAGGTCCGCGTGGCCGCCCGCGGCCATGGGGCCGCGGTAGGCGTTCACGTTCTGGCCGAGCAGGGTCACTTCGCGCACGCCCTGCGCGGCAAGTGCGCGCACTTCGTGCATGACCTGCTCGAGC
>DASSJN010000023.1:0-6941 GCA_035691185.1 Steroidobacteraceae bacterium
GTGAGGCCGAGGAAGTACATGGCGCCCAGAGTCACCAGCAGCGAAGCCGGCACCGCGAGGCTGACGATCACCGTCGTCGGCAGGTGCCGCAGGAAGAACAGCAGCATGAAGAAGCTCAGCACGGCGCCGATCAGGCCGGCCTTGCGCAGTTCCTTGAGCGACTCGCGGATGCTGTCGGCCTGGTTGCCGACGACCAGGATCTGGATGCCCTGCAGTTGCGGCAGTTCCTTGGCCCGGTTGACCGCCTCGATCACGCGATCAGCGACATCCACCACGTTCGCCTGCGTGGACTTGTAGACGTCGATGCCCACCGCCGGGCGGCCGTCCATATGGCGTCCGACGTCGAGCTCGGGCGAGACGAGCTCGACCTGGGCCACGTCGCCCACGCGCACACCGGGCAGCACGACCAGGTCGCGGATGTCGTCGAGGCTGTGGAACTCGCCGATCGGCCGCACCGTGAAGCGCGAGTTGTTCTCCGTGATCTCGCCCGCGCTCACAGAGAAGTTGCTGGCCTCGAGCAGGTTGCGCAGGTCCAGCACGTTGACGCTGTAGGCGGCGAGGCGCGTCGGGTCGACGAGAATGCGGACTTCGCGCGGCTCCACGCCTTCGAGCTCGACGCGAGCGACCCCCTCGATGCGTTCGATCGGCCGCTGCAGGTATTTCTCCAGCGTGTCGTACTGGTCGGTCAGGTCCTGGTCGGACGAGATGCGGATCACGGCGACCGGCTGGTCGCCCGCGCTGAACGAGAACATCAGCATGCGGTCGGCGCCGGCTGGCAGCTGCGGCCGGATCGAGTCGAGCTTGGTGCGAACCTCGAACGCGGCGGCATCGGCGTCGCGATCCCAGTTGAACTGGACGTCGAACTGCGCCTGGTCGGACTGCGCGCTCGCCTCGATCTCCTCGATGCCGGACAGCGTCGCGAGCGCCTCCTCGACCGGACGGACGATCAGCTCCTCCATTTCCTCGGGCGTCGATCCCGCGTACGGGATCACGATCCGCATGCCCGGGAACGTGATGTCGGGCATCGCCTCGAGTCGCAGCAACTGGCTCGAGACGAGGCCCACGGCCAGCACGGCGAGCGCCGCCATCACGGTGGTGACCGGTCGGTGCAGCGCGACGTTGGTGTGCAACATGCGAGTCCGTCCTCCCCGGTCGTGCTCAGCCCGCCGCCGGCTCGGGCGTGGCGTCACCCGGCAGCTCGCGATCTGGCGCGGTCTTCGCGAACTGCTTGCGATCCATGACCGAGTACACGACGGGGATCACGAGCAGCGTCAGGAACGTCGTGAGCAGCACGCCGCCGATCACCGTGATCGCCATCGGCGCGCGTACCTCGGCGCCCTCGCCGATGCCGAGCGCCATCGGCATCAGGCCGAGGATGGTCGTCAGCTTCGTGATCAGGATCGGCCGCAGGCGCAGCCGCCCGGCCTCGACGATCGCATCGTGCTTGTCCAGGCCGCGTTCGCGCGCCTGGTTCACGGCGTCGATCAGCACGATCGACTGGTTGACCACGATGCCCGCAAGCATGATCAGGCCGATGTAGGCGACGACGTTGACCGTCGTGCCCGTGAGCCACAGCGCCCAGACCGCGCCGATCAGCGCGAGCGGGATCGTGAGCAGGATCACGAACGGATGGATCAGCGACTCGAACTGCGAGGCCATCACGAAGTAGACGAGGAAGATCGCGGCGATCAGCACGAACTGCAGCGACTGGAACGACGCGGTCATTTCCTCGCTCTGGCCCGACAGGAACGCGGTCGTGCCCACCGGCAATTCGACGCGCTCGACGATGCCGTGCAGCGCCTCGACGGCACTGCCGAGGTCACCGCGGGCGAGGTTCGCCGAGATCACCGCGACGCGCTCCTGGCCCGCGCGGCGGACCTCGGCGGGCCCGACTGCGAGGTGCACGTCGGCCACGGCCGAGAGCGGCACCGGGAAGTCGCTGCCCGGATTGACGATCAGGTTGCGCACTTCCTCGATCGACGCCGCGCGCGAATCGACGCTGCGGACCAGCACGTCGATCTGCTTGTCGCGGAGCTTGTATTGCGTGGCCACCTCGCCGCGGACGCTGTTCACCACGCGGTCGGCGATGTCGCGCACGACGAGGCCGAGCTGCGAGGCGCGTTCCTGGTCGAACACGATCTGGATCTCGGGATTGCCGGCCTCGACCGTGGTCTTGACGTCGGCGAACCGCGAGTCGGCGAGCATCTCGGCGCGCACGCGCTCGGCCGCCTCGCCGAGGCGATCGAGGTCGTAGCCGGCGACGACGACCTCCAGCGGCGTGGCCATGCTGAACAGCGCCGGACGGCTGAAGCGATACTGCACGCCCGGCAGGTTGTCGAGTTCCTTGCGCATGCCGGTTATCGCGGCTTCCTCGTCCGCGCGGTCCGAGCCCTTGACCAGGGTCATGCTGAGCCGGCCGGTGTTCTCGCCGGCGTCCACCGGGTTCGCGTCGAGGCGGTTGCCCGTGCCGGCCACGGAGTAGGCGAGGGCGACGTTGCCGAGCGCCGCGCTCGCGCGCTGCGCGGCCTGCACCGATCGGTCGGTGTGCTCGAGCGGCGTGCCCGGGGCCAGCCGCAGGTCGACGTTGAATTCGCCCTGCGACATCTGCGGAATCAGCTCGGTGCCGAGCCGCGGCAGGACCAGCAGCATCGTGAGGGCGAACAGCGCCACCGCGGAGCCGATGGTCTTGCCCGGGTTTGCGAGCGCCCAGCGGATCGCCGACGGGTACTTGCGGTCGGCCCAACGATTCACGCGCTGGGTGACGTTGACCAGCGGGCTCAGCGCGAGCTGGAACCCGCGCGAAATCCAGCCGCCGACCCGCGTGAGCACGTCGCGCAGGCGGGCCAGTCCGCGGCCGACGCGGCCCGGCGGCCTGGCGATGATCGAGGGGTCCGGCGTCGCGGCCGCGCGGGCCCGGCCCGCCGCGAGCATCGGCACGAGCGTGAGCGCGACCACGAGCGAGAACGCCAGCGCGAACGTGACCGTGAGCGACTGGTCCTTGAACAGTTGTCCGGCGATGCCGGTGATGAACACCATCGGCGCGAACACGGCGACCGACGTGAGCGTGGCCGCAAAGACCGCGCCCGCCACTTCCACCGTGCCGAGCCGCGCAGCCTCGAGCTGCGAGTGACCGTGCTCACGGTTGCGCACGATGCTCTCGAGCACGACGACCGCGTTGTCGACGAGCATGCCGACGGCCAGCGCGATGCCGCCGAGCGACATGATGTTCAACGTGAGGTCGAACGCATACATCATCACGAACGTACCGAGCACCGACACCGGAATCGCGATGCTCGAGATCAGAGTCGCGCGTGCATCGCGCAGGAATGCGTAGAGCACGAGGATCGCGAGCAGGCCGCCCAGCAGCGCCGCGCTCTTGACCTCGCTGATCGCGGCGCCGATGAAGGTCGACTGGTCGTAGACTCCGCGGATCACCGTGCCCTCGGGCAGGTTCTTCTCGAGCTCCTTGATCCGCGCGCGCACGCCTTCGGCAAGCTGCACCGTGTTGGCGTCGCCTTCCTTGTAGATCGCGAGCTCGATGGCTTCCTGGCCGTTGATGCGCGTGATCGCCTCGCGATCCTTGTAGCCGCGCGACACGCGTGCGACGTCGCGCAGGTAGATCGGCTGTCCCTCGCGCGTCGCGATGATCGCGTTCGCCATCTGCTCGACGGTCTCGAACTCGTTCAGCGTGCGCACCAGGAAGCGCTGCGTGCCCTGTTCGAGCCTGCCGCCGGAGAGGTTGACGTTCTCGGCGCGGATGCGCTGGGTGACCACGTCGATCGAGAGCCCGAGCTGCGCGAGCTTCTGCTGGTCGACGAAGACCTGCACCTCGTCCTCGTAGCCGCCGCTCACCTTGACGGCCGCGGAGCCTTCGACTGCCTCGAGGTCGGGCTTGAGGCGGTCCTCGGCCAGCCGGCGCAGCGCCTTCAGGCGATCGACACTCTCCTCGGCGCCCCGGGACTTCTCGTCGAGCAGCGCCAGCCGCAGCACGGGTTCGCTCGACGGGTCGAAGCGCAGCAGCAGCGGACGCTTCGCTTCGAGCGGCAACTGCAGCAGGTCGAGCTTCTCGCGCACGTCGATGCCCGAGAGGTCCATGTCCGTGCCCCAGAGGAACTCGAGGATCACGTCGGACTGCCCGGCGCGCGACACCGAGCGCACCTCGCGCACGTTGCGGATGATACTGACGGCTTCCTCGACCGGCCGCGTCACCAGCGTCTCGACCTCGAGCGGCGCCGCGCCGGGCAGCTCCGTGCGGATCGTGATGGTGGGGTACGACAGGTCGGGCAGCAGGTTCAGCTTGAGCCGCGACAGCGAGACGAAGCCGAACAGCGCGATCGCGACGGTGAACATCACGATGGTGACGCGGCGCTTGATCGCGAAGTCGATCAGTGCTTTGAGCATGGCGGATCCCCGGCGAGGAGGAGGGCGACGCGGGCCGCCCGGCGCGTTCTTACTTGGCCTTGACCTTGTCCGAGGCGAGCGCCGCGGCAGGCTGTGGCGCGTCGACGATCCGGACGGGCGTGCCGCTCTTCAGGCCCGCCTGGCCGACCGTGACGACGCGCTCGTCGCCCTCGAGCCCGTCGAGGACCTCGATCCAGCCGCCGTTGGCGAGGCCCGTCTTGATCACGCGCTGCTCTGCCTTGCCGTCGGACACGATGTAGACCGACTGCTGCCCGTCCGCGTCGAGGATCGCCGTGCGCGGTAATTGCAGTGCCTGCTGGCGCCGTTCGTAGACGATGTTGACGCGTGCGAACATGCCGGGCTTCAGCCGGCGCGACGAGTCATCGACTTCGACGCGCGCCTTGAAGGTGCCGGTCTGCGGATCGACCGTCGGGCTGATGCGCGAGATCTTGCCGACGAACCTCTCGCCGCCGAGGGCGTCGACGACGACTTCCGCCGCCTGGCCCGGGGCGATCTTGCGGAATTCCTTCTCCGGCACGTGCACGTAGGCGAGCAACGGGTCGAGGTCGGTGACGATGAACGTCGGGTCGCTCGACGTCGGGTCGCTCGTCTTGATCGTGTTGCCGACCTTGATGTTGCGCGCGGAAACGACGCCCGCGATCGGCGCGCGGATCTCGGTGTAGCCCAGCTCGAGCCGGGCCCTGTCGTATTCGGCGCGCAGCGCGTCGAGGTCGAACTTCAGGTTCTCGGCCGTGCTCTTCGAGACCAGGCCGCGTTCGGACAGGTCGAGCGTGCGCTTGTAGTCGCGCTCGAGCTTCCTGAGGTTGGCCTCGGTCTGGGCGAGGTCCAGCCGGAGCCGGTCGCCGTCGAGACGCGCCAGTACCTGGCCCTCGCGGACCGTGTCCCCTTCCTCGACGTAAATCTGGCGCACCTCGCCGCCGACCTTGGCAACGACCCGCGCTTCCTCGTGCGCCTCGATCGGCGCCGTGCCTGAATACACGGCGACCATTTCGGCGCGCTTCAGCGGCTGGGTCTCGACCGGGACGGCCGCGGCCTTGTCTTCGGCAGGGTCCTTGTCCTTGGCCTTGCCGTTGCTGCACCCGCCGGACAGCACGCCCGCGAGGGCGGCTACCGCCAGCCAACGCACGGACCAATACCGCGGGTTCGCCTGCAGGTTGTGGGTCGTCATGGACATCGAGCCCCTGTGGTCGAATCGGAATGGGGCGATCGTATTAGGTCTATAGTGTTGTAGTCAAGTACAACACTAGTGTCTAGCGGACAATGTCCAGTGTCCGGTCGGAAGGGAGCGCACCGCAGGTGCGTCCGACTGTCCGCTAGACACTATCCACCAGCCACTCCCGGGGGTGTCAGCCCCCGCTCCGGCTCGCCCGGGCCATGAACCGCGGCTCGAGCTGCGAGAGGTCGGCCGTGATCTGTGCCGCCTCGCCCAGGATGGCGTCCGGCGGGTCCTTGATTTCGGTCGCCGCTTTCAGCACCGGCTCGCCGAGCGCCGCGCGGCGGGCGTTCTCGCGCGCCAGCTGCTCACCGGCCCGGGCCTCGCGTTCAGCCTTGCGCTTGGCCAGGTTCAGCGAAACCGACTTTTCGCTCCGCATCTCGTCGATCGCCGCAATTTCGCGCACCGCGAACTGGAAGTTCGGGTCCCGTGCGGCTCGCTCATCGTGCGCGCGCTGCAGCTCGGGCATCAGCGAGGCATACGCGCCCTGGCGACGGAAGTCGGCTGGCCGGATGCGGTTCCAGGGCAGCGAGCCGTCACGCGAGCTCTCGCCGACTTCCTCGGTGCTGATCGCGGAGGGCAGGGGGACGTCGGGCATGACGCCACGGTTCTGCGTGCTGTCGCCGGTCACGCGGTAATACATGCCGATCGTCACCGTGAGCTGGCCGTACCCGGGGTCCTGCCCGAGGGCGTACCGGTCGAGGGGGTAGAGGTTCTGCACCGAGCCCTTGCCGTAGGTTTCCTGGCCGATCACGAGGCCACGGCCATAGTCCTGCATGGCCGCCGCGAAGATCTCCGAGGCCGAGGCGCTGAAGCGGTCGACGAGGATCGTGAGCGGCCCGTCGTAGGCCACGCCGCTGTCCTCGGACTCGAGCACCTCGACACGCCCGCCGGTTTCGCGCAGCTGCACGACAGGGCCCTTCGGCACGAACAGGTTGACGAGCCCGATCGCCTCGGAGAGGTGGCCGCCGCCGTTCTCGCGCAGGTCGAGCACGAGCCCGTCGACGCCGCCTTCGGCCCTGATCTCCTCGAGCAGGCGACGCACGTCGCGCGTCGTACTGCGGTATTCGTCGTCGCCCGCCGCGCGCGCGTTGTAGTCCTGGTAGAACGAGGGCACGGTGATCACGCCCACCTTGAGCGGCTTGTCGCCCCGCTGGATCTGACGGATTTCCTTCTTCGCCGCCTGCGCCTCGAGCGTGATCTTCTTGCGCGGCAGCACGAGGATGCGTTCCTGTGTTCCCGGCGGCGCGTTGGCCGGCTGCACCTGCAGGCGCACGAACGAGCCGTTCGGACCGCGGATCAGCTC
>DASSJN010000024.1:0-7102 GCA_035691185.1 Steroidobacteraceae bacterium
CCTCGAGCAGCGTGCGGCGCGTGCCGCGGCGCTGGGGTGCGTCGGCGTCGGCGCCCTGCAGGACGGGCTTGGAGAGCTCGAGGTACCAGTCGCAGAACTCGTACCACACGAACTCGTACATCGCCTGCGAGGCGAGGTCGAAGCGATAGGCGGCGAGGTTCTCGCGCACGCTCGCCACCGCGGCGCCGAGTCGACCGCGGATCCAGCGGTCGGCGACCGAGAGGTCGCAGGGTCCATGGCCGAGGTCGGCGGCGTGCTCCTCGGTGTTCATGAGCACGTAGCGCGCGGCGTTCCAGAGCTTGTTGCAGAAATTGCGGTAGCCCTCCACGCGCCCGAGGTCGAAGCGGATGTCGCGGCCCATCGTGGCGAGCGCCGCGAACGTGAAGCGCAGCGCGTCGGTGCCGAAGGCGGCGATGCCCTGGGGGAACTGCTTGCGCGTCGCCTTCTCGATCGCAGCCTTCATCTGCGGCTGCATGAGCCCGCCCGTGCGCTTGGCGACGAGCGCCTCGAGGTCGATGCCGTCGATCAGGTCGAGCGGGTCGATGATGTTGCCCTTCGATTTCGACATCTTGTTGCCGTGCTCGTCGCGGATGAGGCCGGTGATGTAGACCTCGCGAAACGGCACCTCGCCCGTGAACTTGAGCCCCATCATGATCATCCGGGCGACCCAGAAGAAGATGATGTCGAATCCCGTGACGAGCACCGAGGTCGGATAGAAGGTCTTCAGCTCCGGCGTCGGCTGCGGCCAGCCGAGCGTGGAGAACGGCCAGAGCGCCGAGCTGAACCACGTGTCGAGCACGTCCTCGTCCTGGCGCAGCGCGACGGGTCTGCCGTGAGCCTGCGTGGCGGCGGCCTGCGCCTCGGCCTCCGAACGCGCGACGAAGACGCGGCCGTCTTCGTCATACCAGGCCGGGATGCGATGCCCCCACCAGAGCTGGCGGCTGATGCACCAGTCCTGGATGTTGCGCATCCACTGGAAGTACGTCTTCGCCCAGTTGTCCGGCACGAACCGGAGGCGACCGTCCTCGACGGCCCGGATGGCCGGCTCGGCGAGCGGGGCGATCCGCACGTACCACTGGTCGGTGAGCCAGGGCTCGAGCACGGCCCCGCTGCGGTCGCCACGCGGCACGGGCAGCGTGTGCGGCTCGACCTTCTCGAGCAGCCCGGCAGCCTCGAGGTCCGCGACGATGCGCGTGCGCGCCTCGAAGCGATCGAGCCCGCGGTAGGCTTCAGGCGCCGCATCGTTCATGACCGCGTCGGCCGTCAACACGTTGATCATCGGCAGCCCGTGGCGCTTGCCGATCTCGTAGTCGTTGAAGTCGTGCGCCGGCGTGATCTTGACGCAGCCGCTGCCGAAGGCCGGGTCGCAGTACTCGTCGGCGATGACCGGGATCAGCCGGTCCGCCAGCGGCAGGCGCACCTGCTTGCCGACCAGGTGCTGGTAGCGCTCGTCGCCGGGATTCACGGCCACCGCCGTGTCGCCGAGCATGGTCTCGGGACGCGTGGTGGCGACGACGAGATGGCCGCTGCCGTCGGCGAGCGGGTAGCGCAGGTGCCAGAGGCTGCCGGACTCCGGCTCGGCGACGACCTCCAGGTCGGAGAGCGCGGTATGAAGCACGGGGTCCCAGTTGACGAGGCGCTTGCCGCGGTAGATCAGCCCTTCCTCGTGCAGCCGCACGAACACCTCGAGCACGGCCGCCGAGAGCCCGGGGTCCATCGTGAAGCGATCACGCGACCAGTCGACCGAATCGCCGAGGCGACGCATCTGCCGCGAGATCGTGTCGCCCGACCGTTCCTTCCACTGCCAGACGCGCTCGACGAACTGCTCGCGGCCGAGGTCCTGCCGATGACGGCCTTCGCCATTCAGTTGCCGCTCGACCACCATCTGGGTGGCGATGCCGGCATGGTCGGTGCCCGGCTGCCACAGCGTGCGGTCGCCTTCCATGCGATGCAGGCGGGTGAGCACGTCCATCAGCGTGTGCTGGAACGCATGCCCCATGTGCAGCGTGCCCGTCACGTTGGGCGGCGGGATCATGATGCAGTACGGCTGGCCGTCGCCGGCGGGCGCAAACCAGCCGGCCGCCTCCCAGGCAGCGTAGGTGCGGGATTCGATGTCGCGGGGGGCGTAGCTCTTGTCCATCGACGGCCTCTGGGCGCGAACCATCGATTATACCCGTGGCCGGGTACCTCTCCCGCGTCGGTGGAGAGGTCGCGCGAAGCGCGGGTGAGAGCCGCTGAGGTGTCGGGTACCTCTCCCGCGTCAGTGGGAGAGGTCGCGCGAAGCGCGCGCGAGGGCCGCTGAGGTTTCGGTACCTCTCCCGCGGCAGTGGGAGAGGTCGCGCGAAGCGCGGGTGAGGGCAGTCAATTCTTGCGCCCCGGCCCGTGGAAATGTTCGGTGATGACCCGGGCGATCAACCCCGGCAGTTCGGCCTTGAGCCGGTCGGACACCTGCTCGAGCAGCAGGGCCTCCATCTCGCGGCAGGCGTTGTGCACCAGTTCGTCCGCCTGCTCGTGGATCATGGCGGTCAGGTGGGCTTCGAGCTCGCCGAGGAACAGCGCCGTGTCGTCGATGAACTTCGACGCACGCCCGTCCGGCTCGACGATGTCGGTCAGTACGGGAATGTCCTCGGATGCCTGACTGCCCATCGTTCCTCGCTTCTGCGTGCCGCTAGAGTGGATGCGCTTCGGGGACGCAACCCGCCTCACGATAGACGCGCCAGCGCTGACGGCCAGCCTTCTTGCCGTCCTCGTCGCCACCCACGACGTCGCAGACCCGAGCATAAGCGGAAAACTCCGCAGGCGCATCGGGCGCGAGGTTGATCAGCACGTCGCGGTGCGAGGGCGGCAGGGCGGCGTTGCCCACGAGCACCGGCGTCAGGGCGGCGACCTCGGGTTCCGTCGGCCACACCCCATGTGGAACGAAACTGCCTTCGGCGAAGGTCCAGAGCAGTTCGTCGATCTCGGCCGTCTCCGCAGGGCTCGCCGTGCGCACGACGACCTTGAGGCCGAGCTCGTAGGCCTTCTCGGCAAGGCGACAGGCAGCGACCAGGCGCGACCGACGGTCCGTCGCGCTCAATGGATAGAAGTCGACCTTGGGCGCACTCCCCACGACCGGCGTACTCGACGAGCCTCAGGCGCGCCCGATCAGGAAATCCATCAGCAGCGGCACCGGCCGGCCCGTGCTGCCCTTGTTGGCGCCGGTCAGATACGCGGTGCCCGCGATGTCGAGGTGCGCCCAGCGCAGCCCGTCGGTGAACTTCGCCAGGAAGCACGCGGCGGTGATCGCGCCGCCTTCGCGGCCACAGGCGTTGGCGAAGTCCGCGAAGTTGCTCTTGAGCTGCTCGTGGTACTCCTCGGCGAGCGGCATGTGCCAGCAGCGGTCCTCGGCGCGGCGTCCCGCGGCCGTGAGTTCGCCCGCGAGTTCGTCGTCGTTGCTCATGACGGCGGACAGATGTGCGCCGAGCGCGATCACGCAAGCGCCCGTCAGCGTGGCGATGTCGACGACGACCGCCGGCTTGAAGCGGCGCGCGTAAGTGAGCGCATCGCACAGGATCAGACGGCCTTCGGCGTCGGTATTGATGATCTCGATCGTCTGGCCCGACATGCTGCGCACGATGTCGCCGGGCTTGGTCGCGCGCCCGCTCGGCATGTTCTCGCAGGCGGGCACGACGCCGATCAGGTTCAACCGGAGCCCCGCCTCGGCCGCCGCCTTGATCGCGCCGAACACGCTCGCGGCGCCGGTCATGTCGAACTTCATCTCGTCCATGCCCGGCGGCTGCTTGAGCGAGATGCCGCCGCTGTCGAACGTGACGCCCTTGCCGACGAGCACCACCGGTGCCTGGCCCGCGCGGCCGCCGTCATGGCGCAGCACGATGAGCTTGGCGGGTTCCTCGGTGCCGTGGGTGACGGACAGGAACGAACCCATCTTGAGCCGCTTGAGGTCGCGCTCCTCGAGCACTTGCGCGCGCACGGTCGAGTAAGCGCGCGCGAGCTCCCGCGCCTGCTGCGCGAGATAGCTCGGCGTACAGACGTTCGCGGGCAGGTTGGCGAGGTCGCGCGTGAGCGCAGTGCCGGCAGCGATCGCCTGACCGTGATCGAGCCCGCGCTGCGCCTGCGCCTTGCGACCGGAATCGCGGATCGCAAACCCGAACGCCCTGATCGCCGGCGCGGGTTGCTTGCGCGAACTGCGGATCGCCGGCACGCGATAGACGGCGGCGCCGAGCGCCTCTGCCGCGAGCCGCCCGTCGTAATAGTCGTCGGACGGCTCGACCGCCTCGCCGAGGTAGCTCACGGCGTCCCTCGCGCCCGTCTTGGCGACGGCGCCGAGCGCCGCGACGAGCGTCTTGCGGTACTGCTTGCGTCCGAACTTGCCTTTCTTGCCGAGGCCCACGACCAGCACGCGTGCGCACGGCAGGCCGTCGTCGCAGTCGACCATGCGCAGCTCCCCGGCCTTGCCGCGCACGTCCCCGCTCTTCACGAGCCGCGTGAGACGACCTTCGAGCGCCGTGTCGATCAGCGCCGCCGCGCCGACCAACCCGCCGCCTTCGTGCAGGCCGACGATGGCGCAGTCGGTCTTCTGGCGAACGGGCGAAGCGGTCACGACGAATAGACGCATGGGCGAACGGTCCCTTCCTGGGGCGTGCCGGGCCCGATACGCGTGGCGCGTATCCGGCACTCGAATCGCCCGTTAGACTGACGATGCTGCGCATCTGATTTCGCGTTCGGGCTGGCCCGCTCGCGGCGTGCGCGCAGCGCGCGAGTGTACCGATTCCCGCCGAGGCCCGCGAACTTTGCTGCCGCTGAACCGCCTGGACCGCTACCTGCTGCGTGAGGTCACCTGGACCTTCGTCGCGGTCACCGGCGTCCTGCTGGTGGTACTGCTGTCGAACCAGTTCGCACGCGTGCTCGGGCAGGCGGCGCAGAACGACTTCCCGGGCGGTATCGTGCTGACGCTGATCGGGCTCACGACGCTGCAGCAGCTCACCGTACTGGTGCCGGTCGGCCTGTTCCTGGGCATCGTGCTGGCGCTCGGTCGCCTCTACCACGAGAGCGAAATGACGGCGATGACGGCCTGCGGGGTCGGGCCGCTGCGCATCTACAAGCCGATCGCGCTGCTGGCGCTGATCGTCGCGGCATTGCTGGCCGTGCTCTCGTTCCGGGTGGTGCCGGCCGCCTGGCAGAAGTCGACCGAGTTGCGAGTGGCCGCGCTGCGCGCAGCGCAATTCGGTGCGCTCGAGCCCGGCCGCTTCCGCAGTTTCGCGGGCGGCGACGCGGTGTTCTATGCCGAACGCATCGGTCAGAACGGCGAACTCTTCGATGTGTTCGTGCAGCGCAACGTCGGCGACAAGATGGAGATCGCGATGGCCGAGCGCGCGGTGCAGCGCGGCGCCGGGCAGGCCGAGCAGCTCTTCATCCTCTACAGCGGCCGGCGTTACGAAGGCGCCCCGGGCGCCGCGAACTGGCGCATCGTCGAATTCCGCGAGCATGGGATCCCGGTGCAGTTGCCCGACACCAGGACCGCGAAGGACAAGTCGGAGATGAAGTCGACGCCTGCGCTGCTCGACTCCATCGAGCCGCGCGATCGCGCCGAGCTCGCGTGGCGCACGGCAGTGCCGGTCATGGCCGTCGTCCTGATGGTGCTGGCCGTGCCGATGTCGCGGCTGCGCCCGCGGCAGGGCAGGTTCGCGCGCGTCGGCCTCGCGGTGCTGGCGTATTTTCTCTACTCGAACCTGCTCGCCGCCGCGCGCGTCTGGATCCAGAAGGATGCACCGGGCGGGCAACTCGGGCTCTGGTGGGTGCACCTGCTGCCGTTGCTGATCGCCGGCTGGCTGCTCTGGCACGAAATGCACCCGGGCAGCCGTCTGTCGCCGGCCGCGTGGCCGGCTCTCTGGCGGAAACGGCGCGCCGCGGCGCGGTCGCAGGCCCGATGATGGGAGTGCTCGGCCGGTACATCGTCCGTACGGTGCTCGGCTACACGGCGCTGGTGATGCTCGTGCTCGTGGCGCTCGGCGCACTGTTCCTGTTCATCGGGCAGCAGGACGACATCGGGGTCGGCAGCTACACGTCGACGCAGGCCCTGATGTTCGTGGCGCTGAACGTGCCCAACTACGTGTTCGAACTGCTGCCGGTCGCGGCGTTGATCGGTGCCCTGCTCGGGCTCGGCAACCTCGCGCGGGGCAGCGAACTCATCGTGATGCGCGCTGCCGGCGTGACCACCTGGCGCTTCTGCGTGTGGCTGGGTGTAGCAGGCGTGCTGCTCGCGGCGCTGATGTTCACGGTGGGCGAGTACGTCTCGCCGCCGCTCGGGCAGTACGCGCGACAGATGAAGGTGTTTGCGAAGTTCGACGAATTCAGCCTCGCGGGCGCACGCGGCACCTGGGTGCGTGACGGCGACACCATCATCAGCGTCGACCATCAGTCGGGCAGTACGCGCTTCGGCGGCATCAAGGTGTTCCAGATCGGCCCGGATCGACGGTTGTCGGGCGTCGCGCGCGCGGAATCGGCGCGGGTCGCCCGCGACAAGGTCTGGAGGCTGGACAAGTACGTCGAGACGGCATTCGAACCCGACGGCTCGGGCGCCGCGGTGGCACGGAACGTCGAGCGCGAGGTGCGGACCACGCTCTCGCCGGAATTCCTCGGGCTCGCCATTGCCGAGCCCGACTCGATGGGGCTGCGGGACCTGCGCGCCTACATCACGCACTTGCAGCGCAACGAACTGCAATCGGAGAAGTTCGAAACGGCGTTGTGGGCGCGGCTTGCCCGACTGGTCGCGGTCGTCATCGTCGTCATCCTCGCCTTGCCGTTCTCGATCGGCTCGTTGCGGAACTCGGGGCAGGGCGCGCGTACGGTCATCGGCGTGATGATCGGCGCGGGGTTCGTGCTGCTCAGCCGCACGCTCGAGAGCAGCGGGGAGTTGTTCGGCCTGCAACCGTGGCTCGTGGGTTGGATCCCGACGGCACTGCTCGGCGCGTTGACCGGGACGTTGCTCTGGCGGAATCGTTAATTGTGTTTCACGCCGCGTTCCGTGGCTACGCCGCTTCGCGCCGTCGAGGAGCGGACCGGCCCGGGCGCCAGGGCGAGCGCGCATGGAACGACTGGGCGT
>DASSJN010000025.1:0-6966 GCA_035691185.1 Steroidobacteraceae bacterium
CCGGTGACGGGGCGCCCGCGGCTTCACGGCGGCTTTTACACGCAGGACACCGTGCGACGGCTGGTCCGGTACGCCGCCGACCGCGGCATCACGATCGTGCCGGAGATCGAGATGCCCGGGCACGCCACCGCCGCCGTCGCGGCCTACCCGGAGCTCGGGCTCGGCACCGTCGCACCAGGCGCGGTGCCGGCCGACTGGGGCATCTACCCGAATCTCTTCAACGTCGAGGAATCGACCTTCGCGTTCCTCGAGGACGTGTTGCGGGAAGTGATGGACCTATTCCCGGGCACGTACGTTCACGTGGGGGGCGACGAGGCCGTGAAGGACCAGTGGCGCGCCTCCCCGCGCGTACAGGCCCGCATGCGCGAACTCGGGCTCCGCGACGAAGCGGCGTTGCAGGGGTACTTCGTGCAGCGGATCGGTCGCTTCCTCGAATCGAACGGGCGAAGGCTCGTCGGCTGGGACGAGATTCTCGAGGGCGGGATCGCGGCCGGTGCCACCGTGATGTCCTGGCGCGGCGTCGACGGCGCGCGCACGGCCGCGCAGGCAGGCCACGACGCCGTGCTCGCCGCGTGGCCTCTGCTGTATTTCGACAATCGGCAGGGCCGCTCCGCGTCCGAGCCGCCCGGCCGAGGCCGCGTCGTCGCATTGCGCGACGTCTACGGGTTCGACACGCGCGTGTCGGGCCTCACCGACGAGGAGCATCGCCACCTCATCGGCGTGCAGGGCAACGTCTGGACCGAGCACGTGCGGACCGAGGAGCGCGTCGAGTGGATGACGTGGCCGCGCGCGGCCGCCGTCGCCGAGCTCGGCTGGACTGCGCCCGCCCGCCGGGGTTACGACGATTTTTACGCGCGGCTGGGACCCGCGATGCGCTGGTATCGCGCGCTGGGCCTGCGTGCCGCCACGACGGCGTTCGAAGTGCCGCCGACGCCGTCGCCCGACATCAGGCGCAGCCACGAACTCGAGCTCTGCAGCGACAAGCTCGTGCTCAACCTCGAGGACGATGCACCGGTCGGCGGGCCCCGCACGCGTTTCCTGGTCGACATCCTCGATCCCTGCTGGACCTGGCGCGGCGTCGACCTGGCGCGCGGCGCCACGCTGCTCGCCGACGTCGGCCAGGTCCCGTTCAACTTCCAGGTCGGCAAGGATCGCGATGCGATCCGGTTGCGTGCGCCGACCACCTCGTCCGGCGAACTCGAGGTGCGCGTCGACTCCTGCGAGGGCCCGGTCGTGGCGAGCCTGCCGCTCGCCCCCGCGCTCGCCGAGGACGCCGTGACGCGCCTGCCGCCGGCGACCCTGGCGCCGCGCGCGGGCACGCAGCTGCTGTGTTTCGTGTTCACTGCGCGCGAAGTCGATCCGATGTGGGCCCTGGACCGCGTCGAACTGCGGACGCCGCGGCCGCCGTCGGCCGCGGCGAGTGCTGGTGGGCACTGAGGTGGACACGGTCATGCTCGTCGCGCCGTTGGACGGCTGGTGCACGTCGCTCGACGAAGCGCCCGATCCGGTGTTCGCCGGGCGCATGCTCGGCCACGGCTTCGCGATCGACCCGACGGGATCCGTCGTCCACGCGCCTTGCGACGGGGAGGTGATCGCGTTGCCGACGTCATGCCACGCCGTGACCCTGCGCGCCGTCGACGGCAGTGAAGTGCTGGTCCATGTCGGCATCGACACGGTCGGCCTGCGCGGCGAGGGGTTCGAAGCGCTGGTGCAGGTCGGCGCGACGGTTCGCGCCGGCGACCCGTTGCTGAAGCTGGACCTGGACAGCCTCGCGCAACGTGCGAAGAGCCTGCTCACGCCGGTCGTGCTGCTGGGTGACGGCCATCGCATCGAGCTGCTGGCCGAAGGCACCGCCGTGCGCGCGGGCCAGGTCGTCGCACGTGGGCACCGGCACGAGGCCGGGCAGACGCCCGGCCGCAGTGCCACCGGGCAGCACGCGGCGTCGGCCCGGGAGCGCAAGGCGATCGTTGCGCTCGCACATGGCCTGCACGCCCGACCTGCGGCTCGCATCGCGCAGCTCGCGCGCGGCGCCGATGCGTCGTCGGCGCACCTGGTCCGGCATGGCGCCCGCGCGGATGCGCGCAGCATCAGCGCGCTGATGCTGCTCGGCGCCCGCCATGGCGATGAACTTGCGATCCGCGCCGAAGGGCCGGATGCGGAACGCCTGCTCGACGCGATTGCAGGCATCCTGGCGACGGTCGAGGAGACCGCGCCGACGACGGGTGCTACAGGCCGGGTGCCGTCGAGCGAGCAGGGTGTCGTGACCGATCAAGCCGCATCGGGCGGGAGGGTCGGCGCCGCGGTGCGCGCGGTCGTCGCGAGCCCTGGACTCGCGCTCGGGCCGGTTCATTGGCTGCGAGCCGCAGCGTTCGATGTGCCCGCCGTCGGCCGCGGCGCGATGTTCGAAGCGGCCGCCCTGCGCGATGCGCTGCGCACGGTCCGCAGCCGGCTGGCGCAGCAGGCCCAGGGCGCGGAGCGCGCGCGGCAGGAGCTCGCCGCGGCACACGAACTGCTGCTCGACGACCCGGAGCTGATCCGCGTTGCCGAGCACGAGATCGAGCAAGGGCTCAGCGCCGGCCACGCCTGGCGCGCGGCGACCGCTGCCCAGGTGCGAGCGCTGGAGCGCCTCGACGATGCGTACCTGCGCGAGCGCGCCGCCGACCTGCGCGACCTCGAGAACCAGGTGCTCACCGCGCTGGGGCTCGCTTGCACGACCGTCGAAGACGGCAGCGTGCCGCAGGACGCCATCGTGCTGGCGAACGACGTCCTGCTGTCGCAATTCACGGCGCTCGATGCCGCCCGTCTCGGCGGGTTGTGCACGGCGGCCGGCGGCCCGACCTCGCACGTGGCGATCCTGGCGGGCTCGATCGGCCTGCCGATGCTGGTTGCCGCCGGGGCCGGGATCGAGCGCTTGCCCGAAGGGACGATCGTGCTGCTCGATGCGCACGCCGGCGTCCTGCACATCGCGCCGGATGCGACGATGCGTGCGCGGGCCGCGCAGAGCATCGCCGGCGAACGCCTCCGGCGTGAGCGCGAGCGCGCAGTCGCGCGGCGCGCAGGCCGAACGGCCGACGGCACACGTGTGCACGTGTACGCCAACCTGGGCACGCCGGCGGAGGCGACGCGGGCGGTCGAACTCGGCGCCGAAGGCTGCGGCCTGTTGCGCAGCGAATTCCTGTTCCTGGACCGACGCACCGCGCCCGGCGAGGACGAGCAGTTCGCCGTGTACCAGGAGACGGCGACACGCCTGGGCGGGCGTCCGCTCACGATCCGGACGCTGGATGTCGGCGGCGACAAACCACTCGCCTACCTGCCCATGCCGGCGGAGGACAATCCCGCGCTCGGCCTGCGTGGCGTCCGCGCGAGCTTGTATCGACCGGAACTGCTGCGCGAGCAACTGCGCGCGATCCTGCGCGTGGAACCGGCGGGCCAATGCCGGATCCTGCTGCCGATGATCACCGAGGCGAGCGAAGTCGCGCGCGTCCGCGCCGAACTCGAAGCCTGCTCGGCCCCGATGCGGCGCGCCGCACCGGCCGCACTCGGCGCGATGATCGAAACTCCCGCGGCGGCCGTGCTCGCCGACACGCTGGCGCGGCACGTCGAGTTCTTCTCGATCGGCACGAACGACCTGACGCAATACACGCTGGCGATGGACCGCACGCACCCGGCGCTCGCGTCGCGCCTGGACGGCCTGCATCCCGCCGTGCTGCGACTGATCGCGCACGTGTGCGAAGCGGCGCGCGTGCACGGTCGCGACATCGCGGTGTGCGGCAGCCTCGCCATGGACGACGCAGCCATCCCGATCCTGCTCGGCCTGGGCGTCCGGGAACTGTCCGTCGCAACCGCGGCCCTGCCTGCGGTGAAGGCCCGCGTCGCGTCGCTCGAACTGGAGGCGTGCGGTGTGCTCGCCAGGCAGGCGCTGTCGGTCGCGAGCGCCGACGAGGTTCGCAGCCTCGTCGCGGCGATGCCCGCTTGCGCCACCCACCACGATTCCACCGCGGTACCACAGCCATGAAGTTCCGAATGCCGCGCCTCGAAGGCGCGCAACGTCTCGGGCGCGCGCTGATGCTGCCGATCGCCGTGCTGCCGGCCGCGGGCCTGCTGCTGCGGCTCGGTCAACCCGACCTGCTCGACATCGCGTGGATGGCCGCGGCCGGCGACGCCGTCTTCTCGAATCTCGGGCTGCTCTTCGCAATCGGCGTGGGCGTGGGCTTCGCGCGCGAAAACCACGGCGCGGCCGGGCTCGCCGCGGTCGTCGGATACGTCGTCACGACCAAGGGCGTCGAAGTGATGCTCGCCGTACCGCCCGGCTCGGTGGCCGGTTTCGACGGCGCAGCACGCGATCTCGCCGTCGCCAGCTGGAAGGCGCGCGAAATCGCCAAGCTCAGCGTGCCGGTCGGCATCCTCTCGGGCCTGATCGCGGGGGGACTCTACAACCGCTACAGCGACATCCGGCTGCCCGACTACCTCGCGTTCTTCGCGGGCCGTCGCTTCGTGCCGATCGCCTCGGGGTTCGTGGGCCTGCTGCTGGCGGCGGCGTTCGGTTACGGCTGGCCGGTGCTGGAGCGCGGCATGGACGTGGCCAGCCACGCGGTGCTCGAGGCCGGCGGTGTCGGGCTGTTCGTGTACGGCGCGCTCAACCGCCTGCTGATCGTGACCGGCCTGCACCACATCCTGAACAACATCGCGTGGTTCCTGCTCGGCGATTACGGCGGCGTCACCGGGGACTTGAAGCGGTTCTTCGCCGGCGACCCGACGGCGGGGCGATTCATGGCGGGATTCTTTCCGGTCATGATGTTCGGTCTGCCGGGCGCGTGCCTGGCGATGTACAGCACCGCGCGACCTGAGCGTCGCCGCGCGGTCGGGGGCTTGCTGCTTTCGATGGCCCTGACCTCGTTCCTGACCGGCGTCACGGAACCGATCGAGTTCGCGTTCATGTTCCTCGCGCCCGTGCTGTATGCCGTGCACGCAGTGCTGACCGGCGCGGCCATGGTGCTGATGCACTGGCTGGAGGTCAGGCTCGGCTTCGGGTTCTCGGCCGGGTTGTTCGACTACGTGCTCAACTTCCGGCTGGCCGAACGGCCGCTGTGGCTGCTCCCGGTCGGCGCCGCGTATTTCCTCGCGTATTTCATCCTGTTTCGCTGGGCGATCGTTCGGCTCGACCTGCGCACGCCTGGCCGGGAACCGCTCGACGCCACGACGGCCACGAGCACGGACGCCGCCGCGGAGTCGGTCGGCGACAAGGGTGCCGGCTTCGCGCAGGCGCTCGGCGGCGCGGCGAACCTGCGTTCGGTCGATGCGTGCACGACGCGACTGCGTCTCGAGGTCGTCGACCAGGCGCGGGTCGACGAGCCGGCGCTGCGGCGACTCGGCGCGCACGGCCTCGTGCGGCCGTCGGCCACGGCGCTGCAGGTCGTGCTGGGCCCGGTCGCGGATCAGGTCGCCGAACAGATCCGTCGACACGTCCGGGCTGCGGGCACCGACGATCTGACGACGGCTCCGCCCCGGTTGCCCGCTCGCGCCGCGACACCCGGTGCGGCCGCGATGGCCGGTGACGACCTGGACGCCGCACTGGCCGCAGCGTTCGGCGGACCGGGAAATGTGCAGGCCGTTGCCCGTGTCGCACAGACGCGGCTGCGCGTGCAGGTGCGCGACGGCGCAGCGGTCGACCCGACCGCCGTGCTCGCCGCGTCCCCGCGTGGCGCCGTGGAGGCCGCGCCGGGTTGCTGGCACGTGCTCGTCGCACCGTGAGAGGCGTGATCGTGTGTGCGTGCGGTCAGACTCAAGAAAAGGCCCCGTCACCGGGGCCTTTGGACTTCGTGGGTCGACGCCGAATCATTCGACGGCGGTCGCGGTCTCGTGCTCCAGGACCGGCGCCTCCGCCGGCCTGCGCTCGCGATCGGGCGCGACTTCCGGCTTCCTCGGTTCTGCTGCCGGTCTGGGTTCTTCGCGCTTGTGCGCGGTGCGGCGTGTCCACTCCGAGTAATAACGCTCCTCGTAGCACATCACTGCTCTCCTGCGAGGTTGTTGTTGTGGACTCCCTGGCGCATGAGCATAGCACCGCGGTGGAAAATTGAATCGTCGGGTGCGCTGACCTCTTCCGGCAGAGCCGTCTATTCCACGGTCACGCTCTTCGCCAGGTTCCTCGGCTGATCCACGTCCGTGCCCTTCAGGATCGCGCAGTGATACGCGAGCAGCTGCAGCGGAATCGTGTACACCGCCGGCGCCTGGAAGTAGCTCACGTGCCGCGGCATCTCGATCACGGTCACGCCGTCCGATTCCTTCATCCCCGCTTCCGGGTCGGCGAACACGATCAGTTCGCCACCGCGCGCGCGCACTTCCTGCAGGTTGCTCTTGAGCTTCTCCAGCAGGTCGTTGTTCGGCGCCACCGTGACGACGGGCATGTCCTTGTCGACGAGCGCGAGCGGCCCGTGCTTCAACTCGCCGGCAGCGTACGCCTCGGCGTGGATGTACGAGATTTCCTTGAGCTTGAGCGCGCCCTCCATCGCGATCGCGTGCATGGCGCCGCGGCCGAGGAACAGCGCGTGCTGCTTGTCGACGAAGCGCGTGGCGAGTTCCTTGATGACCGGGTCCAGCTTGAGCGTCGCTTCGATCAGCGACGGGATGCCCAACAGCTTCTGGACCAGCCCGCGCTCGCGCTCGGCGTCCGCGCCGTGGAACTTCGCGAGGGCGATGACCAGCATGTTGAGCGCGGCGAGCTGCGTCGTGAACGCCTTGGTCGACGCGACGCCGATCTCCGCGCCGGCGCGCGTCAGGAACACCATCTCGGTTAGCCGGACCATCGAGCTCGTCGCGACGTTGCAGATCGCGAGCGTCTTGTCGTGTCCGAGGCCCCTGGCGTGCTTCAACTCGCCGGCAGCGTACGCCTCGGCGTGGATGTACGAGATTTCCTTGAGCTTGAGCGCGCCCTCCATCGCGATCGCGTGCATGGCGCCGCGGCCGAGG
>DASSJN010000026.1:0-2504 GCA_035691185.1 Steroidobacteraceae bacterium
GCGGGCGCGCCGGTCTCGATGGCCGGCGTCACGGTCGGCCGCGTCGAGGAGATCCACTACGACCAGAAACTCTACAAGGCCGTGGTCACTTTGCGTATCGACGGCCGTTACGACGAGATTCCGAACGACAGCGACGCGAGCATCCTGACCTCCGGGCTGCTCGGTGGCCAGTATGTCGGGATCTCCCCTGGCGGTTCGGAGGACTACTTCAGGGATGGCGACAAGGTCGAGTTCGTGCAGGACGCAGTCGTCCTCGAGAACCTGATCAGCAAGTACCTGTTCAACGCGGCGAGCAAGGAGTCGTCGGCGCCCGCGCCGGCCCCTGCCACACAGGAGTGAGCATCGAATGCGCATGATCATGCGAATCCCCCTTTCCCTGGTCCTGGTCGCGCTGCTCGGCGCAGCACCGCTGGCCGTCACCTCTGCGCAGTCCACGGCGAAACCCGCGGCCGCCGCACCGGTGCCGGGCACCGGTCCGCAGGAACTGATCCAGAAGGTCTCGCAGGACCTGCTGCGCGACCTCGACGCGAATCGCGCCGTGTACAGCAAGGACCAGAAGCAGTTGCGCGGGCTGGTCGACAAGTACCTGTTGCCCCACTTCGACGTCGACTACGCGGCGCGACTCGTGCTGGGGAAGAACTGGCGCACGGCCACGGAGGACCAGCGCAAGCGCTTCATCGACGCGTTCTACCAGTCGCTGATGCGCAACTATGGCGACGCGATCCTCGAGTTCAGCGCCGACCGCCTGAAGATCCTGCCGTTCCGCGGCGACGTCGCATCGGGTTCGGCCACCGTGCGCACGGAGGTGACGCGGGACAACGGCACACCGGTGCCCGTGAACTACAGCATGCGCGCGACGCCGAAGGGCTGGAAGGCGTGGGACGTCACGATCGAGGGCATCTCGTACGTGAAGAACTACCGCACCGACTTCGGCGCGCAGGCGGAGAAGGAAGGCCTCGAGGCGGTCATCAAGCGCCTCGAGACACAGAATGTCGCGGGCAAGCCGGATCCGAACCTGAAGGCGGCCGGCAAGACGACTGCCGCGAAGCCCTGAGCGCGCGATGGCGGCATTCGAGATCAGTGCAGCCTCCCCGGGCCGGCTCGAGGCCCGGGGTGCGATCTGTTACGACAGCGCTGCACGGGCGCTCCAGGCGGGGCTGGACCTGATTCCTCGCGGCCAGGCCTGCACGATCGACCTGTCGAAGGTGACGGAAGCGGACAGCGCCGGTCTCGCGGTGCTGGTGGAGTGGCTCGCCACCGCACGCAAGCGCAAGAGCACGATCCACTACGAGGGCATACCCGCGCAGATTCTGGCGGTGGCGCGCATCAGCGACCTGGACGACCTGCTCACGGACGGAAAGTGACTAGTCACTATTCACTTTCTTCGTCCTCTCGCAGCGCTTCCTCGGCCCAGTCGCCGTCATCTTCGAGCGCCTCCTCGGGCGGATTGCCGTCATAGACGGCGTACTGGCGCCGCTGCAGGTAGGCGTCGCGCACGAATGCATACGGATCGTAGGCTTCGTTCACGAGGCGATCGACCTGCAGCAGCCCCGCACGCTTGTCCACCAGGTGCAGAGCGAGCGAAAACCAGCGCTCGTTGCCGGCGTCGTACCAGCGGAAGGGCTGGGCGAAGTCGTCTGCGTACCGGGCGGGCGCGTCGCGCAGCGTCGCAGGCCCCAGCAACGGCAACATCAGGTAGGGGCCCGGCGGCACGCCCCAGCGCCCGAGCGTCTGGCCCGAGTCCTCGTCGTGCACGGGGAGCTCCGCACCCGTGGCCACGTCGAAGATTCCACCCCAGCCGAGCGTCGTGTTGATCACGAAGCGCGCGATGTCCTGCGCGCCTTCCTTGACCTTGCCCTGCAGGAACTGGTTCGCAATGGTGCTCGGGTAGAACAGGTTCGTGAAGAAGTTGCCGACGCCTTTCTGCAGCCATGACGGCGTGTGCTCGTGGTAGGCGACGGCGACGGGACGCAACGCGTGCCGGTCGAGCGCATCGTTGAACTTGTAGACACCGCGGTTGAACCCTTCGATCGGGTCCCGGTTCTTCTCGCGTGGCGCCGCCTCGTCCGGTGCGCTGCCGGAGCCCGTGGTCGCGCAGCCACCGAGCGCGATCGTGAGCATCACGACCAGCGGCGGTACGCAACGGACGTTGGAACGCGGCGAGCCGCGGAAGATGTGCCAGACCATTGGATGCTTTCCCTCGAGGGACGGCCCGCGGCCGTCGACTACGACGCAGGGGCGCGATTGTACCGATCGCGCGGCGGACGCCCAGCGCTCGATGGCTACCTGCTGCCCTGCGGCGTCTGTTCGGCGGGCGGCTTCTGGCGCGTGCGCTCCTTCGGCAGCCACTCGCGGAGTTCCTGCAGCCGGGCCACGAACTTCGAACGCTGCTGCGAGGTGATGTTCGGCACGGACAGCGCGAGTTCGAGCTGGTTGATGGCGAGCAGCAGGTCGCCGCCCATCAGGTGGTACTCGGCCATGTAGCTGTAGGCGTCGGCGACGTC
>DASSJN010000027.1:0-3105 GCA_035691185.1 Steroidobacteraceae bacterium
GGCAAGCTGATCAGCGGCATGGCGAGCGGCTGCCCGGTCAACAACGTGATCCCGGAGTGGAACGATCTCGTCTACCGCGGGCTCTGGCGCGAAGCACTCGACCGCCTGCACATGACGAACAACTTCCCCGAGTTCACGGGCCGGGTCTGCCCGGCGCCGTGCGAAGGCTCGTGCGTGCTCGGCATCGACGAGCCGCCGGTCACGATCAAGAACATCGAAGCCGAGATCATCGACCGCGGCTGGGACGAGGGCTGGGTCGTGCCCGAGCCACCCGCCTCCAGGACCGGCAAGAAAGTGGCAGTGATCGGCTCCGGTCCGGCGGGGCTCGCGGCAGCACAGCAGCTGAACCGTGCCGGCCATCTCGTCACGGTGCTCGAGCGCGAGGACCGTCCCGGCGGCCTGCTCATGTACGGCATCCCGAACATGAAGCTCGACAAGCGCGAGGTCGTCGAACGGCGCATCCGGTTGCTCGAGGCCGAGGGCATCAAGTTCCTCTGCAATGCCGACGTCGGCGAGAACGTCGAGGCGCAACTGCTGCTGCGCGACTTCGACGCGACCGTGGTCTGCACGGGTGCCACGCAGCCACGCGACCTCGCCGTCGAGGGCCGTGACCTCCGCGGCGTGCATTTCGCAATGGACTACCTCACCGCCAGCACGCGTTCGCTGCTGAACGGCGGCGCCGACCACTCGTCCATCCATGCGCGCGGCAAAGACGTCGTCGTGATCGGCGGCGGCGACACGGGCACCGACTGCGTGGGCACCGCGCTGCGCCACGGCTGCAGGAGCGTGACGCAGATCGAGATCATGCCGCGCCCGCCGGTCGACCGTGCCGCGGACAACCCGTGGCCGGAATGGCCGAAGGTCTACAAGCTGGACTACGGCCAGGAGGAAGCCGCCGCCCGGTACGGCGACGACCCGCGCGTCTACCTGACGACGGTCAAGAAGTTCGTCGGCAATGCGCCGGGCCAGCTCGAATCGCTCGTCACGGTCGAAGTCCGGTGGGAGCGGAATGCGAAGGGGGCATTCGCGCCGGTCGAGGTGCCGGGCACCGAGCAGGTGCGCCCCGCACAGCTCGCGCTGCTGGCGATGGGTTTCCTGGGGCCCGAGCAACCGTTGCTGAAGGAGCTCGGCGTTGCCTGCGACACGCGCAGCAACGTGCAGGCCGAATACGGCAAGTACGCGACCAACCTCAAAGGTGTGTTCGCGGCGGGCGACTGCCGTCGCGGCCAGAGCCTCGTCGTCTGGGCGATCAATGAGGGCCGCGGTGCGGCGACTGCCTGCGACCGGTTCCTCATGGGCAGATGAGGCGGGCCGGCGGGCCAGGGCTCGAACCCGGTCTCTGCATGCGTTCGTCCTATTCGTACCGGCCTGCGCGGCCCGAGGACCGGCCGTTGCTCGAGGCCTTGCAGCGCCGAAGCTCGCTGGCGATCGACGAGGATCGAGCGGCCCTGCTGGCCGATCCCGGCCTCATCGACTTGCCGCCGGACCACGTCACGCCGAGGCATGCCGTGGTGGCCGAGTCCGGCGCAACAGCCGTCGGGTTTGCAGTCGTGTTGTCGCGCGGCGACGGCGACGCCGACCTGGACGGCCTGTTCGTGGATCCCTCGCACTGGCGCCGCGGCGTGGGCCGTGAACTCGTCGCGAGGGCGAGAAGCCTGGCTATCGACCTGGGTGCCTCGCGGCTGTGGGTCGTCGCGAATCCGGCGGCGCGAGCAGTCTACGATGCCTGTGGTTTTCGGTACGTCGGCGAGGTCGAAACGCAGCTCCGCACGGCGTTCCTGATGCAGATGGACCTCTAAATCGGCTCGAACCACGCCGTGAAGTGACGCAGCTGCCGCGGCTGCTGCACGATCCGGAAGCCCCGCAGGCTCTCGCGCACGCGCGCGACTTCCTCGAACACTTCCACGACGTAGTCGGCGTGCGACTGCGTGTACACTCGACGCGGCATCGCGAGCCGCACGAGTTCCGCCTCGGCGGGACTCTCCGTGCCGTCGGGGCGCAGCCCGAACATGACGGTGCCGATCTCGCAGGCACGGATCCCGCCCAGTTCGTACAGGGTCACGGCCAGCGCCTGCCCGGGGTATTCGAGCGGCGGAATGTGCGGCAGGAAGCGACGCGCGTCGACGAAAACCGCGTGGCCGCCGACCGGCTGCACGATCGGCACGCCGAGCGCCGTGAGTTTCTCGCCGATGTATTCGTTCGTGCGCACGCGATAGCGCAGGTACTGCTCGTCGACGATCTCGCGCAGCCCGACCGCGATCGCGTCGAGGTCCCGTCCCGCGAGCCCGCCATACGTGGGAAACCCTTCGGTCAGGATCAGGCGGTTGCGCGCCGCGGCCGCGAGTGCGTCGTCGTTCAGCGCGAGCCAGCCGCCAATGTTGGCGAATGCGTCCTTCTTCGCGCTCATCGTCATGCCGTCGGCCGCGGCGAAGACATCGCGCACGATGTCGACGACCGGCCGTGACTGCTGGCCCGGCTCACGGCACTTGATGAACCAGGCGTTCTCGGCGAAGCGGCAGCCATCGATGAAGAGCGGCTTGCCGTGGCGATGCACCACCTCGGCCACGGCGCGCACGTTCTCGAGGCTCACCGGCTGGCCGCCGCCCGCGTTGTTGGTGAGCGTCAGCATCACCAGCGGCACGCGGTCGCCCGAGCGCTGCAGCAGGACCTCGAGCCGCGCGACGTCGAGGTTGCCCTTGAACGGGTGCAGGCACGCCGGGTCGTGCGCCTCGTCGATCACGAGATCCACGGCCTCGGCGCCCGTCGCCTCGATGTTGCCTCGCGTCGTGTCGAAGTGCGTGTTGGACGGCACGATCCGCCCGTCGCCACCCATGATCGAGAACAGGATCGCTTCCGCGGCGCGCCCCTGGTGCGTCGGAATCACGTGCCGGTACGGCATCAACTCGCGCACGGCCGACTCGAAGCGGTAGAACGACGGCGAGCCGGCATACGACTCGTCGCCACGCATGAGCGCGCCCCACTGCTCCGCGCTCATCGCGCTAGTGCCGGAATCCGTGAGCAGGTCGACGATCACGTCGTCGGCGTGGACCGAGAACAGGTTCCAGTGCGCCCGACGCAGCAGGTCGATCCGCTCGTCGCGCGTCG
>DASSJN010000028.1:0-5852 GCA_035691185.1 Steroidobacteraceae bacterium
TCGATAAATCAGAGCGCGTCGTCCGGCACGCGCACCCAGCCTTCCATCAGCACGCGCGCGCTGCGGCTCATGATCGCCTTGGTCACGGTCCATGCGCCGTCAACCTGCCTGGCCTCGGCGCCGACCCGCAGCGTGCCGGAGGGATGGCCGAAACGCACCGCATTGCGCGCGCCGCCACCGGCCGCGAGGTTCACGAGCGTGCCGGGAATCGCGGCGGCCGTGCCGATCGCGACCGCGGCCGTGCCCATCATCGCGTGGTGCAGCTTGCCCATGGAGAGCGCGCGCACCAGCAGGTCGACGTCACCGGCGGCGATCTTCTTGCCGCTCGAGGCGACGTAGCCCTGCGGCGGCGCGACGAACGCGACCTTCGGCGTGTGCTGGCGCTTGGCGCATTCGTCGACTTGCTGCACGAGCCCCATGCGCAGCGCGCCATACGAGCGGATGGTTTCGAACATGGCGAGCGCCTTGCCGTCGCTGTTGATGGCGTCCTGCAGCTCGGTACCCGTGTAGCCGATCGCATCGGCGTTCACGAACACGGTCGGGATGCCCGCGTTGATCATCGTCGCCTCGAGCGTGCCGACGCCCGGCACCTCGAGGTCGTCGATCAGATTCCCGGTCGGGAACATCGAACCGCCGCCCGCGTCGCCCTCGCCTTCGTCGGCCGGATCGAGGAACTCGACCTGTACCTCGGCCGCCGGGAACGTGACGCCGTCGAGCTCGAAGTCGCCCGTTTCCTGCACGGCGCCGTCCGTGATGGGCACGTGCGCGACGATGGTCTTGCCGATGTTGGCCTGCCAGATGCGCACGGTGCACAGCCCGTCGTTCGGCACACGACCCGGATCCACGAGACCGTTTGCGATCGCGAACGGGCCGACCGCGGCCGAGAGGTTGCCGCAGTTGCCGCTCCAGTCGACGAACGCCTTCTCGATCGAGACCTGGCCGAACAGGTAATCGACGTCATGTCCGGGCCGAACGCTCTTCGAGAGAATGACGGTCTTGCTGGTGCTCGACGTCGCGCCGCCCATGCCGTCGATCTGCTTGCCGTACGGGTCGGGGCTCCCGATCACGCGCAGCAGCAGATGGTCGCGCGCGTCACCCGGCGACTGTGCGCGCTCGGGCAGATCCTGCAGGCGGAAGAAGACGCCCTTGCTGGTGCCGCCGCGCATGTAGGTGGCGGGGATTTTGATTTGAGGAGCGGAAGACATGTCGGATGCGATCCTCACGAACGAAACCAGCCCTCACCCGGCCTCGCGGCCGACCTCTCCCAACGTGTTGGGAGAGGTGGATTCGAGGAAGTCTTTCGCGAAGCGCTGCAGCACGCCGCCTGCCTCGTAGATGGACACCTCCTCGGCCGTGTCGAGCCGACAGGTGACCGGCACGTTCACATGCTCGCCGTTGCGCCGATGGACCACGAGTGTCAGGTCTGCGCGCGGGCTGCGCTCGCCGACGACGTCGTAGGTCTCGGTCCCGTCGAGCGCCAGGGTCTTGCGGTTGACGCCCGGCCTGAACTCGAGCGGCAGCACGCCCATGCCGATCAGGTTCGTGCGGTGGATGCGCTCGAAGCCCTCGGCGACGATTGCCTCGACACCGGCGAGACGCACGCCCTTCGCCGCCCAGTCCCGCGAGGAGCCCTGGCCGTAGTCCGCGCCGGCGACGATGATCAGCGGCTGCTTGCGGTCCATGTAGGTTTCGATGGCTTCCCACATGCGCATCACGGTGCCGCCGGGTTCGACGCGTGCGAGCGACCCTTTCCTCACCTTGCCGTCGACCACCGCCATCTCGTTCACGAGCTGCGGGTTCGCGAAGGTGGCGCGCTGCGCCGTGAGATGGTCGCCGCGATGCGTCGCATAGGAATTGAAGTCCTCCTCCGGCAACCCCATTTTCGCGAGGTAGTCCCCGGCCGCGCTGTCGCGCAGAATCGCGTTCGACGGCGACAGGTGGTCGGTCGTGATGTTGTCGCCGAGCACCGCGAGCGGCCGCAGCCCGGCGAGCGTGCGTTCGCCGGCGAGCGCGCCTTCCCAGTACGGCGGGCGACGGATGTACGTCGACATCGGTCGCCAGTCGTACAGCGGGCTCACCTTCGCGGCAGACCGGCTGCGTCCCTCGAACATCGGGGTGTAGACCTTGCGGAACTGTTCGGGCCTGACGGCCTGCGCCACGAGTGCGTCGATCTCCGCGTCGGTCGGCCAGAGGTCCTCGAGCGTGATCGGCTTGCCGGCGGCGTCCACACCGAATGCGTCGCGTTCGATGTCGAACCGCACCGTGCCCGCGATCGCGTAGGCCACGACGAGCGGCGGCGACGCGAGGAAGGCCTGCTTTGCGTACGGGTGGATACGGCCATCGAAATTGCGATTGCCAGACAGCACCGCGGTCGCGTAGAGGTCGCGCTCGACGATCTCCTGCTGGATCTTCGGGTCCAGCGCGCCCGACATGCCGTTGCAGGTCGTGCAGGCGAACGCGACGATGCCGAAGCCGAGCTTCTCGAGTTCGGTCTTGAGGCCTGCTTCCTCGAGGTACAGCGCCACGGTCTTCGAGCCCGGCGCGAGCGACGTCTTCACCCACGGTTTGCGCGTGAGGCCGTGCCGGTTCGCGTTGCGCGCGAGCAGTCCCGCCGCGATCACGTTCCGCGGGTTGGACGTATTGGTGCAGCTCGTGATCGCCGCGATGATCACGGCGCCGTCGGGCATCTGTCCGGGAACCTGCTCCCACGTGGCCGCGATCCCCTTGGCCGCGAGGTCGCTCGTCGCGACCCGCGCGTGAGGATTGGACGGCCCGGCCACGTTGCGCACCACCGACGACAGGTCGAACCGCAGCACGCGCTCGTAGACGGCGCCCTCGAGGCTGTCCGCCCAGAGACCCGCCGCCCTGGCGTACGTCTCGACGAGCTTCACCTGCTCCGGATCGCGGCCGGTCAGCCTGAGATATGCAAGCGTCTGTTCGTCGATTGCGAACAGCGCGGCGGTCGCGCCGTATTCGGGCGCCATGTTGGAAATCGTCGCGCGGTCGCCGAGGGTCAGCGAGCGGGCGCCTGCGCCGTAGAACTCGAGATAGCTGCCCACGACCTTCGACTTGCGCAGGAACTCGGTCAGCGCGAGCACGATGTCCGTCGCCGTGATCCCCGGCTGTCGCTTGCCGCCGAGTTCGACGCCGACGATTTCCGGCAGCCGCATCCAGGATGCGCGGCCGAGCATGACGTTCTCAGCTTCGAGGCCGCCGACCCCGACCGCGATGACGCCGAGCGCGTCGACGTGCGGCGTGTGACTGTCGGTGCCGACGCAGGTGTCGGGGAACGCGACGCCGTCGACCGCCTGGATGACGGGCGACATCTTCTCCAGGTTGATCTGGTGCATGATGCCGTTGCCGGCCGGAATCACGTCGACGTTGTCGAACGCGCGACTGGTCCAGTCGATGAAGTGGAACCGGTCCTCGTTGCGCCGGTCCTCGATGGCGCGGTTCTTCGCGAACGCGTCCGGGTCGTCGCCGCCGCACTCGACGGCGAGCGAGTGGTCGACGATCAGCTGCACCGGCACGACCGGGTTCACCTTCGCCGGGTCGCCGCCCTGCTCGGCGATGGCATCGCGCAGGCCGGCGAGATCGACGAGCGCGGTCTGGCCGAGGATGTCGTGGCACACCACGCGGGCCGGGAACCACGGGAAGTCGCGTTCGCGCTTGACCTCGACGATCTGCCGCAGACACTCGTCGACGATCGCCGGGTCGGCCTTGCGCACGATGTTCTCGGCGTGCACGCGTGCCGTGTACGGCAACCGCTCCCACGCACCGGTTTGCAGCGCTTCTACGGCCTCGCGCGCGTCGAAGTAGTCGAGGGACGTGCCGGGCAGCGGTTTACGGTGCAGTGTGTTCAATGGAGAAGTGTCTAGTGTTCAGTGTCTAGCGGTTAGTCGGAACGGAGCATCCATCGACGGTGGCAGCGAATAGAACGAGACGCCCGCGACGCGGACGCTCTTACTAGACACTGGACACTATCCGCTGGACACTTCCTCAGCGCTTCTCGATCGGCACGAACGCCCGATCTTCCGGCCCCGTGTAATTCGCGCTGGGGCGGATGATCTTGCCGTCGATGCGCTGCTCGATCACGTGCGCGCTCCAGCCCGTCGTGCGCGAGATCACGAACAGCGGCGTGAACATCGCGGTCGGCACGCCCATCACGTGATAGGAGACGGCACTGAACCAGTCGAGGTTCGGGAACATCTTCTTGACGTCCCACATCACGCTCTCGAGGCGCTCGGCGATGTGGAACATCTTCATGTCGCCCGCCTCCAGCGAAAGGTTGCGCGCGACTTCCTTGATCACCTTGTTGCGCGGATCGCTGATGGTGTAGACCGGGTGGCCGAAGCCGATGATGACTTCCTTGCGCTCGACGCGCGCGCGGATGTCCGCTTCCGCCTCGTCCGGCGTCTCGTAGCGCTTCTGTATCTCGAAGGCGACTTCGTTCGCGCCGCCGTGCTTCGGCCCGCGCAGCGCGCCGATCGCACCGGTGATGCAGGAGTAGATGTCGGAGCCGGTGCCCGCGATCACGCGAGCGGCGAACGTCGAGGCGTTGAACTCGTGCTCGGCGTAGAGGTTCAGCGACACGTGCATCGCCTTGACCCACGTCGGCGGCGGCTGTCGACGGTGCAGCAGGTGCAGAAAATGGCCGCCGATCGAATCGTCGTCGGTCTCCACCGTGATGCGCAGCCCGGAGTGACTGTAGTGGTACCAGTAGCAGAGCATCGAGCCGAGGCTCGCGATCAGCCGGTCGGCGATGTCGCGCGCGCCGGCGGTGTTGTGGTCGTCCTTCTCGGGCAGTGAGCAGCCGAGCACCGAGGTACCCGTGCGCAGCACGTCCATCGGGTGGCTGGCGGCCGGCAGCGCCTCGAGCGCGTGGCGCACCGGCCCGGGCAGGCCGCGCAACCGCCTCAGCTTTTCCTTGTAGCCCTTGAGCTCGGCGGCGTTCGGCAGCTTGCCGTGGATCAGCAGGTAGGCGACTTCCTCGAACTCGCAGCCGTCGGCGAGTTGCAGGATGTCGTAGCCGCGGTAATGCAGGTCGTTGCCGCTGCGACCGACGGTGCACAGCGCCGTGTTGCCGGCGGTGACGCCGGACAGTGCGACGGACTTCTTCGGCTTGAAGCCGACGGCGGGGGTTTCGTTACTGCTGCTGCTCATGGGTTCGCTCTCGTCCTGGGCTGGTCGGTGTCCGCTTCGCGTGCGAAGAGCTCGTCGAGCTTGCGCTCGTACTCGTGGTAGCCGAGCACCTCGTAGAGCTCCGTGCGCGTCTGCATGCGGTCGAGTACGCCCTTCTGCGTGCCTTCCTGGCGCAAGGCACCGTAGACCATCTCGGCCGCCTTCGACATTGCGCGAAATGCGGAGAGCGGATAGAGCACGAGCTGCACGCCGGCGCCCGCCAGTTCCTGCACGCTGAACAGCGGCGTCTTGCCGAACTCGGTGATGTTCGCGAGCACGGGCACCTGCACGGCGGAAGTGAACTGGCGGTACTCGTCGAGCGTGGTGAGCGCCTCGGCGAAGATCATGTCGGCGCCGGCCTCGACGTACTTCAGCGCGCGGTCGATCGCCGCCTGCTGGCCTTCGACCGCGTGGGCGTCGGTGCGCGCCATGATCACGAACTGGTCGTCGGTGCGCCCGTCCACCGCGGCCTTGATGCGGTCGGCCATTTCGTCGGCGCCGACCAGCGCCTTGCCCGGGCGGTGACCGCAACGCTTGGCCTGCACCTGATCCTCGAGATGCATGCCCGCAGCGCCGGCCTTCACGAGCTCGTGACTTGTTCGAGAAATGTTGAATGCAGCGCCCCAACCCGTATCCGCATCAACGAGCAAGGGAACGTCGGTCGCGCCCGT
>DASSJN010000029.1:0-13864 GCA_035691185.1 Steroidobacteraceae bacterium
GGGCCGGGAGATCGCATGAGCTACGAGGCGATCGCCGTCCTGATGTTCTCGACGTTCATGCTCCTGCTGCTCACGGGGCAGCGGGTGTTCGGTGCGATCGGGTTCGTGGCCGCCGTCTTCGCGCTCGCGCTGTGGGGCGAAGGCGCCGTCGAAATGCCGTTCGCCTCGACGATCACGCTGCTCAACTGGTACCCGATGCTCACGCTGCCCATGTTCGTCTACATGGGCTACATGCTGTCGGAGTCGGGCATCGCGAGCGACCTCTACCGGATGTTCCACGTGTGGACCGGTCCGATGCGCGGCGGACTCGCGGTCGGCACGATCCTGCTGATGGTCGCGATCTCGGCCATGAACGGCCTCAGCGTCGCGGGCATGGCGATCGGCGCCACGATCGCGATGCCGGAATTGCTCAAGCGCGGCTACGACAAGATCATGGTGACCGGCGTCATCCAGGCCGGCAGCACGCTCGGCATCATGCTCCCGCCGAGCGTCGTGCTGGTGCTCTACGGCATGATCGCGCGCCAGCCGGTGGGCCAGCTCTGGCTGGCCGGGGTCGGGCCGGGCCTGCTGCTCGCCGCGTTGTTCATCGTCTACATCGTGATCCGCTGCCACCTGCAGCCGCACCTGGGCCCGCCGCTGCCGCGCGAGGAGCGGGAGCAGATCACCTGGGGGGAGAAGATCCGGCTGCTGCGGGCCGGCGTGCTGCCGCTGCTGATCATCTTCTCGATGACGGGCCTGTTCGTGATGGGCGTCACCAGCATGGTCGAGTCCTCGGCGGTCGGCGCCCTGGCGGCGACACTGGTCGCCGCGTACAAGCGCCGCATCACGTGGCAGGTCATGCAGGACACGCTCAGGAAGAGCCTGGCCGTCAGCGCCATGTTCATGTGGATCATCCTGGCGGCGCTCGCCTTCGGCGCCGTGTTCGACGGCCTCGGGGCCGTGCGGGCGATCGAGGTGCTGTTCCTGGAGAAGTGGGGCCTCGAACCCTGGCAGGTGCTGGTGCTGATGCAGCTCACCTACATCGTGATGGGCACGTTCCTCGACGACACCGCGATGCTGATCATCGTGGCGCCGCTCTACGTTCCCCTGGTGATCGCGCTCGGGTTCAACCCGATCTGGTACGGCATCCTGTACACGATCACCTGCCAGATCGCCTACGTCACGCCGCCGTTCGGGTACAACCTGTTCCTGATGCGGGCCATGGCGCCCAAGGAAGTCACGTTGATCGACATCTACCGGTCGATCGTTCCGTTCGTGCTGATCATGATCGTGGGGCTCGTGCTCGTGATCATCTATCCCGAGATCGCGCTCTGGCTGCCGGAGCACGTCTACGTGAAGAGCGCCCCCTGAGGCTCCCTGCGCGCTATTTCACGAGCGTGACCGGCACCTCGGCGTAGTGCACGACCTTCTGCGCCACGGAGCCCATGAACAGGATCCCGATCGAGGTCAGCCCGTGCGTGCCCATGGTGATCGATTCACAGCCGAGTTCCGAGGCCCGGCGCGCGATCGTCTCCGCCGGATCGCCTTCGACCTGCTCGAGTTCGAAACGGCAGCCGTGAGCCTTCAGTCGTGCGGCGGCTGCATCGAGGATGGCGCGTGCGCGCGTGGCCGCCACTTCACGGATGCGCTCCGCGGTCACGTAGATCTCCGGCATCGTGTAGTTGCTCAACGCCGGCTGGACGTTCAGGACGTGGAGCGCCGCCGCGGGCTCGCACCGCGCCTGCGTCACGGCGTAGTCGAGCGCCCGCAGCGCAGCGTCCGAGCCGTCGATCGCCACCAGGATTCTGCGCATCAGGATTCTCCTTCGGACCGGGACCAGTGTACTGCGATCGCAGGTGACGGATGCCCGCCGCATCAGCCTCGACGCGGACGCGTGCGCATGCCGGGCCGCAGTCGCGTGAACGGCAGTTTCGCCGGGTCCGCGACGTTCGGGCCGGGCGCCTCGACCACGACGATGCGGCTCGCGATGGCGCCGAAGTCGGCGCGGAAGTGCACGGAACTCTTGAGCGCGAGCACCGCGAAGTCGCCGGGATCGGCGCCGAGGTGGCGGAACATGGCCTGGTCGGCCGCCTGCTGCTTGCGGCTGGCGACGACGACGTGGACGTCGTCGATGCGCAGCAACGCCATCGGGCCGAGATCGAAACGACCGCCGCGGTAGAACGGCCCCGTGCCGACGAAGCGGCCGTCGCCGAGGGCCACCACGTCGAACCGCGCGGCGAGTGGCGTCTCGCCCGGCGGACCGGAGCGTCCGCCGAGTTCGAGGTCGATCCGCGCACCGACGCCCGCCTCGTGGGCGCGCGCCGCCGCCTGCGGGTCGCAGTAGACGCCCGCGAGCACTTCCCTCAGGCGCGCCGCGACCAGGGCCTTCAACAGCGTCGTCGTGTCGGCGTTGCCCCCCGCCCCCGGGTTGTCCTGCGTGTCGGCCAATACGAGCGGCCGGCCGCGCGGCGCCATTGCCGACTGCGCCAGTCGACAGGCCTCCGTCACCGAATACAGCTCGAGCGCAAACTCGGCTTCGCGTTCGCGCAGCGCTGCGACGAGGCGAGACACCGCGTCGCGCGCGGCGGCAGGGTCCCAGCCGCACGCGTAGGCGCTCGGCCCGCACTCCGGAACGTCGGCCGCGGGGAAGCCCGGCGCGACGTTGACGGCCAGCAGCGGCCGACGTTCGAGCTGCGCCGCCATCGCGGCGATGTCCCGCATCGGCTGCGCGAGCGTCGACTGCGAAGTGAGCGGGACCAGGAAATCGAGCGGTTCGAACGCGATGGCGGGCCGCGGCTTGCCGAGCAGGTCGTGCAGGCAACGAGCGGCGCGCCCGCCGCACTCGGCCATGTCGACGTGGGGATAGGTCTGGTAGGCGACGAGCACGGTCGCCTGCTGCGTCATGCAGGCCGAGACGTTGGCGTGATAATCGAGACTCGCAACGACCGGCACGTCGGGCCCCACCACGGCGCGCACGCGTCGCAGCACCTCGCCATCGGCGTCGTCGACGTGCTCGGCCACCATGGCGCCGTGCAGGTCGAGGTAGACCGCATCAAGCGAGCCGGCCGCGCGCAGGTCTGCGCAGAGCAGGTCCGCGATATGCTCGAACGCCTGCTGCGTGACGCGGCCCGACGGCTGCGCCGAGCACCACGTCAGCGGCAGGAGCGTGTGGCGCAGGCTGCGCGCCTCGGCGACGAAGCCGGCGGCCGGCAGGTTGATGCCCGCGATCGCCTCGAACAGCGCGGGCCCGCGCGTGAGCCCGGGCCAGGCGTCCGGCGTCTCGAAGTCGACGAGGGTCGCGAGACGCGGCGAGAACGTGTTGGTCTCGTGCTGGAACCCGCCGACTGCGATGCGCGCCACGGTGTGCCCCCATGCCTTCGCCGGGATGTTACTGCGCGGTTAGTGACCGAACATACGCCGCGGCGTCGACGTCATGTCCAGGGCCGGCCAGCGTAACGCCACGCCTGATCGCGCTGCTGCCGCTGCGCCGAGGATGGCGCATGTCCCCGTCGAGTCCGGGCCCGGCGCCATGACTTCAGCGTGTCGCTTGTTTCCGCTGCGCGGCGCGCTCGACGGCCAGCGAACCGATCTTGCGACCCATGGCCGTGGCGACCTCCGTGGAGTTGCGGAAATGCACACCGTCGCAGATGCGCGCCTCGGACACGTCGCGAGCGAACTCCGCGATCGTGCGCCAGGATCGCTTGAGGTCCGGCGCGAGGGGGCTGATCGAGTTGAGCTGTGGCATGGGCGCATCGCCTACCTCGGTCTCGAGAACGGTGGCCAGCGACGAGGCCAGAATGCAATGGGCGCACGGATATTCGGGATGCATCGGAGTGTCGATCAACGGCATCCATTCGGGATCGCGCGTGGTCGCGTCGTTGCCGTCGAGGTCGCCGTTGCGAATGGCTGTGATCGGTCGCCAGAAGTTGTAGAAGTACTTCGCGTCGAACACCGCGATCAGTGCATCGTCCATCGCCATGGCCGCGACCGCCAGCAGGCGTGCGTTGGCCGTGACGTCGCGGCCGGACTGTGCTGCGATCGAACGCACGACGTGCCAGTACACGACCGGCGCGGTCGCTTCCCAGAAGCGTGCACTCGCGGTCTGCTCAGCCGTCCGCTTCTCGCTTTGGCGGGCACCGATGATCCTGATCTCGTTGTAATCGCGCGCCCAGGTCTCGGTGTCCAGGGCCGGCGGCGGCGGTGGACGGAACTGCCGGCCGCTGCTCATGAACCAGGGCCGGCGCTGGCCCCAGTGCGGCACCGCCGGTAACGTCGTCGGCGCATAGACGCCGGCTGCCGTGGTCGGTCGGTACGCGTTCGGCGCCGCTGCGCCATCGTCCGCACGCGCGGCCAGCACGGCACTTGCCGCACGCTCACCGAGCGTGATGCCCCGCTGTCGTGCGGGGCCGACCGGCACTGCGCGCATCGCAGCGGCGTAACCGGCTTCGATCGCCTCCCGCTCGTTCGGCACGAGTTCCAGCAGGACGCCGCGGTTGGCCGCGGCAACGGCGGCGTCGAGTGAGGCGCCCGTGTCGGCCGGAATCGCATAGGGGTCGATGTACTTCTGCGTGACGGCGTTCGCGGCAGCGAACACGGCGACCTGTGCGATCGCCACGGCCCGCACCGCGAACGGCGTCGGCGTCAGCTTCGACGCGATCTCGGCAGTGCGTTCGTTGGTGGAGGTGACGACGTCCGCGCGGGCCACTGACCCGGCGCCGACCGCGACCAGCGCGCATGCGCAAACGATCGGGCGTGCGAGCCTGCAAACGGAACTGATCGACGCCATTGGAGTCTCCCTGCCGACTGTGCGAAAGATCGGGGTTGCTGGCAATCCAAGTTTGCTCTTCCCTTCCCCACCATCAAGACCGCGGGATGCCGCGGGATTCGATCACGACCGTGCCGGGCGGCGAGCGCAACGCGGTGCCGACCATCGCGGCTGCGATGTCGCGTGCATGGACCGGGCGCCACGTGCGGGGGGCGAAGCGCAGGGCGTGTTCCGCCAGGCGCTCGAACGGCCGCGATTCGCCGCGGTCACCGGCGATCACCGATGGCCGCACCAGGCACAGGCTGGGCCACCGCATGTCGCGCAACGCCGCCTCGAGCTCGCCCTTGACCCGGGAATAGAAGAACGGCGACGCGCGGCTGGCTCCGAGCGCGCTCACGAGCGAGAAGTGCGTAGCGCCGTTGCGCAGCGCGATCTCCGCGAGCCGCTTCGGGTACCCGAAGTCGACTTCACGGAAGCGGCCCTGCGAACCCGCCTGCCTGATCGTCGTGCCCAGCGCGCAGAACACGTGGTCGGCGCGCAGCTGCGGCGCCACCGCGTCGAGGTGAGCAAAGTCGCAGACGAGTTGCTCGACCTTGCGGTGCTTCGCGGCGGCGCCGGGGTCGCGTCGCGTCAGCACGACGACATGCCCGTAGCGATCCTCCTGCAGCAGTCGCTTCAGGCACTCGCCACCGACCAGGCCGGTGGCGCCGGCGAGCAGCGCCGTGTACGAACGACTCACGTCCGGGGCGGCGCGAAGTGCGGATCGGTGATCTTCATTTCCGTCACGGGCCCGTATTTGCCGACCTGCGCGCGGATTCTGTCCGCGTCTCCGATCAGCACGATCGCGAGGTCCGCGGGCTTCGGGAACGCCCGCTCGATCGCGCTGCGCACTGCCGCCGCGTCGACCGCGGCGACCCGCTGCGCATACTCGTCGACGTCCTCCGGGCCGAGCCCGTAGAACAGGAGATCGGCGAGCCGCCCGGCGAGCTGTCCGTTGGTCTCGAGCGTGGGCGGAAACTGTCCCAGCAGGTAGCTCTTCGCCGAGGCGAGCGTCGGGGCGTCGAGCGCGTCTCGCCGCAGCCGTTCGAGCGTCGCGAGCGCGAGGTCGACGGCCTGCACCGTCGACTCGGTCTGCGTGTAGGAACTGACCTGGTACGCCCCCGGTTGCGACGCACGATCGAAGCCGGCGCTCACGCCGTAGGTGAGGCCGCTGTCGATCCGCAGCGCGGTGTTGAGCATCGACGTGTAGCGGCCGCCGAACGCCGTATTGACGACCGTTTGCTGCGTCCGCGCCGGATCGGTCCGCGAGGCGCCGACGTTGCCCAACCAGAAATACGTCTGTGTCGCGCCCGGCTTGTCGACGAGCAGCACGCGACGGCCCGAAACTGCCTGCGGCGCGGGGGCGCGCGGCGTCGGAGCGCCGGCCTTGCGCCAGCCCCCGAACGCGCGCTCGAGCTTGCTGCTCATGGCGCGCGCGTCGATGTCGCCGACGACCGTGATGATCGTACGGTCGCCCCCCACGTGCGCCGCGTAGAAGCGCTGCACGTCCTCGAGCGTCACCGCGGCAAGCGTGCCCTCGCTGCCGCCGACCGGGCGGCCGTACGGGTGGCCGCGGAACAGCCAGGCATCGCCGTAGCTGGCGATCAGCGCGCGCGGATCCGAGTCCTTGGCCGCCGCGATCGACTGGATCGCCAGGGTACGGGCCTTCTCGAATTCGTCGGACGCAAGCGCCGGGCGCTGCAGCGCGTCGCCCGCCAGCTCGAGCATCAGGTCGACGTCGCGCGCCATGAAGCTCGCGCGGATGCCGAGGCTCTCGCTGCCGGCCGACGCCACCAGCGACCCGCCGGCGGTCTCGACCGCCTCCGCGAACTGCGCGGCATTGCGCTCGCCCGAGCCTTTCTGGATCAGGTCGGCGAACAATGACGCCGTCCCCTCCTTGCCCGGGGCATCGCCGAGCGCGCCGCCGCGCACAGTGATGGTCATCGCGACCAGCGGCGTGTCGCGCTTCTCGACCAGCGCGACCTGCGCCCCGTTCGCGAGTTGCGCGCGATGCACCGGCGGCAGCTTGACCCCTTCAGCCGCCTGCACCGACGCGGCGAGTGCGAGCGCCGCGCCGGCGATCCATGCGTGCAGAGGTGTCGCGGCGCTCATCGGACTGCTCCCGTGGCAACCGCGTCCCCGCGGGCCCGCGGCGGCGGCACGAGCCGCCCGACGGTGCGGTTCTCGGGACGCAGCACGGCGGCCGCGGCCTCTTTCACGTCGTCCGCCGTGATGCTCTCGTACTGCGCGGGCGCCTCGAACAGCTTGCGATAGTCCCCATGGAAAACCTCGTAGGTGCCGAGCGCCTGCGCCTTGCCGCTGATCGTCTCGAGCCCGCGCCAGAACCCGGCCAGCGCCTGGTTGCGCGCCTTGGTCAGTTCCGTCGGCGTCGGGCCCTCGCTGGCGAGCCGGGCGATTTCCTCGTCGACCAGCTGCTCGGTGCGCGCGACGTCGCCGTCCGGCGGCACGATGGCATACACCCACGCGAGCCCTGGATCGAAGCCCTGGTCGTGGGCCGTGCCGACGTCGACTGCCGCCTGTTCCTGATCCACGAGCCGACGATAGAGGCGCGAGGAGTCGCCGTTGCCGAGGATCGCGAGCAGCACCTCCATGACACGCGACGCCCGGTCCGGAGCGGCCGCCGCGTGCCACGCCATCGCGAGCAGCGGCGTCTGCGCGTCACGCTCGACGGTGATGCGGCGCTCGCCCTGCTGCGGTGGCTCGTCCGTCGTCACCGGCGCGGGCGGCGGCTGCGACGGGATGTTGGCCAGGTACCGGGTCGCGAGATCGAAGACCGCGGACGGCTCGACGTCGCCCACGACGAACATGACGGCGTTGTTCGGCGCGTAGTACTGCTGGTAATAGGCGCGCAGGTCCTCGACCTTCCAGGCCTCGATGTCCGACGGCCAGCCGATGGTGGGAATCTGGTACGGGTGCGCGACGTACGCGGTGGCCTGCATCTGCTCGACGAGCGTCCCGAAGTTGTCGTTGTCGATCGACGAGCGCCGCTCGGAATAGACCACGCCGCGCTCGCTATCGACCTTCTTCGGGTCGAAGTCGAGGTTGCGCATGCGGTCGGACTCGAGGTCGAAGATCAGCGGCATCGCCGTGCTCGGAAACCAGTTCTGGTACACGGTGACGTCCGCACTCGTGTACGCGTTGTTGCTGCCGCCGTTCGCCTCCATGGTGCGGTCGAACTCGCCGGGGGGCCGTGTCTTCGTGCCGTTGAACATCATGTGCTCGAAGAAATGCGAGATGCCCGTGATGCCCGGCCGCTCGTTGCGACTGCCGACGCGGTACCAGATGTACATCGCGACGTTGGGAATGTCCCTGTCCGGCCACACGACGAGCTTCATGCCGTTCGGCAGCGTGCGCGTGACGATCTGGTCGGCGCCCGGCAACGTGGCGGCCGTGGTCGTCGTCGCCGACTCGACCTGCGGTGCCACCGCCAGAAGGGTCGCCGCGAGTGCAATCGTTCGTTTCATGGGTGCCTCAGCGCTGACTTTCGATCCAGCGGTCGATCTTGGCCTCGAGCACGTCGAGCGGCAGTGCGCCGTCGCCGAGCACTGCCGTGTGGAACTTGCGCACGTCGAACTTCGGCCCGAGCGCCCGCTCGGCGCGCGCCCGCAGCTCGCTGATCTTGATCTGGCCGATCTTGTAGGCGAGCGCCTGGCCCGGGATCGCCATGTAGCGTTCGGTCTCCGAGACGCGGCGTGCTTCGGCCGCGGAGCTGTTCGCGTCCATGTACTCGAGCACCTGCTCGCGCGTCCAGCCCTTCGAATGCAGCCCCGTGTCGACCACGAGGCGGATCGCGCGCCAGAGCTCGGCCTCGAGCTGGCCGAAATACTGGTACGGATCGGTGTAGCGACCGAGCGCGCGTCCGACCGGCTCGGATTCCGCGTACAGGCCCCAGCCCTCGGAATACGCCGTGTAGCCGCCGAAGCGTCGGAACCGCGGCAGGTCCTTCTGCTCGCGCTGGATCGAGATCTGGAAGTGGTGGCCGGGATTGCCCTCGTGCAGGGACAGCGCCTCCATGGCCCACTTCGGCCGCGCACGCAGATCGTAGGCGTTGGCGTAGAAGATGCCGGGCCGCGACCCGTCCTCGCTCGCCGCCTGGTACGAGCCGCCGGCGGCGCTTTTCTCGCGGAACGGCTCGACTGCGCGCACCTCGTAGTCGGCCTTCGGCATGATCTCGAACAGCTTCGGGAGCTGCGGGTTCACCTCGTGCTTGATCTTCTCGTAGCCGGCGACGAGGTCCTCGCGCGTCGTCCAGAAAAACCTGGGGTCCGTGTTCAGGTGCCTGAAGAATTCGGTGCGCGAACCTTTGAAGCCGACCTGGCCCATCACGCCGTCCATCGCGGCGTGGATGCGCCGGACCTCGTCGAGCCCGATCTGGTGGATCTGCTCCGGCGTGTAGTTCGTCGTGGTGACGCGCCTCACGTTGTACGCGTACCAGGCCTTGCCGTCCGGCAGGCCGTCCATGCCGTGCGTGGTGCGCGCCCTGGGCAGGTATTCGTCGCGCATGAAGTCGTGCAGCTTGCGATGGGCCGGCACGACCCTGGTCTCGATCGCCGACCGGTACGCCGCCGTCAGGCGTTCACGGTCCGCAGGCGCAAACTCCTTCGGCAGGTTCGTGATCGGTCCCCAGTAGAGGGAGTCCTCGGGCTTCGCGACGACGTGCGCCTGGAGCTGCGGCAGCGTGCGCTCGACCAGCACCTTCGGCAGCGTGTAGCCGCGTTCCGCGCCCAACCGCATGTTCACGATGGCCTGGTCCGTCCATTGCACGAACCCGTCGAGCCGCTTCAGGAACGCGTCGTAGTCCTGCACCGTCTTGAACGGCTGCATGCCGTTGCCGGAGCCGAGCTGCGCGAACAGGTTCGGCGTCGAGTAGAACTGGTTCAGCGGGATCAGCTCGCCGGGAAAGCGGAACCCTTCGATCTCGAGTTCGCGGGCGGACGCGAAGATGTCGTACGAGAGCTGGTCCCGGGCGGAAAGCCTGGCGCGGTCGATCGTCCGGACGCGTGCCAGGAAATCGCGCTCGAGCCTGCGCTCCTGCTCGATCACCTCCGGTGAGATTCCGACCACGAATCGGTCGTTGTAACGCGGATCGCCGATCGAGGTCGCGAGGATCGGGTCGAGCTTCAACGTCTCCTCGAAATACTCGTCGAAGATCGCGTGCAGTTTCTGCGATTCGGTCGCGGCCGGTGTCGCTGCCGCCGCCGCTGTGGGCGCCGGCGCCGGCGTCGCCGCCGGGCCGGCGGCACAGGCGCTCAGTGCAAGTGTCAGGAGAACGGCAACGAGGACAACGGACGTGGTGCGCATGAAGACTCCGGCAGAAGACGACCGATCAGGATTGCCGAGGGACGAGTCCCGGAAGGAAGAGGCCCTCACCCGGCCGGCGGCCGACCTCTCCCATCGCAATGGGAGAGGTGAGAGGCGGCAGCGCCGCTTTCACCATCCCCTATCCCCTGTCCCCTATCCCCTATCCCCTTCTCTTGACGAACTTCAGCGTCATGCGATCGGACTCGCCGATGGCGAGGAACTTGCTGTGGTCGAAGCTCGTGTCCGCCGGGCCGCTCGAGCCGTACGGCGTCGAACGCAGCGCCGGCGGCAGCGTCCACACGCCGAACGGATGGTCCTTCGTGTCCTTCGGGTTCGCGTTGATCTCGGACTTCGCCGCGAGTTCGAAGCCGGCCTTCCGTGCAAGGTCGATCACGTGCTGCTCGGACACGTAGCCCGTCTCGGGCTTCTCCGCGCCGCCGGTCGGATTGGCGCGGTGCTGTTCGACGGCGAGGACGCCGCCCGGCTTGAGCGCCTTGTAGAACTCGGCGAACGTCTCCTGCGCAACGTCGGGTCCCTGCTGCATCCAGCCGTGGATCGAGCGCGCGGTCAGGATGAAGTCGAACGTGTTCGCGGGCAGCGTCTTGGAGACGGCGCCCCAGTTGATAAGTTCGATCTTGCCGAACACGTCGGGCTTGGCCGCATACCGGGCTTCGAAGTCGGCCCGTGCCTGCCTGGCGCCGTCGGAGAGCTTCGGGTTCGCGAGGTCGGCCGCGGTCGCGTAGAACCTGCCGCCGGTGGCGCGTGCGTACGGCGCGAGGATGTCGGTCCACCAGCCCGCGCCGGGCTGGATCTCGAGGATGGTCATGCCCGGCTTCAGGCCCCAGAACTCGAGCGACTCGACGGGATGACGGTAGCGGTCACGCGCCTTCTCTTCTTCGGTGCGCCAATCGCCATTGACGGCGGCGACGAGCGCCTTGTCGCTGCCGTGGTCTTGCCCGACGGCGGCCGGCTTGGCCGCATGGGTGTCGGTGGCGTAGACGGGCGCCGCGGCAAGCACGGCGAACAGCGGCAGGGCGTAGGCGAGCTTCATGCGTAGACTCCTTCCAGACGTCGCAAGGGCGCGATTCTAGCCCGTGGTCGCGGCCTTGCCGCAGAAAAACGAAGGCCCCGGCGCTTGCGCGTCGGGGCCTCCTGTGCAGCGGTGGCTGCGCGGTCGATTACATGCCCGAGTCCGTGCGGATCAGCATGACGCGACGGTTCTCCTGGCGACCTTCGGCCGTGTTGTTGTCCGCAATCGGGGCGCTCTCGCCCTTGCCGACGGACTTCACGCGGGCCGGGTCGACGCCGCGGCTCGACAGGTAGTCGAACACGGCCTTGGCGCGGCGGTCGGAGAGGGCCAGGTTGTAGGCGTCGCCACCGACGCTGTCCGTATGGCCTTCGACCAGCACCGTGGCGAACGGCACGTCACCCATGAACTTCACGACGCGCTCGAGTTCCTCGATCGACTCGGGGCGCAGCTCGGCGCTGTCGAAGTCGAACAGGAGCTTCAGCGTCTGCTCGAGCGGGCAGCCGACCTTGTCGACCTTGGTGCCGGCCGGCGTGCCGGGGCACTTGTCGAGGTCGTCCGTCACGCCGTCGCCGTCGGCATCGGCCGGGGCGGGCGGCGGGGGCGGCGGCGGGGGCGGCGGCGGGGCTGCGGCCGGCTCCGGGGCGGCCACGGGCAGCGGGGCCGGGCGGCCCAGCTTGTAGCCGACGTGGATGCCGTACACCCACGGGTTGATGTCGAGCGTGCCGATGTCGTCGCCGTCGAGTTGCGTATCCGACTCGATCTGGATGTAGCGCACGTTCAGGTTCGCAAACCAGTTGCCCTGGCCGATATCCACGCCGACCTGGCCGGCCGCGCCGAAGGAATCGTCGAGGCTGAGGTCGGAACCGGCCAGCAGGCCGCGCGTCTCCTCGCTCGAGAACATCGTGTAGTTGACGCCCGCGCCGATGTACGGACGGAACGTGCCGGCCGGATTGAAGTGCCAGTTGAGGCTCAGCGTCGGCGGAATGTGTTCCACGTTGCCGACGCGTTCCTTGCCACCCGCGTACGGCCGCACGTCGACGCCGTGCGTGAACGGCCACGCCAAGAGCAACTCGGTGCTGATGTGGTTGCTCAGGAAATAGCTGATGTTGAAGGTGGCCGAAATGTCATCGTCGACCACGATGAACGCGTTGCCCAGGTCGAGGTTTTCCTTTTCAGGGTTGACCTGCGATACGCCGACGCGGAAGAGCCAGTCGCCCTTCTCGGCCTGTGCCGCGACGGGTGTCGTGAGGGCTGCCGCCACAGCCAATGGAATCAGATAGCGAGATGACATCGAGGTGTTCTCCTTGTGGCTTTTATGCCATGCATTATAGGTTAAATGGCGACCGCTCGTCGCCAGCTCGCCAGCCCCACCTCGGACGAGCAGCTGAAGCACAACGGCCGCAATTTTCCTTGGTAGGGTGGACTAAAGTCCAGCCGAATAAATCCGGTATAACCGAATTACAGGGTCGAGCACTGATTCGTATACGCTTCTGCCGCGGATTCGGAGGGGTCTTTTCGATGTATTTCTGCAACAAGGTGCAGAATTTGCGGGAACGCAACGGCGTAGGAATATACCTACTCACCCTTATCCTGGTCGCTGTAAGCACGGTCGAGCCGGCTGGCGCTGCGGCCGCTGCTGCCCCGCGAACGCCGTCAGAGAGCGCGGCAGAGGTCCTGATCCCATACGAACGCTTCCGGCTCGCCAACGGCCTGACGGTGATCGTGCACACCGACCGCGAGGCGCCGATCGTCGCGGTCAACCTCTGGTACCACGTCGGCTCGAAGAACGAACCGCCGGGCCGCACCGGCTTCGCGCACCTGTTCGAGCACCTGATGTTCCAGGGCTCGGAGCACCACAACGACGAGTTCTTCCGCCCGCTCGAGCTGGTCGGCGCGACCAGCATGAACGGCACGACGAGCTTCGACCGCACCAACTATTTTCAGAACGTGCCCACCACCGCGCTCGATCTGGCGCTCTGGCTGGAGTCGGACCGCATGGGCCACCTGCTCGGCGTGATCGACCAGGCGCGGCTCGACGAGCAGCGCGGCGTCGTGCAGAACGAGAAACGCCAGGGCGAGAATCGGCCGTTCGGTCGCGTGCCGGAGACGGTCTTCCGCGCGAGCTTCCCTGCCGGCCACCCTTACCGGACGCTGCCCATCGGTTCGATGGAGGACCTCGAGGCGGCGTCGCTGGACGACGTCCGTGAGTGGTTCGGCACCTATTACGGCGCGGCCAACGCCGTGCTCGTGCTGGCCGGCGACATCGACCTCGCCACGGCGCGCGCCAAGGCGGAGCAGTATTTCGGGCACATCGCGCCCGGGCCGGCGCTCACGCGCCCGGGCGAGTGGATCGCCGCGCGCACCGAGAGCCGTCGCGAGACGATGTACGACCAGATCGCGCAGCCGCGCTGGCAGCGCTACTGGAACACGCCGCCGGACGGCACCGCCGACGCCGAATACCTGGGCCTCGTCGGCGAGATCCTCGGGGGTGGCAAGACCTCGCGCCTGTACGAACGCCTGGTCTATCGCGACCGGCTGGCCGACACCGTCGGCGCCGGGCAGTCGCCGCTCGAGATCGCCGGCCTGTTCAGCATCTCCGCCGACGTCAAGCAGGACGTGCCCGTCGCGCGCCTCGAGGCCGCCGTCGTCCAGGAACTGCAGCGGTTCATCGACCACGGCCCCACCCGCGCCGAGCTCGAGCGCGCGCAGACGGTGCTGCGATCCGGGTT
>DASSJN010000030.1:0-2542 GCA_035691185.1 Steroidobacteraceae bacterium
AGACACTAGACACTTTCTCAGTGAATGGCTCCGCTGCGATCCTCGAACACCAGGTCTTCCATCCGCGAGAACGCGGTCTCCTGCCCGGGCTGGCTGAACAACACCATCAGCACCACCCACTTGAGCTTCTCGATGTCGATCTCGTCGCCTTCGAGCGCCATCAGGCGGTCGATCACGAGTTCGCGCTGCATGGGCGACAGGATGCCGACCTGCTCGAGGTGCACCAGGTAGCCGCGGCAGTCCGTGTCGAGGCGCGCCTGCTCCAGCGCGGCGAAGACGCGGATCGCGCGCGAGGTGGGCGTCGGGTGGAGGCGGGTGGGATCGTCCGCCGCCAGTTCCTCCAGCCAGCACAACGCTCGTTCGACTTCGGTACCGGGGAACCCGGCACGCTCCAGCTCCAGCTTCAGGGTTTCGCGGTCGGGTTCGAAGCCATCTTCCGTTTCGGCGTCGAAATAGTTCTCGAACAGGTAGATCAGGATGTCGAGGACGCCTTCCTTCATTTCACCTTCCCGGCAACCTGCGGCTGTAACGACCGCCCGGCTGCTGTTGAACTCGCCCGTCGAGCTCGAGGATGAGCAACATCGAGGCGACCGCTCCGGTTTCCAACCCCGTCCGCGACACGATCGCGTCGAGACTGGCCGGTTCGAAGCCGAGCGCATCTAACAGGATTTCATAGTCCTTGTCCAACGGCGCCGCTTCCTGATCAGCCCCACTCGCAGCAGGAGGCGGCAAGAACCGCGAGGTATCCCCGAGGATAGGCGCCAGTTCATCGACGATGTCGTCCACGGTCTCCACCAGTTTTGCCCCCTGGCGCAGCAAGCGGTGACAGCCGCGGGCCACGGCGTTGTGGATCGAGCCCGGGATGGCGAACACCTCGCGGCCCTGCTCGGCCGCAAGTCGTGCGGTGATCAGCGAGCCGCTCTGCAGCGCGGCCTCGACGACCAGCGTTCCGATGGCGAGTCCGCTCAGGATGCGGTTGCGCCTAGGGAAGTTGTGCCGCAGCGGCCCGACGCCGATGGGCACGTCCGTGACCATCGCGCCCCCGCACTCGAGCACGCGTCGTGCGAGGCTGGCGTTTTCCGGCGGATACACCGCGTCCAGCCCGCGGCCGACGACCGCGACCGTCCTGGCGCCGGCCTCGAGCGCACCGCGGTGGGCGGCCGCATCGATACCCAGCGCCAGTCCGCTCGTGATGACGAAACCCGCCCCGCCAAGGTGGCGGGCGAACTGCACGGCCGTGTCGCGGCCGAGCGCGGTCGGATTGCGACTGCCGACGATCGCGAGTTGGGGCAACGACAGCGCCGCAGCGTCCCCTTCGACGAACAGGACCAGCGGCGCGTCGGGAATCTGAGCGAGCAGCGGGGGGTAGTGCCCCGTGCCCCAGGTGACGAGCCGACGACCGGGCGCCGCATCGAGCCAGGTTCGGTCACGTTCGAGCGCTGCACGATCCGGGTGAATCAACGACCGGACCGTGCTTGCGCCGAGGCCGAGTTCCACGCACGCATCGGCGTCGCCGAGCAGTTCCAGTGGCGAGCGGCCCTGCGCGCACCAGCCGGCGAGCTGACCCGCATGCAGCCCGGGTGCGCGCGCGAGCGTGAGCCACCGAGTGACGTCCTCCATCAAGCGAAAAGCCTGCCGGGGGAGGCCCCGGGCAGGCTTTCGCGAAATCGACCGGGAACGCGCAGTTAATCCCGCGCGAGCCGCGTCAGCGCATGTAGACCACGTTGCCTGCGTCGCGGTGCCCGTACAGCGGATGCGCGATGAAGTCGCCGACGTGCAGCGTCTGCGAGGACTCGACGACCAGTGCGTAGCTCATGCGGTCATAGACCTGGAACACGAGCACGGTGGCGCTGCGCTCGTCGGGCAGGCGCACTTTCTCGTAGTTCGCGGTGAAGCGCGTCCAGTCGAGGCGCTTGTAGCGGTCGTGGATCTCGTCGCCGCGGTAGAACACGCCGAGCGCGTTGCCCGGCTCGACGCCGTGTTGCTTGCCGCGGTTGATCGCGACGACCTGATAGCGGCCCGCCACCGACACACCGTCGACCACGGCGATGATCTGTCCGAGCACGGCTTCGTTCTTGGGCAGGGAAATGACGAAATCGTTGCCGACCTCGACCGTCGCGGCGAAGAGCTTGTCGCCCTGCAGGATTTCGCGACCGACCTCCAGCACCTTGATGTGCGCGAGTTCCTCGTCGCGTTTCATGCTGAAGATCGAATCCTTGCCCGGAATCACCGCGCCGGTGCTCTGCACCACCTCGCCCACGGCGGCGAAATTGCCCACGTAGCCGAGCAGGTCGCCGTCGTCCGGGTCGCGCAGTTCCCGTCCGATGTTAATGACGTTGTACCGCGCTCCCGGCGGGGGGTTCTCGAGACCGCGGCCGTAGATTTCGTTGTAGTCGCTGCCGACGATGTGCCGGTCGCGCATGCCGACGACGTACGGCGCATCCTTGACCTGGTCCTTGTCGAGCAGCCGCGGTCGGCCGACGAAGTCCATCAGCAGGTCGTATGGGATGGCGCGGATCGCGCCGTCCAGCGGAGACGTGCG
>DASSJN010000031.1:0-9819 GCA_035691185.1 Steroidobacteraceae bacterium
ATGCACGCGCACACCGCCATCGAGGTGTACGACACGGCCCAGCCGAAATCCGCCGCGATCCAGAGCGCTCCCGCGCTCGCGACCATCATCGCGATGCGATAACCGAGCTGGTACGCGGCGGCCATCACGCCCTGCATCGACACGGGCGCGGCCTCGATCCGCCAGGCGTCGACCGCGATGTCCTGCGTGGCCGAGGAGAAGGCCACGAGCAGCGCGAGCGAGGCGACGACGGCGAGGTGGCCCACGGGGCTCATCTGCGCCATGTTGAGCAGCCCGATCGCGATGCCGATCTGCCCGAGCAGCATCCAGCTGCGCCGGCGGCCGAGCAGCCGATGCAGCACCGGGACCTTCAACCGGTCGACGACCGGCGCCCAGAAGAACTTGACCGAGTAGATGATGCCGACCCATGACAGCATGCCGATCGTGGCCCGCTCGATGCCGACCTCGCGCAGCCATGCCGACAGGGTCGAGAACACGAGCATGAACGGCAGGCCCGCCGAAAAACCCAGGAACAGCATGGCGAGCACGCGCGGGTGCTTGTAGGCTCGCAGCGCTTCGGCCCAGCCGCGCCACCACGGCTTGCGTGTCGCGCCGGCGGCGGCGGGAGTCGTTGCCGTCCCCTCGGAGGACGTCGTCACAGATCGTACGTCACGGTGAGCGGCGCGTGATCGGAGAAGCGCTGGGTCTTGTAGATGTCGGCCTTCAGCACGCTGCCCTTGAGGCCGGGGCTCAGCACCTGGTAGTCGATGCGCCAGCCGACGTTCTTGGTCCAGGCCTGCCCGCGGTTCGACCACCAGGTGTAGTGGTCGGGATCGGGCACGATCTCGCGGAACGCATCCACGTAGCGGACGTCCCCGAACAGTTCATCGAGCCAGGCCCGCTCCTGGGGCAGGAAACCCGAGTTCTTCTGGTTCGACTTCCAGTTCCTCAGGTCGATCTCCTTGTGTGCGATGTTCCAGTCCCCGCACACGATGTAGTCGCGCCGTCGCCGCTTGAGCCCGCGAAGATACGGCATGAACTCCGCGAGGAAACGGAACTTGGCCTGCTGGCGCACCTCGCTCGAGGAGCCCGACGGCAGGTATACCGAGACGACGCTCAGGCCCTTGAAGCGGGCCTCGAGGTAGCGACCCTCGGTGTCGAACTCCTTCGAGCCGTAGCCGGTCGTGACCTCGTCCGGCTCGACGCGCGAGTACAGCGCGACGCCGCTGTAGCCTTTCTTGGTCGCGTCGAAGTAATAGCTGTGGTAGCCCACCGGGTGGAACAGCGGGTCCGTGACCTGCTCGCGCTGGCACTTCGTCTCCTGGACGCAGACCACGTCAGCGTCCTGCCGCTCCAGCCAGCCGAAGAAGCCTTTGCGCGCGGCGGAACGGATGCCGTTCGCGTTCAGGGTGATGATGCGCATATGCCGCGCAGTATAAAGTACGCGCCCTATGCACCAACCCGACTTCATCCGGCTCTGCATCGAGCTCGGCGTGCTGCGTTTCGGCGAGTTCACGCTCAAGTCCGGCCGGCGAAGCCCGTACTTCTTCAACGCCGGGCTGTTCAACACCGGGCGCGCCATCGGTTCGCTCGGCCGCTACTACGCTCGCGCCGCGGCTATCTCGGGCGTGCCGTTCGACATGCTCTTCGGCCCCGCTTACAAGGGCATCCCGCTGGTCACGGCGACCGCCGCCGCGATGGCCGAGCACGAGGGCCGTGACCTTCCCTTCGCCTTCAACCGCAAGGAAGCGAAGGCTCACGGCGAGGGCGGCACGATCGTCGGCGCGCCGCTCAAGGGCCGGGTGCTGATCGTGGACGACGTGATCACGGCCGGTACGGCGATCCGCGAATCCGTCGACATCATTCGCTCGCACGGCGCCACGCCGGCCGGCGTGCTGATCGCGCTCGACCGGGAGGAGCGCGGCAAGGACGAGCGATCGGCCGTCCAGGAAGTGCAGGACTCGTACGCGCTGCCGGTCGTTGCGGTGCTGCGGTTGCGCGACTTGACGGCGCATCTCGAGGCGACCGGCGACCAGGCCGTGCTGCAGGCGGTGCGTGCGTACCGCGACCAGTACGGGGTCTGAGCCCCGCCCGTCGGGTGAAGTCGGTCACAGTGCCGAGCGCCGCAGGGGCCCAAAAGATGCAATTGTCCCCGGGGGGTACCGCAGAATGACCGCCATGACCGACGTCCCCCGCCTCGAATCGGCCCGGATGCGCGCCCGCGTGGTCCGCGGGAACGTGCTGCTGGCGGTCATGATCCTCGGCGCCATCGTGGCAGGCGTCGCGGACGCGGCGAAGCGCGACACGCCGAAGTTGAAGACCGAGGAAATGTACCGCTGCAAGGCCGTCAACGGCCGCACGTACGTGAGCCAGGCCATCCCGGCCGAGTGCATGGATCTCGACGTCGAGGTGCTCGACGCGACGGGCCGGGTGGTTCGCGTGATTCCCGGCCGCCAGTCGCTCGAGCAGCTGGCGCAGCAGAAGGCGGCCGTGGACGCGGTCGCCGCGGCGCGCCAACGCGACAGGACGTTGCTCGCGACCTACCTGACGGTGGCCGACATCGAACGGCTGCGCGACCAGCGCATCGAGCTGCTCGAGCAGCAGAACGTGGTCACGCGCCAGTACATCCAGAACCTGCGCGCCCGCGAGTCGCGGCTCATGGAGTCCGTGCAGCGCTACCGCCCGTACAGCACCAAGCCCAACGCGCCCGCGCTGCCGGAGCAGATCGCGAGCGAGATCGTGAACACCGTGAAGGGCCTGCAGGTCTACGAGCAGGAGCTGACCAAGAATACCGCCGAGCGCGAGCGCCTGACGCGCGAATTCGCCGCCGACATTCAGCGGTTCAAGGAACTGAAAGGAATCAAGGAATAGTGTTCAGTGTGTCGTGTCTAGTGTCCAGGAAAAAGGGCGCGCGGCCCCCTATTCGGACTACCCGCTAGACACTGGACACTAGACATTACTTCCTTCCCGAGCTGCCGAACCCGCCCGCCCCGCGGTGGCTCTCGGTGAATTCATCGACCACGTCGAACTCGACCTGCACGACCGGCACGATGACCATCTGCGCGATGCGCTCGCCCGGCTCGACGGTGAATGCGGCCTGCCCGCGATTCCAGCACGAGACCATCACCTGACCCTGGTAGTCGGAGTCGATCAGGCCGACCAGGTTGCCCAGCACGATGCCGTGCTTGTGGCCGAGCCCCGAGCGCGGCAACAGCACCGCCGCGAGCCCCGCGTCCTCCAGGTGGATCGCGATGCCGGTCGGAATCAGCTGGGTCTGGCCCGGCTGCAGTTCCAGCGGCGCGTCGAGGCACGCGCGCAGGTCGAGCCCCGCCGAGCCCGGCGTCGCATAGTGCGGTAGCGGATAGTCGGTGCCGATCCGCGCGTCGAGGACCTTGACCTGCAGCCTCGGACGCTGCTGCGCCGTTTCACTCACGTAGTTCACTTCGCGCCGCTCCTGGCGGCGTAGCGCTCCGCGATCACGTCGACGAGCGCCGCCGCGAGCTGGCATTTCGGCGCGCGCGGCAGCGCCCGTTTGCCGCCGTTCCAGTACACCGTCAGCGCGTTGTCGTCGCAGTCGAACGCGAGGCCCTCGCCGACCTGGTTCGCCGCGATCATGTCGAGCTTCTTGTTCTGCAATTTCATCAGTGCGTTGCGCTCGACGTCCTGCGTCTCGGCCGCGAAGCCGACCACGAACGGGCGCGGCGTGCCCCTGGACACGGTCGCCAGGATGTCGGGCGTGCGAGTCAGCTGCAGCGTGAGTTCCTGGTTGTCGCTGGTCTTCTTGATCTTGTGTTCCGCCACTTCACGCGCGCGGTAGTCGGAGACCGCGGCGGAGGCGATGAACACGTCGGTGTCGGCGATCTCGGCCTGCACCGCGGCGAGCATCTGTTCAGCACTTTCGACGTCGATGCGACGCACGCCCGGGGGCGTGACGACGCTGACGGGGCCGCTGACGATGACGACGTTCGCGCCGGCATCGCGCGCTGCCTCGGCGACGGCAAAACCCATCTTGCCCGAGCTGCGGTTCGTGACGAAGCGCACCGGGTCGAGGCGCTCGCGAGTGGGGCCGGCCGTCACCACCACCTTGCGACCGGCGAGCGAACCGTCCGGGGCCGGAGATTTCATACCGAAAGACGCGTAGAGCGCGTCGACGATCTCGAGCGGCTCCACCATACGCCCCGGACCTGTCTCGCCGCAGGCCTGGTCCCCTGACGCCGGACCGACGATCGTGACGCCCCGCGAGCGCAGCGTGGCAACGTTGGCCTGCGTCGCCGCGCTCGCCCACATGAGCCGGTTCATGGCGGGGACCACGATGATCGGCGCATCGGTCGCGAGACACAGCGTCGTGAGCAGGTCGTCGGCGAGCCCGTGTGCCAGGCGCGCGATGAAGTCTGCCGACGCGGGCGCGATCACGATGCGATGCGGCCAGCGGGCGAGCTCGATGTGGCCCATCGCGGCTTCGGCCGCGGAGTCCCACAGGTCCGTGCGCACCGGACGGCCCGACAGCGCCTGGAACGTCAGCGGCGTAACGAACTGCCGCGCCGCGGCCGTCACGACGACCTGCACGTCGGCGCCACGGTCGCGCAGGCGTCGCGTGAGTTCGGCGCTCTTGTACGCCGCGATGCCGCCGGTGACGCCCAGCAGTACGCGCATCGACGGGGTCGAGGAATCAGCGTCTCGCATGCCGGTCGATTATGGGGGGCTGCCGGCGAGCGCCGCAAAGGGAGTCCCCGCAATTCGGCGCTCCGGTCTCAGGCCATAACCGACGGCTCTGGTGCATTCCTTCCTGTCGGGTCCGATCCCCACTATTTCTGGCAGGCCGGGCAGAAGTACGTGGAGCGCTGGCCCTGGACCAGGTGGCGGATCGGGGTCGAGCAGCGACGGCACGGCTGGCCAGTGCGCTCGTAGACGTAGAGTTCCTGCCGGAAGTACCCGGGCGTGCCGTCGGCGCTGACGTAGTCGCGCAGCGTCGTGCCGCCCTGCCGGATGGCGTCCGACAATACGTCGCGGACCGCGTCGACGACGTACCGCCACTCCGCCGCCTTGAGACGACCCGCCGCTCGACGGGGCCTGACCCCGGCGCGAAACAACGCCTCGCTCGCGTAGATATTGCCCACGCCGACCACGATGCGCTGATCCATCAGGAACAGCTTCACCGCCGTCCTTCGGCCCTTCGCGCGCCGGGCGAGGTACGCCGCGTCGAACGCGGGCTCGAGCGGCTCCGGGCCAAGGGCGGCGAGCAGTACGTGTTCGCGGGGATCGCCGGTGCACCAGTGGAGGCTGCCGAACCGGCGCGGGTCGTTGAAGCGCAGACACTGGCCGGAGTCGAGCACGAGGTCGTAGTGGTCGTGCAGGAGCCGCGCGGTGCCGGCGGGCATGACACGGAGGCTTCCCGACATGCCGAGGTGCGCGATCAACGTGCCGCGCTCGAGCCGGATCAGCAGGTACTTGGCTCGGCGATCGACGTCGACCACGCGCTGCCCGGCGAGCTCCTCGACGAGTCGCGCCTCGACTGGCCAGCGCAGCCGGGGCTCGCGCAGGTCGAACGCCCGGATCGTGTGGCCGACCAGCGCGGCACGGATACCGCGGCGTGTGGTCTCGACTTCGGGCAATTCGGGCATGGAAAAGAGTGGGAACCTTCGCCGCTTTTCCAGACGAAAAAACCCGCCGGGCGGCGGGTTCTTTCGGAGGCGAAGCCGGCAGACGGGCCGGGCGCGCAGCGCGCGCGGACCGGTTACTTGATCTTCGCTTCCTTGTAGGTCACGTGCTTGCGGGCCTTCGGGTCGAACTTCTTGACCTCGAGCTTCTCCGGGTGGAGACGCTTGTTCTTGGTCGTCGTGTAGAAGTGCCCCGTGCCGGCGGTCGAGACGAGCTTGATCTTGTCGCGCATGGTGATGACTCCTGCGGGTGGGCCGAGGTCAGACCTTCTGGCCCTGGGCGCGCAACTCGGCCACGACGGCCTCGACGCCCTTCTTGTCGATCGTGCGCATGGCGTTGCCCGACACGCGCAGGCTGACCCAGCGCTTCTCGCTCTCGAGCCAGAAACGCTGCGTGTGCAGGTTCGGCAGGAAGCGGCGGCGCTTGCGGTTGTTGGCGTGCGAAACGGTGTTGCCGCTCATCGGCCGCTTGCCGGTGACCTGACAGACTCTCGACATGGTGCTGATCCTGTGACGGGCGGGCCGGGCCGGGAGCCAGGACCGAAAAACGAGCCGCGTTTTATACCAGCCGCCGGGCTGGGAGGCAAGGCGGTGCGTCTAAAGGAGCCCACGCTCCGCGAACGACACGCAGGCCCCATCCCCCACCACGATGTGGTCCAGCACCCGTATGTCCACCAGGGCCAGGGCATCCCGCAGCCGGCCCGTGATCATTTCGTCGGCCTGGCTCGGCTCGGCGATGCCCGACGGGTGGTTGTGGGCCAGGATCACGGCCGCGGCATTGCGCGCCAGCGCGAGTTTGACGACGTCGCGCGGATGGACGCTCGCGCCGTCGATCGTGCCGCGGAAAACCTCGTCAAAAGCGATGACCCGGTGGCGATTGTCGAGGAACAGGCAACAAAACACCTCGTGATCGCGGTCTCGCAGCTGCGCGCGCAGGAACTCTCGCGTAGCCCGCGGATTGGACAACGGCGGCCCCGCCTGCATCTCCTCGGCATAGTGCCGCCGGGACAGCTCCAGTGACGCCTGCAGCAAGGCGAACTTCGCAGTGCCGAGGCCGCGCGTCTGGCAGACCTGCTGCCGCTCGGCACTCAGGAGACCGCGCAGCGACCGGAACTCCCCGAGCAGCACGCGCGCGGTGTCGAGCGCCGACCGCCCCGGGGTGCCCGTCTGCAGCAGGATCGCGAGCAACTCGGCTTCCGACAGCGACGACGCACCGAGCCGAAGCAGCTTTTCGCGTGGGCGCTCGGATTCGTGCCAGAGCTGCAGCGGCGGGGACATCGTCGACATGGAGGGCTCCTGCTCGGAGCGACCATGGTCCGCGCCGCCGCGAAATGCGACACCTCGAATATCGAGGCGATGGCATGGGAAAAGCTGCCCTCACCCCGCCCTCTCCCGCCGACGCGGGAGAGGGAGCAGAAGCCCTCACCCCACCCTCTCCCGCCGACGCGGGAGAGGGAGAGACTCACTTCGCGAATCGTGCCCGCAGCGCCTCGGCCACGAGCGGGTGGACGAACTCGCTCACGTTCCCGCCGAGGCTCGCGATCTCGCGGATCAGCGTCGAGGAAATGAAATTGAACTGCTCGGTCGGCGTCAGGAACACGGTTTCGACCTGGTCCGACAGGTGCCGGCTCATCGTGGCGAGCTGGAACTCGAATTCGAAGTCCGAGACCGCGCGCAGGCCGCGCATCATGACGTTCAATCCGTGCGTATGCGCAAAGTCGACGGTCAGGCCGGTGTAACCCATGACCTCGACGTTGGGCACGTCGGCGACGATGGCCTTGACGAGCGCGATGCGCTGCTCGAGTGGAAACAGCGGGGCCTTGCCCGGATTGGCCGCAATTGCGACGACCACCTTGTCGAATATGCGGCTGGCGCGGCGGACGAGGTCGTTGTGGCCGTTCGTGAACGGGTCGAAGGTGCCCGGATACATCGCGCGACTGCTCATGCTCGCCCCTGCTGGTTCGTATTCGTGTTCGCGGCGGCCCCGTCGCGCCGCGCCAGATGATAGCCCACGTCCCCGGCCGTCTTGCTCCGCAAAAGGGCCCAGCCGGGCGGAAGTCGCGGCGCGCCCCGCGAGGCCGCGTCTTCGAGGTAGATCCATGCGGACGACGCAAGCCACTCACCTCGCTCGAGGAGCTCACAGACCCGCCCGAGCCCGCGTTCGTCATACGGCGGGTCGAGGAACACGATGTCGAACGGTTGTCGAAGGGGGGCGGTCGCAAGGAACCCGAAGGCATCCTGTTGCTCGACGCGAGCGCGATCGCAGCGTAACCGAGCGAGCATGTCCCGGATCGCAGCCACCGCAGCGGGGTCGCGCTCGACGAAGACGACCTCGGCCGCGCCGCGCGACAGTGCCTCGAAGCCCAGCGCCCCGCTGCCGGCGAACAGGTCGAGACAGTGCTTGCCGGCGACGTCGAACTGGAGCCAGTTGAACACGGTCTCGCGCACCCGGTCCGGCGTCGGACGCAGGCCGCCTGCCTGCGGAAAATGCAGCTTCCGGCCGCGCCACTCGCCGCCGATGATTCGAATCTCGCCACGACCTGCGGCCGCGGACCGGCCGCCTCGCGGGGCATCCGTGCGATTGTTGCGCGGCATCAACGGGCGAGCGTAGGCTTCGAAACGATCACGACGCGCGATGGTACGCGCCGACTAACAACGAGGGGAAATCCATGTTCGAGTCCAGGAACAGGCTGGTGAAGCCGGCGCTCGCGGCTGCGCTGGCGATCATCGCGCTGGGCGGTTGCTCCGCCTCCAAAGACGGCGACCCGATGCCCGCGACGCCGGACCCGGTCGCGAATTTCAGCGACGTCACGGGCAAGGTGCCCTACCCATTCGATTTCTATTTCACCGGCTCTACGGACGGTACCCTGAACATCCCGGCGGCCATCACCTGGCATTCGTTCAGCCCGGCACTCAATGCGCTCGACGGGTGGTCGACGAACGCCCCGATCGATACGAGTTTCAGCCTGCCGATCGATCCCGCCACGATCAGCGGCACCTCGGTGAAGCTCATCAAGCTGTGGGTGGACTACACCACCAAGGCGCCCTGCACCAGCCCTGCCTGCCTGCCCGCGGGCGCGACGAGCCCCGTGGCCGGCGTGCTGGAGTACGGCACCGATTACATCGCGGAGTTATCGCCCGCGATCGACGCGGGGGGCAAGTTCCTGCAGGTTGTCCCGCTGAAGCCGCTCGACGCGAGCAAGGGGCCCGCGGCGAACAGCGGCGGCCCCAACGCGGGCAAGATCCTGAACGTCGGCTACCTCGTGGTGATCACGAACGACCTGAAGTCCACCGACGGTCAAGCTTTCGCGCCGGACGCCCTGTACGCGAGCGTGAAGCCCCCGGCGAGTTGCGCAAGCCTGGATGTGAAGTACCAGGGGCTTTGCGCCGTGACGCAGGCACACCTGGGAATAGCCCAGGCCGCAGCGGGTGTCGACCCCGCCAAGGCGATCGTGTCCTGGTGGTTCTCCACGCAGTCCGTCGATGATGTGCTGGCCGCTACCACGGCCGCCGCCGCGGCGCAGCCGACCCTGGTCGTGCCGACCCCCTACACGACGAGCGTTGTGAGCGCCTCTTTTGGCGGGGCAGACATCTACGTCGGTTCGACGAAGCTGCCCTACTACCTGACGCCCCCGGCCAACGCGAACGACGCGGCGGCGGTGCTGACGAAGTCCTGGACCGGCGCGGGCGGCTCCAATCTGACCATGTTCAATCCGACTCCCGCGAAGGTCGCGGACGTGACGGTTCCGCTCCTCGTCACGATCCCGAACTCAACCGCGTGTCCCACTGGCAAGCCCACTAACGGGTGGCCCGTGGTCATCTTCCAGCACGGCATCACGGCGAGTCGTACGAACGCCCTGCTGATCGCGGATACCTACGCCCGGGCGTGCATCGCCGTTGCGGCAATCGACCTGCCGTGGCACGGCATCACCGATACCGCGAGCCCGTTCTATTGCACGCCCGCCAAGCCACAGTGTCTCGGTGCGACCGAACGCACGTTCGACATCGACATCCTGAATAACGACACAGGCGCGAGCGGACCGGACGGCAAGATCGACCCCTCGGGCGGCCCCAACGGCCTGACCTACTTCAATTTGTTCAACCCGCTCGTCTTCCGCGACAACCTGCGGCAGAGCTCCGTGGACGTGGGCAACCTGACCAAGTCGATCACGGGCCTGGCCAT
>DASSJN010000032.1:0-15083 GCA_035691185.1 Steroidobacteraceae bacterium
CGACATCTCGACCAGGATCGCCTCGACCATCACCTGTGCGCGGCGGATGTCGAGGCGGTCGACGATCGACATGACCATGCGCATGGCCTTCGGCGGTGCCGACACGATCAACGCATTGGTCTGCGGCTCGGCCCAGATCGCGACGCTGCGGTCGCCGCCCGAGCCGACGCTCGAGACGACCGGCGCGGCGGCGGCGCCGCCAGCTCCGGCGCCAGGGGTCGGTTGGGCCGCCGCGACGATGCCCTGGATCTGCTCGCGGAGCTTGGCCGCGATCTTCTCGGCGTCGGCATAATTGAGGTAACGCACCTGCGTGTCGCCCCCCGTCTCGAGCGGCGTGTCGAGGTGCGCGACCAGCGTCTTGAGGCGCAGCCGCTGCGACGTCTCGCCACTCACCAGCACGCTGTTGGTGCGCTCGTCGGCGATGACCTTCACGCTCGGCATGCCGGCGCCCTCGGCGGCCGCGCCGGCGCCATACAGGCTGTTGACGATCCGCACGACCTCCGCGGCACTGGCGTGCTGCAGCGGGATCACGTCGACCGCCTCGTCGCCCTGCTGGTCGATGCGCTGGATGATGCGCATCAACCGGCTCACGTTCGAGGCGCGGTCCGAGATGATCAGCATGTTCGAAGCCGGGTAGGCCGCCAGGTGCCCATACTGCGGGATCAGCGGCCGCAGGATCGGGACGAGCTGTGCCGCGCTCACGTTCCTGACGGCCACGACCTGCGTGACGATCTCGTCGGACCCTGCGCTGACGCGCGAGGGCAGGTCGTTGCCCGGCACCTGGCGCGCGTTCGCGTCCGGCAGGATCTTGACGGTGTCGCCGGCCGGCACCGCGACGAAGCCGTGCACCTGCAGGATCGAGAGGAACGCCTCGTAGAACGCGTTCGGCGTCATCGGGGTCTGCGACAGCATCGTCACCTGCGCCTTCACGCGCGGGTCGACGATGAAGTTCTTGCCGGTGACCGCGCTGACCGCCTCGATGATCTGGGAGAGGTCGGCGTCCTTGTAGTTCGGAGTGATGGTGCCCTGCGCCTGTGCGACCGCGCTGGAGGGCAGGGTGACGGCGAACGTGCCGAGCGCCAGCGCGAGCGCGAGGCCCGCCGTCGCCAGGGTGGTTCGTCGGAATATGTTGTAGTTCATCGTCATTCCTCGGAATCATCCCCGCCGGTCATCGCCGGCACTTCTTCGACCGGGACGGCGTCCGGCATGGCCTCTAGCGCCGCGGCGTCCGCCGCGATCTGGGCGTTGTTGATGTTCACCTGGACAGTCTCGCCGTTGCGTTCGACCGTGACCGTGACGTTGGCCGCACTGTTCATCGTCGACAGCACTTCCATGCCCCGCGCCGGGTCGTCGAGCGGGGTGCCGTTGATGGCCGTCACCATGTCGCCGGGCAGCAACCCGAGCTTGTTGAACTGCTGCCGGTTGCGCCCCGGGTAGACGCGGTAGCCGCGCTGCTGCCCATTCGCGAACACGGGCTGCGGGCGCAGGATCTCGGTGATCGCCCCCGGATTGCTCGCGGCGAGCTGGCGCAGCCGTTCGCCGAGCATCGGGTCCGACTGTCCCGCGAAGCCGGGCCGCGGCCCGGCCGCCATGCCGCCACCGGTGAACTTCTTCGGCAGCAGCAGCGCCTCGAGCTTGCCACCGCGGTCGATGATGGCACGGTCGGGGTACACCGAGTGCAGCTTGGTGCCCCCCGTGATCGTCTTGCCGACGCCGTAGACCTTGGCCGACTGGGCGCTGGGGCCGATGATGGCATACCCGAGCTCGGGGTCCGAATGCGCGATCGTGCCGACCAGCACGAGCGCCATCTGCGTGGCGGCGACCTCGCTGGGGTCGGCCGAGCCCGCCGGGGCGTTCGCCTCCCCGAAGAGGTGCGCCGCGACGATGGCGCCCACGTCGACGGCGGGCCGGGCAGCCTGACCCGCGGTGGTCGGTGCCGTGACGCGGGGGCCCTGGGCCCGGGCACCCAGCAGTGTCCAGGCCAGTTGCACGAGCTGCCACGCGAGCACGACCACCAGCAGGGCCGACACGGCCCACGGCAGGAGTTTCTGCCATCCTTCGGACCGGGCCCCCTGTGCGACCGAGGCGATTCGGCTGAGGCGCGCGTTCACGCTCTGGGGCAGTTGCATCAGGTCCTTTTGTAAGTGTCCGTCCGGCAAGGCCGTTCCACGGGTGACGGCATCATACGGACTTGCGGGAGGACGCCTCAAGACGGTTGCGATTCATACCGACCGGCCCACCTTCCCGGCCACTCGGCCGCCTCGTGGGACGAGCCTGCCCCACGCAGGTCAAGTGCACCGGGACCTAGGACTCCGCCGATGGAAGAATGCATCTCCCGGGAGCGTCTTCACGAAGTCGCCTTGGCTGCTTGTCAGCGCGGAAGGGGGGCCCTATATAGAACGCTCGAGCGGCGTGAGCAGGCATGAACGAGGAACATACCCAGCAAGGGCACGGTCTGATCGTCGAGGAGGCACGGCCGCAGATCAAGCGGCCACCTCTCTACCAGGTCGTCTTGCTGAACGACGACTTCACCCCGATGGAGTTCGTGGTGGATGTACTGGAGCACATATTCGGCATGGATCGCACGACGGCGACGAGAGTGATGCTCGAAGTCCACACCCGGGGCAAGGGTGTATGCGGCGTGTACACGTACGAGATCGCAGAGACCAAGGTGGCCCAGGTCACGACGTACGCGCGGCAGCACCAGCACCCTTTACTCTGCACCATGGAAGAGGCCTGAAACCGTGTTGAGCAGCGAACTCGAGATCTGCCTGAACGAGGCCTTCCAGGGGGCCCGGGAAGCCAGGCATGAATTCATGACGGTCGAGCACCTGCTGCTCGCCATCATCGATACTCCCAAGGTCCGGGAGATCCTGCGCGCCTGCGGAGCGGACGCCACGCGGTTGCGCAAGGAACTCAAGGACTTCGTCGACCAGACCACGCCGCGCCTGAAACAGGACGACGACCGCGAGGTGCAGCCCACGCTCGGTTTCCAGCGCGTGCTGCAGCGGGCCGTGTTCCACGTCCAGTCGAGCGGCAAGAAGGAGGTCTCGGTCGCCAACGTGCTGGTCGCGATCTTCAGCGAAAAGCACTCGCACGCCGCCTACCTGCTCGGCCTGCAGGAAGTGTCGCGGCTCGACGTGGTCAACTTCATCTCCCACGGGCTCTCGAAGTCCGAGGACGCCCCGCGCAGCGCCGGCACCGAGGAGAGCGCAGCGCAGGTCGAGGGCGAGCGGGACGCCGAGGGCGCCTCGGCGCTCGAGAAGTACGCCACGAACCTGAACAAGCTGGCGCAGGAAGGGCGCATCGACCCGTTGATCGGCCGCAAGCTCGAGGTCGAGCGCACGGTCGAGATCCTCTGCCGCCGGCGCAAGAACAACCCGCTCTACGTCGGCGAGGCCGGTGTCGGCAAGACCGCGCTCGTCGAGGGCCTCGCGCGCCTGATCGTCGAGGGCAAGGTACCGGACGTGCTCGCGGACAGCACGGTCTATTCGCTCGACCTGGGCTCGTTGATCGCCGGCACCAAGTACCGGGGCGATTTCGAGAAGCGCCTCAAGGGCGTGCTCGCCGAGATCAAGAAGCAGCCCGGTGCGATCCTGTTCATCGACGAGATCCACACGGTGATCGGCGCCGGCGCGGCCTCCGGCGGCGTGATGGACGCCTCGAACCTGATCAAGCCGGCGCTGGCCAACGGCGAGCTGCGCTGCATCGGCTCGACGACCTACCAGGAATACCGCGGCATCTTCGAGAAGGACCACGCGCTCACGCGCCGCTTCCAGAAGATCGACGTGGTCGAGCCCACCGTGCCGGAGACGATCGAGATCCTGCGCGGATTGCGGGGCAAGTTCGAGGACCACCACGGTGTCAAGTATGCGGACGACGCCCTCAAGGCCGCGGCGGAACTTTCCGCGCGCCACATCAACGACCGCCACCTGCCCGACAAGGCGATCGACGTGATCGACGAAGCGGGCGCCCGGCAGCGGCTGAAGCCGATCTCAGAACGCGCGCCGGAGGTCACGGTCGAGCAGATCGAAGACGTCGTGGCCCGCATCGCCCGCATCCCGCCGAAGACGGTCTCGAGCAGCGACCGCGACGTGCTCAAGAACCTCGACCGCAACCTCAAGCTGGTCATCTACGGCCAGGACCAGGCGATCGACACGCTCGCCTCGGCGATCAAGATGGCGCGCTCGGGTCTCGGCGACCAGCGCAAGCCCGTCGGGTCGTTCCTGTTCGCGGGGCCCACCGGCGTGGGCAAGACAGAAGTCACGCGTCAGCTGGCGCTCGCCCTCGGCGTCGAACTGGTGCGCTTCGACATGTCGGAATACATGGAGCGCCACACGGTCTCGCGCCTGATCGGTGCGCCTCCGGGCTACGTCGGTTTCGACCAGGGCGGACTGCTGACCGAGGCAATCACGAAGCACCCGCACTCGGTGCTGCTGCTCGACGAGATCGAGAAGGCGCACCCGGACGTGTTCAACCTGCTGCTGCAGGTCATGGACCACGGCACGCTCACCGACAACAACGGGCGCAAGGCCGACTTCCGCCACGTCGTGATCGTCATGACGACCAACGCGGGCGCCGCGGACATGAGCCGTGCCTCGATCGGCTTCGTCGCGCAGGACCACGCCAGCGACGCCATGGAGGCGATCAAGAAGATGTTCGCGCCGGAGTTCCGCAACCGGCTCGACGCGGTGGTGCAGTTCGCGCCCCTCGACGAGCGCACGATCAACCGCGTCGTCGACAAGCTGCTGGTCGAGGTCGAGACGCAGCTCGAGTCGAAGGGCGTCGCGCTGCACATCGACGAGGACGCACGCGCCTGGATCGCCAAGCGCGGGTACGACCCGAAGATGGGCGCCCGTCCGATGGCCCGCGTGATCCAGGAATACATCAAGCGTCCGCTGGCCGAGGAGCTGTTGTTCGGGCGGCTCGAGCATGGCGGCCACGCCTTCGTCACGGTCGGGGCGGACGGGGAGCTCAAGGTCGCGACGCGATCGTCCGAGGAGCCCGCCCTGCTCGAGTGAGCACCTCTCCCGCGCTTCGGCGCGGGAGGGCACTCCCCACCTCTCCTGCGCTTTCGCGCGGGAGAGGTCGCACGCAGTGCGGGTGAGGGCTCGTTCTCGTCACCTCTCCCGCTTGAGCGGGAGAGGTCGACCGCAAGGTCGGGTGAGGGCAGTAGTTCCTCACCTCTCCCGTGCGCGGGAGAGGTCGCACGCAGTGCGGGTGAGGGCAGCGCAGCACGATCCGGGTCGCGGTCCCCGCGTTTCCACGGCACTCTCCCATCCGCAGGGCGCGGAGCCCCAGGGAGCGTGGCCATGGGTTTCAAGATCAGCGGATTGCCGTTCGAACGTGTCGAACACCTGATGCGGCTCGACGCCTTCGCGCGCGAGGCGGCCGGCGTCGTCGAGCTTCGCGTCGACGAAGAGCACGCCTATCCCTGCCGCGTCACGCTCGAGGATGCGGTGCCCGGGGAGGCGGTGCTGCTGTTCAATTTCCCACACCAGCCCGCAGACTCGCCGTACCAGGCGTCTGGCCCGATCTTCGTCCGGCGCGCGGCCGACCGCACGCGCGTCGCCGTCAACGAGGTCCCCGACCAGCAGCGTCGCAGGCTCCTGTCGGTCCGCGCGTACGATGCGCGCGACTGGATCGTCGCGGCCGAGGTCACGCCGGGCACCGAGCTCGAAGCCGTCATCGAACGGCTGTTCGCCGATCCGCGGGTCGCGTACCTGCACCTGCACAATGCGCGGCCGGGATGCTACGCAGCGCGGGTGGACCGGGCGTGAAAGCGCGGAGCCCTCACCCGCGCATTGCGCGACCTCTCCCGCCGCGGCGGAAGAGGTGCCGAAACGAAAGAGGCCGGCAATGCCGGCCTGGTTCCTGCTAGACACTAGACACTAGACACCATCCGCTAACCACTACCTGCCCCGGTACACGATCCGTCCCTTGGTGAGGTCGTAGGGCGTCATCTCGACGGTGACGCTGTCGCCCGTGAGAATGCGGATGTAGTTCTTGCGCATCTTGCCGGAGATGTGAGCAGTCACGACGTGGCCGTTCTGCAGCTGCACGCGGAACGTCGTGTTGGGCAGCGTCTCGACCACGCGGCCTTCCATCTGGATCGCATCTTCCTTCGCCATGCAGCCTCGCACCGCCCCAAAAGCCGCGCGAATTCTGCATAAACGACCCCGCTAAAGCAATGCGAATTGCCGAGATCCGCGGGAAGAAACCGGCACGCGCGCCGCGGTGGTCGGCCGTCGGTCGCGGCTCACCGCGCGGTTCGATCCGGCGTCGACCGGCGTGGCATGGCCCGCTCGAGGCGCGCGACGAATTCCGCCCGCGGCATCAGCCGCGCGCCGAGCGAGAACAGGTGGTTGCTAGCCACCTGGCAGTCGATCAGTTCGACGCCGCGGTCGCGGACCGCGGCCACCTGGTGGAACAGGGCCACCTTCGAGGCGTCCGTCTCGGCGCTGAACATCGACTCGCCGAAGAAGACGCGGCCGAGTTCGAGCCCGTACAGCCCGCCGACGAGACGCTCCCCGAGCCAAACCTCGACCGAGTGCGCGTGGCCCAGCCGATGCAGTTCGACATACGCGGCGTGCATCTCGGGCGAGATCCACGTGCCCTCGAAGGCGCGCACGCCGCTGTCGGCGCATTGCGAGACGACCTCGCCGAAGGCTGCGTCGAACGTCACGCGGTAGCCGCGGTTGCGCAGGCTCTTGCGCAGGCTGCGCGAGACGCGCAGTTCGTCCGGGATCAGCACCATCCTCGGGTCGGGCGACCACCAGAGGATCGGCTGGCCCGCGGCGTACCATGGGAAGATGCCGCGCCGGTACGCCGCGAGGATGCGGGCGGGGCGCAGGTCGCCGCCCGCGCAGAGCAGCCCGTCCGGATCCTCGAGCGCACGCGTCACCGGCGGAAAGGCCTCCGGCGGATCCGTCGGCTTGAGCCAGGGAATCACGCCGTGTCCCTCGCGGCGGCCGTGCGCTGGAACGGGAGGTGCTCGGCGGCGGCCGCGATGTAGGCGTCGATCGCGTCGCGCTCGCGCTCGAGGTAGCGAGCGACGGCGCTGCGGAAGCCCGCGTGCTCGAGCCAGTGCGCGGACAGCGTGCGCGTGGGCTCGAAGCCGCGCGCGATCTTGTGTTCGCCCTGCGTGCCCGGGTCGAAGAATTGGAGCCCGCGTTCGATGCAGTGCTCGATACCCTGGTAATAGCAGGCTTCGAAGTGCAGCGAGTCCTCGGGCGCGGCGGCGCCCCAGTAGCGGCCGTAGAGCCAGCCTCCGCCCTCGAAGAAGATCGACGCCGCCACGGCTCGACCGCTGCGCTCGGCGAGCTTGACCATGACCGAGCCGGGCAGCGCGCGAGAGACCTGCTCGAGGAACTCCACGTTCAAGTAGTGACCGTTGCCGTGCCGCAGGAACGTCTTTTCCGAGAACCCGAACACGACGCGCCAGAGCCGGGCGTCGATGTCCTCGCCGGCGAGCGTACGGAACACGATGCCGGCATCGGCGACCTTGCGCCGTTCGCGCCTGGCCTTCTTGCGCTTGTCGGCGCGGAAGGTCGCCAGGAATTCCTCGAACGTGCCGTAGTCGCGATTGCGCCAGAGGAAGCGGCAGTCGTGGCGGCGCAGGAACCCCGAGCGCTCGAGCGCCGCCTGGTCGTCCTCGAGCGTGAAGTTGACGTGCGCGCCGGACGCGCCGGCGCGTCGCGCGGTCTCGAGCAAGAGGCCGGCCAGGTCATCGCGCAGATCGGGGTGAGCGCTGCCCGCGGGACCGCCGCCGATCAGCATGCGCGGTCCCGTGACCGGCGTGAACGGAATCGCGGCCAGTTGCTTGGGGTAGTAGTCGAGGCCCGAACGCAGGTACGACTGCGCCCAGCTCCAGTCGAACACGAACTCGCCCCAGGAGTGCGTCTTGAGGTATTGCGGCACGGCGGCCACGAGCGTACCGCGGCGTGAGTCGCGCACGACCAGGTGCGCGGGAATCCAGCCCGTGTCCTCCCCGACGCAGCCGGTGGACTCGAGCGTCGCCAGGAAAGCGTGCCTGGTGAACGGATGGCCGGAGCAGTCGAGCGCGTCCCATTCGCGCGCCCCGACGTCTGCGATGCGCCCGACGACTTCCGCCTTCAGGGGCATCGGGCTGCCCCGCCTGCGAGCGCCGCCTCAGTGGGCGCCGCCGGCATCCAGCGTGTCCAGGTACTTGTCGGCGTCGAGCGCGGCCATGCAGCCCGTGCCGGCCGAGGTGACCGCCTGGCGATACACGTGGTCGGCCACGTCGCCGGCCGCGAACACGCCGGGCACGCTCGTCGCGGTGGCGCCGCCGGCGAGGCCCGAACGCACGATGATGTAGCCGTTGCTCATCTCCAGTTGTCTCGCGAACATGTCCGTGTTCGGCTTGTGCCCCACGGCGACGAAGAGCCCCGCGACCTCGATGTCGCGCGTGCCCGAGCCGTCGGTCGCCGCGATGCGGATTCCGGTGACCCCGGAACCGTCGCCGAGCACTTCGTCGACCGTATGGTTCCAGACGATATCGACCACGCCGGCGCGCTGACGTTCGAACAGGTGGTCCTGGAGGATCTTCTCGGCCCGCAGCTTGTCGCGGCGGTGGACCAGCGTGACGTGCGTGGCGATGTTCGAGAGGTAGAGCGCCTCCTCGACGGCCGTGTTGCCGCCGCCCACGACCGCGACGCGCTGGCCGCGGAAAAAGAACCCGTCGCAGGTGGCGCAGGCGGAGACCCCGCGGCCCTTGAACGCCTCCTCCGACTCGAGCCCGAGGTACTGGGCGCTCGCGCCGGTCGCGATGATCAGCGCGTCGCAGGTGTAGTCGCCACGGTCGCCCTTGAGCAGCAGCGGGCGCCTGCCGAAGTCGACCTCGTTGATGTGATCCATCAGGATCTCCGTGTGGAAGCGCTCGGCGTGCTGGCGCATGCGCTCCATGAGCCCGGGGCCGGTCAGCCCGTGCGGGTCGCCCGGCCAGTTGTCGACCTCGGTGGTGGTCATGAGCTGGCCGCCTTGTTCCATGCCCGTGATCAGCAGCGGGCTGCGGTTCGCGCGCGCCGCATAGACGGCGGCGGCGTATCCGGCCGGACCCGATCCCAGGATGATCAGGCGCGAGTGGCGGGGAGCGGTCATGTACAATTCCTTGCTGTTTTGCGCGCGCGGCGCCGACGAAGGCGCGGCATGGTAAGCACAACGCAGCCGCTCGGAAAGTTCCGTTGCAGCTCTGCTCATGCCCAGGGTCAGGCCCCGGTCAGGACGATCCCCAGTGGCGTAAATGGGGACACTCCGAATTTCCGGACGAGTAATTCGGAGTGTCCCCTATTTTGGGGTAGCCTTATAATCCAATGACTTACTGCATACTTTTGAACTCCAGGTGATGGACTTTGGCTAAGGCGGATGCGAAGCGCGGCGACGGCGGCCCCCAGGCGGCGAACGTCGCGCGCGGTTTGCGCGAAAGCGCATTGTGGCTGTTCGGCGCGCTGGCGCTGATCCTGTTTGCGGCCCTGGTCAGCTATGACCGCGCGGACCCGGCATTCTCCTCGACGGGCCAGCCCGGCCCGGTCACGAACCTGATCGGTCCGTTCGGGGCCTGGCTGTCCGACCTGTTCTTCGTGCTGTTCGGCGGCCCCGCCTTTCTGTTCCCGATCATGCTCGGCTTCGCCGGGTACCGCCTGTTCCAGGAGCGCGGCAGTCGCGAGCCGGTCGATCGCCGCTCCGCCTCCTTCCGTGGCCTCGGGTTCTTCCTGGCTCTCGCGAGCAGCTGCGCGCTCGCGACGCTGCATTTCTCCGGCGCCGGATTTCCGAACACGTCCGGCGGCGTCGTCGGGGCACTGCTCGGCGAAGGCCTCGCCGAGTCGATGAGCTTCCTCGGCGCCACGCTGCTGCTGCTCGCGGTGTGGCTCGGCTCCGTGTCGCTCGCCACGGGCGTCTCCTGGCTCGACGTCATGGACACGATCGGCGGCTGGGTGCTCCGCGGCCTCTCGTTGTTGCGCGAGCGCATGTCGGAGCGGCGCGACCAGAACATCGGCAAGGAAGTGAAGCAGCAGCGCGAAGTGGTCGTGCGCGAGGAGCAGAAGAAGGTCGCCGAGCGCAAGCCGCCGAAGATCGAGGCGCCCGCGCCCAAGGTCGAGAAGAGCGAGCGCGTCGAGAAGGAAAAGCAGGTGGCGTTGTTCGAGAAGGCCGGTGCCGCGGCGTTGCCGGCGCTCTCGCTGCTCGACGATCCGCCCCCACGGCAGGGCGGCTACTCGGCCGAGGCGCTCGAGGCGATGTCGCGCCTGGTCGAGCTGAAGCTCCGCGACTTCGGCGTCGAGGCCGAGGTGGTGGAAGTCCACCCCGGCCCCGTCATCACGCGCTTCGAGCTGCGGCCCGCGCCGGGCGTCAAGGTCGCGCAGATCTCCAACCTCGCGAAGGACCTCGCGCGCGCGCTCTCGGCGATCAGCGTGCGCGTGGTCGAGATCATCCCCGGCAAGTCGACGATGGGCCTCGAGATCCCGAACGAGGTCCGCGAGATGGTCACCCTCGGCGAGATCATCAAGTCGAGGGCCTACGACGAGATGCACTCGCCGCTCGCGCTCGTGCTCGGCAAGGACATCGGCGGCAACCCGGTCGTGGCCGACCTGGCGCGCATGCCGCATCTGCTCGTGGGCGGCACGACGGGCTCGGGCAAGTCCACGGCAGTCAACGCGATGGTGCTGTCGCTGCTCTACAAGAGCACGCCCGAGCACGTGCGGCTGATCATGATCGACCCGAAGATGCTCGAGCTGTCGGTCTACGAGGGCATCCCGCACCTGCTTGCGCCGGTGGTCACCGACATGAAGCAGGCGGCGAACGCGCTGCGCTGGTGCGTGGCAGAGATGGAACGTCGCTACCAGCTGATGGCGTTCGCGGGCGTGCGCAACCTCGCCGGCTACAACCGCAAGGTCAAGGAGGCCGCGGAGGCCGGCAAGCCGCTCAAGGACCCGATCGAGATGAAGCGCCTGGTGCCGGGCCTCGACCCGGCGTCGGTCCCCGAGCTCGAGCCGCTGCCCCACATCGTCGTCGTGGTCGACGAGCTCGCCGACATGATGATGATCGTCGGCAAGAAGGTGGAAGAGCTGATCGCGCGGCTGGCACAGAAGGCGCGCGCCTCGGGCATCCACCTGATCCTCGCGACGCAGCGCCCGTCCGTCGACGTCATCACCGGGCTGATCAAGGCCAACATCCCGACACGCATCGCGTTCCAGGTCTCGGCCAAGGTCGACTCGCGCACGATCCTCGACCAGAGCGGCGCCGAGAGCCTGCTCGGCCACGGCGACATGCTGTTCCTGCAGCCGGGCACCTCGCACCCGGTCCGCGTGCACGGCGCGTTCGTGTCCGACCAGGAGGTGCACAAGGTCGCCTCCTCGCTGCGCGAGCACAGCTCGCCCGTCTATGTCGACGAAGTGCTCGAAGGGCCGGCGGTCCCGATCCCGGGGCTGGCCGGGGAAGCGGGCGAGGGCGGTGAAGGCGGTGAGGGTGGCGACGCGGAGCAGGACCCGCTCTACGACGAGGCTGTCAGGATCGTGACCGAGACCCGCAAGGCGTCGATCTCGGGCGTGCAGCGGCGGCTCAAGATCGGGTACAACCGCGCCGCGCGCATGATCGAGGCCATGGAGGCCGCCGGCCTGGTCGGGCCGCTGAACTCCAACGGCTCGCGCGAGGTCTACGCTCCACCTCCCCCTGAGGTGGATTGACCCGTGAGAGTGCTCCTTCTTGCCGCCGCGCTGATCCTCGCGCCGGTCGCAGCCAATGCCGCCGACGCCGTCGCCCGCGTAGACGCGTATCTCGGCGCGCTCCGGACGCTGTCCGCGCAGTTCGTGCAGGTCGTGCAGGACAGGAAGGGCGACGTGACGGATCGCGCGAGCGGCACGCTCTCGATCGCGCGTCCGAACCGGTTCCGCTGGGACTATCGCGAACCCTATGAGCAGACCATCGTCGCCGACGGCAGGAAGCTCTGGCTCTACGACCCCGACCTCGAGCAGGTCACCGTGCGCTCGTTCGAGCAGGGCCTCGGCGCGACGCCGGCGATGCTGCTCTCGGGCTCCGGCAAAGTCGGCGACGCGTTCACCGCGGGGCCGGTCGAGGTCCGCCGGGACTGGACCTGGTGCCGGTTGCTGCCGAAGCAGCGCGGCTCGGACTTCGAACGCGTGAGCCTCGCATTCGACGCGAAGGGCGAGCTCGCGGCGATGGAACTCGTCGACAAGCTCGGCCAGACCACGACGATCCAGTTCACGGGCCTGAAGCGCGGCGCCAAGGTCGACGAATCGCTGTTCCGCTTCGTGCCGCCGCAGGGCGCCGACGTGATCGGGGAAGCTGCCGCTCGCTGACGTCCCAGCGACCACCCGCGCCACATGCTGGCCCTGCGTTATCGCCCGTTCTGGATCGCTGCAAGCTGCGTGCTGGTCGCCGTCGTCATCTGGGGCAGCCTGCAGACGGCCATCCACCCCGAGCTGAGGCAGGGGTTCGACAAGGTCGAGCACTTTGCGACGTACCTGTTCCTCGCGGTGTGGTTCACCGGGTTGTATCGTCGGCCGCGGTACTGGGCCGTCGCGGCGGGGCTGCTGGCGCTCGGGTTCGCGATGGAAGCGGCGCAGCTCGCGATGCAGGCGGGCCGGACGGCCGACCCGTACGACATGGCGGCCAACGGCGCCGGGATCGTGCTGGGCGTGCTGCTCGCGTCGATCGCGACCGGCGGGTGGGCGCAGAGGCTCGAAGCATGGCTGACGAGGTGAGCGCGGGCGCGTTTCGCCCGCTCGCCGACCGGATGCGTCCGGCGAGCCTGGACGAGTTCATCGGCCAGTCGCACCTGCTTGCAGCGGGCAAGCCGCTGCGCCGGCTGCTCGAGGGCCGCAGCCTCCACTCGATGATCCTCTGGGGGCCGCCGGGCACCGGCAAGACCACGCTGGCCAGGCTGGTCGCCAGGACCTGCGACGCCGAGTTCATCGCGCTGTCGGCGGTCATGGCGGGCGTCAAGGACGTGCGCGCCGCGGTGGAGTTCGCACAGCAGTTACGTCGCGACGAAGGACGTCGCACGGTGCTGTTCCTCGACGAGGTGCACCGCTTCAACAAGGCGCAGCAGGACGCGTTCCTGCCGTTCGTCGAGGACGGCACGGTCAACTTCATCGGCGCGACGACCGAGAACCCGTCGTTCGAGATCAACGGCGCCTTGCTCTCGCGGGCGCGAGTCTACGTGCTCCGATCGCTCACGACCGACGACATCTCGCAGGTGCTGCGCCGTGCGCTGACGCGGGAGTATTCGGGCGGGGATCAAGGGGTGACGGCGCAGGACGATGCCATCGCCACGCTCGCCCGCGCGGCGGACGGGGATGCACGGCGTGCGTTGAACCTGCTCGAGGTGGCCGCAGACCTGGCGCAGGTCGCCGACGGCGTGGTCACCGAGGAACTCGCGGCGGAAGTGTCGGCGGGCGGCTACCGACGCTTCGACAAGAAGGGCGAGCAGTTCTACGACCAGATCTCGGCCCTGCACAAGTCGGTGCGTGGCACCGATCCCGACGCGGCGCTCTACTGGCTGTGCCGCATGCTCGACGGCGGTTGCGATCCGCGCTACATCGCGCGCCGCGTGATCCGCATGGCCTCCGAGGACATCGGCAACGCCGACCCGCGCGCGTTGCAGCTCGCGCTGCAGGCCGCCGAAGCCTACGAGCGGCTCGGCAGTCCCGAAGGCGAGCTCGCTCTCGCGCAGGCGGTCGTGTTCATGGCGTGCGTCGCCAAGAGCAATGCCGTTTACGTCGCGTTCAACGCCGCGATGGCCGACGCGCAGCAGCACGGCACGCTCGAGGTGCCGCTGCGCTTGCGCAACGCGCCGACGGGCCTCATGAAAGGCCTCGGCTACGGCAAGGGTTACCGCTACGCGCACGACGAGCCCGACGCCATCGCGGCCGGCGAGAAATACTTTCCCGACGCAATGGAACCCGCCCGCTACTACGAGCCCGTGCCGCGCGGCCTCGAGATCAGGATCGCCGAGGCGCTCGCACGCGTACGGTCGCGCTCCAACGAATAGGGCAGTCATTCACCTCTCCCGCGCCCGCGGGAGAGGTCGCACGCAGTGCGGGTGAGGGCAGTTCCCGCGTGCTGCTAGAATCGTGCTTCTGCCGCGCTTTCCACCGACATGCTCGACGCCCGCCTACTCCGTTCCGACCCCGCTGCGGTCGCCGCGAACCTCGCGCGCCGCGGCTTCCAGCTCGACGTCGAGCGTTTCCGTGCGCTCGAGGAACGTCGCAAGTCGGCTCAGGTCGCGGCGGACGAGGTCCGGGCGGCGCGCAATTCGCACGCGAAGACCGTCGGCAAGGCGAAGGCACAGGGGCAGGACATCGCCGCGCTGCTGGCCGAGGGCGAGGCGCTCGCGCGCCGGCTCGAGGGCCTCGACAAGGAACTCGTGGCGGTGCAGACCGATTTCGACGAGCTCACGCTCGGGCTGCCGAACATGCTCCACGAGAGCGTCCCGGACGGTCGCGACGAGACCGCCAACGTCGAGGTGCGACGCTGGGGCACGCCGCGCACGTTCGAGTGGCAGCCGCTCGACCACGTCGCGATCGGCGAGAAGCTCGCCGGCACCGCGATGGACTTCGATGCCGCCGGGAAGATCTCGGGCGCGCGATTCGTCGTGCTCAAGGGTGGGCTCGCACGTCTGCACCGGGCGTTGATCCAGTACATGCTGGACCTGCACACCGGCCAGCACGGCTACACGGAGATCTACGCGCCGTACCTCGTGGCCCGCAGCTCGCTCATCGGCACCGGCCAGTTGCCGAAGTTCGAGGCGGACCTGTTCAAGGCCACCTCGGGCGATGCGGAGTTCTTCCTGATCCCGACGGCCGAGGTGCCGGTCACGAACCTCGTGCGCGAGTCGATCCTCGACGCGAGCACGCTGCCGCGCCGGTATGCCGCGCACACGCCCTGCTTCCGCAGCGAAGCAGGGTCCTATGGCAAGGACACGCGCGGCATGATCCGCCAGCACCAGTTCGAGAAGGTCGAACTCGTGCACGTCTGCCGGCCCGACGACTCGTACGCCGAGCTCGAGGTTCTCGTCGGCCATGCCGAGAAGGTACTTCAGGGTCTCG
>DASSJN010000033.1:0-3585 GCA_035691185.1 Steroidobacteraceae bacterium
GAGACTAACCGGGGCCAGCGGCCCGCAGCACACACCTAGGAGACACATCACGATGGCAGCCAAGAAGAGCTCTGCACCGACGAAGTCCGACATCCTCGCCTCGATCTCGAAGGACACGGGCCTGTCGAAGAAGCAGGTGAGTTCGGTGTTCGAATCCCTCAACGGGGTGATCAGGAAGAGCCTCAAGAGCCACGGCCTCTTCACGCTCCCCGGCCTCGCCAAGATGAAGGTCGTGAAGAAGCCCGCCACGAAGGCGCGCGAAGGCATCAACCCGTTCACGGGCGAAAAGATGACCTTCAAGGCGAAGCCGGCCAGCAAGAAGGTCCGCGTGATGCCGCTCAAGAACCTGAAGGGGTTCGTGAACTGAGCTGAGCTTCCCGCAGCGAATTCTCGCTACGTAGCAGACGCCGGGGTGCTCGCGCATCCCGGCGTTTTCTTTGTAGCGTCCAGTGTTCAGCAGCCAGCGGTCCGTCGGAAGCCGACTGCGTCGGCGCGCGGCGTAGCCGCTCCTGCTGAACACTGAGCACTAGACACTAGACACTTCCTTCCGACACTTCCTTGCGCAGGAAGCGCACGATCCCCTTGCGCAGCTCGATCAGCTTCCCGTGGAAGAAGTGCTCGGCGCCCGGCACGACGAGCAGTTGCGGAGCGGGATCGTAAGCTGCCGCCCATCGGCGCACGGCCTCGAGGTCCACCAGTTCGTCGCGGTCGCCCTGCACGATCAGCCACGCACACTCCGGCCGAACCACCGGCTCGGTGATGATGCGGCCGACGGGGGGCGCGATCGTGACGAGTCGCGAAGGTCGGGCGCCGCGCACCGCCGCCTGCAGTGCAACCGCCGCACCGAACGAGAACCCGGCGAGCCAGAGCGTGTCGCACTGGAACCTCCGGCGCGTCCACGCCACGACCGCGAGGGCGTCCTCGAGTTCGCCATGCCCCGCGTCGTAGCGTCCGTCGCTGCGGCCCACGCCGCGGAAATTGAAACGGACCGTGGCGGCGCCCACTTCCTGCATGGCCCGCGCGCAGGTATGAACCACTTTGTTCTGCATCGTGCCGCCGTGCAGCGGATGGGGATGGCACGCGACCCCGACGAACGAGTGCGCCTCGCCGGCCGGGACCGGATCTTCCACGCGTGCCTCGATCGAGCCCGCCGGACCGGTGATCTCGATCGGTTGCGGCACGGGCGGACGAAAGCCGGATGCGGCGTGCTCGTGGCGGGCATCGGTGGTCATCGGCCGAGTTTGCCAGATCGCTGCCGGCCTGCCGTGGCCGTGGCAGAATCCCCTCTGGAACCAGGAGAGTCCCGTGCACCTTATGTCCTCGAGCTTCGCCCGCGGCCAGCGCATCCCGGCCGAGTTCGCGTTCGGCGCGCCAGACCCTGCAGAGCACGTGCGCCTCGCAGCGAACCGTAATCCGCACCTGCGCTGGACCGGAGTGCCTTCGACCGCGCGCTCGCTGGTCCTGCTCTGCGTCGATACCGACGTGCCGACGCGCCCCGACGACGTCAACAAGGAAGGTCGGATCGTGCCGGCGGACCTGCCGCGCACGAATTTTCATCACTGGGTCATGGTGGACATCCCGACCGCGGTCAGCGAGATCGCGGCCGGCTCGGCGTCGGACGGCGTCACGGCGCGCGGCAAGCGCGACCCGCGCGGCCCGGCGGGCTCACGCCAGGGGCTCAACGACTACACGCTCTGGTTCTCGGGCGACGCAGACATGGACGGCAAGTACTTCGGGTACGACGGACCGTGCCCGCCGTGGAACGACGCGCTGCTGCACCACTATCACTTCGTCCTCTACGCGACGGATCTCGCGCGCTGCCCGGTCGAGGGCGATTTCACGGGCCCGCAGGTCAAGGACGCCATCGCCCAGCACGTGCTCGCGGAAGCGCGGCTGACCGGCACCTACACCCTGAACCCCGCGGTGAGGTGACCGGCAGGCTCGCCGTCGACGTCAGCTCGACGGCCGGACGTCGATCAGTGCGACGTCGAATACGAGCGTCGCCTTGGGCGGGATCACGCCGCCCGCCCCCTCGTCGCCGTACGCCAGCGCCGACGGAATGACGAGCCGACGCTGACCGCCTGCACGCATGCCAGCCACGCCCTGGTCCCAGCCGGCGATCACCTGACGCGCGCCGAGCGTGAAGCTGAAGGGTTTTCCGCCGCGGCGGGAGCTGTCGAATTCCTTGCCCTTGTTTTCCGGCGCCTCGCCGTCGTAAAGCCAGCCGGTGTAATGCACGGTCACCCGGGCGCCGGCGGTCGCCTGGGCGCCCTGGCCGACGACGATGTCCTGCACCTGCAGCTCCGCGACCTGGTCTTCGGGGGCCGTCGCCTGCGTCGCCGGCGCCCGCGCCGGCGCGCACCCTCCCAGCCCGGGAGCGATCGACGACACGCCGACCAGGGCGACGATCATGGTGGAAGCCCGCCGGGCCTTGTTCATGGCCGTTCCTTTACTTGCGATGGAAATCGAGCGACGCCGAATTGACGCAGTAGCGCAGGCCCGTCGGCTGCGGACCGTCGTCGAACACGTGCCCGAGGTGCGCGCCGCAGTGCGCGCACGTGACTTCGATGCGGACCATGCCATGGCTGGTGTCCCGATGCGTCGCTACGCGGTCACCGGCGAGCGGTAACCAGAACGACGGCCAGCCCGAGCCGGAGTCGAACTTGGCGTCGGACGCGAAGAGCTCCGTGCCGCATACGACGCAGGCGTATACGCCGGACTCCTTGTTGTGCAGGTACCGGCCGGTGAACGGTCGCTCGGTGCCCTTCTGCTGCGTGACGCGGAACTGTTCTTCGGTCAGGCGCGCGCGCAACTGTTCCTCGCCGGGCAGGCGGTTCTGGTCGGTCGTGTCGGTCATGGACGTCCCCTGCCGGAGAACCGGCGGTGGTGGCGGCGGCGACCGGTATTATGGAGCCGCGTGCAGGTCCGGAGCACCCAGCAGCAGGAACGCGCCGAGGCCGACGAGGAAGGCGGCGCCGAGCGCCGCGGTGATCACGATGGCAGGCGCCTGCACGCGAAACACGACCAGCAGGTCGTCGCAGTCGTCGAGCCATTTCAGCAGTCTTTCCATGGGATTCCGGACAGGGGCGGACTCTAAGCCAGAACCCCGGAGGTGGTGACGTGGAGGCTCGTACCGCCGACGTGATGCCGCGCCGGCTCCGACACCGCGTCGCGCCTACTTGACCTTGCCACCCGGGGGCCCGGCGGCGCCGGCGGCGAAGGCGCCGCGCGCCTTGTCGGCCCAGTTCTTGTAGCTCGCGAGGCTGTAGAGCGACTTCGCGATGACGGCCTGGCGCGACGGCTGCGTCGGCTGGCGCACGCGGTCGAGCCACGAGTTGTAAGCGTCCCAGCCGTCGGCGGCCGCGCCGAACTTCGATGGGGGACGACGGGGATTCGCTTCCACCGCCGAAATCGGCCGCGCGCTCCGTGGCGACGGAGACGGCGACGAGCCGGGCGGTGACGATGCAGCAGTGCGTACGTCACGCGCGGCGGGCGCGCCGCGAAGCGCCGGAGGCTTGCGCTCGTTCATGACGGTTCTCGATCGGCCATGGCACGCGCCAAACTACGCGCCCCCCGGACGAGCGT
>DASSJN010000034.1:0-41714 GCA_035691185.1 Steroidobacteraceae bacterium
CGCGGCAGCAGCAGCACCAGCAGCAGCAGTAGACAGGCAACGAGATGCACGACCCCGCCACGCCGACAGCCCTGGACTGGCGTAAACGCGCCGCCGACCTCGAAATCAACGGCCAGGCCTTCATCGACGGCCGCTATGTCGATGCCGCCAGCGGCGCCACGTTCGACGACGTGAGCCCCGTGGATGGCCGCGTCATCGCGCGAGTCGCCTCCACTGACCAGGCCGACGTGGATCTCGCAGTGGCGGCCGCGCGGCGGGCGTTCGAGCAGGGCGTCTGGTCGCGACAGGCGCCGCGCGAACGCAAGCGAGTGCTGCAGCGCTTCGCCGAACTGGTGCTCGCGCACCGCGACGAACTGGCGATGCTCGAGACGATCGACATGGGCAAGCCCATCGCGGACAGCCTCGCCGTCGATATCCCCGCGACCGCGCGCTGCCTCGCGTGGTACGCGGAGGCCGTCGACAAGGTCTACGACCAGGTCGCGCCGACGTCGCCCGATGCGCTCGCGCTCATCACGCGCGAGCCGATCGGCGTCGTCGCGGCGATCGTGCCCTGGAACTTCCCGCTGATCATGGCCGCGTGGAAGATCGGCCCGGCGCTCGCCGCCGGCAATTCCTTCATCCTCAAGCCGTCGGAGAAGTCGCCGCTCACCGCGATCCGCCTGGCGGCGCTGGCCGCCGAGGCCGGCATTCCCGACGGCGTGTTCAACGTGCTGCCGGGGTTCGGCCATACGGCAGGCCAGGCGCTCGCGCTGCACATGGACGTCGACTGCATCGGCTTCACCGGCTCGACGCGCACGGGCAAGCTGATGCTGCAGTACTCGGGCCAGTCGAACATGAAACGCGTCTGGCTCGAGTGCGGCGGCAAGTCGCCGAACATCATCCTGGCCGACTGCCCGGACCTCGCCCGGGCCGCGACCACGGCGGCCTCGGCGATCTTCTTCAACCAGGGCCAGATGTGCACGGCGGGCTCGCGGCTCATCGTCGAGAACCGGGTGCGCGACCGTGTGCTCGAAAAAGTCGTCGAAGCGAGTCGCGCGATGCAGCCGGGCCATCCGCTGGATCCTGACACGCGCCTCGGCGCGATCGTCGACCATGTGCAGATGCAGACGGTTCTCGGCTACATCGACACGGGTCGCAGCGAGGGTGCGGCGGTGCTCGCGGGCGGGCAGCGCACGCTCGAGCACACGGGCGGCTATTACGTGGAACCGACGGTGTTCGGCGACGTGCGCCACGAGATGCGGATCGCGCGCGAGGAAATCTTCGGCCCGGTGCTCGCCGCCATCACGGTCGAGGATGCGGAGGAGGCGGTCCGCATCGCCAACGGCGTCGATTACGGACTGGCAGCCGCAGTCTGGACTCGCGACGTCGGCAGGGCGCACCGCATCGCGCGGTCTCTACGTGCAGGCATGGTCTACGTGAATTGCTATGATGCCGATGACATCACCGTGCCGTTCGGCGGCTTCAAACAGTCAGGCATCGGTCGCGACAAGTCGCTGCACGCATTCGAAAAGTACACCGAGCTCAAGACGACCTGGATCGACCTGACGGCATGACCTACAGCAACGTCATCTTCGAGGACATCGAGGTCGGCGCGACCGTCAGCGTCGAGCGTGCGTTGAGCCAGACGGAGGTCGAAGCGTTGCTGCTCGTCTCCGGCGACGTCGTGCCGTTCCACGTCGAGGCAGGACACGATTTCGATCCGGACGAACTGAACGTCGAAGGAGTAGCCGCGAGCGCGATCGTCTCGGGGTTGCTGGAGCGGCGGCTGCCCGGTCCCGGCACCCGGATCGTCTCGCAGGACCTCGAATTCGCGGGCCGCATCCGCGTGGGCGACCACGTCGTCGCGTCCGTCACCGCGCGTGAGAAGCGTCCGGACGTGGGGCAGGTCGTGTTCGACTGCCGGGTCGACGCGGAGGGCAAGCGGGTGCTCGCGGGCCGGGTCGTCGTCGAGGCGCCGACGCACAAGGCGACCTATGCCGATCTCGAGCGGCCCGAGTTCATCGTCCGCCGCAACGACGTGTTCGCGCGGCTGCTCAAACGCTGCGAGCCCCTCGAGGCAGTCACCTGCGCCGTCGCTCACCCTTGCGACAAGGACTCGCTGCTCGGTGCCATCGAGGCCGCGCGTCGCAAGCTGATCGTGCCGATCATGGTCGGCCCGCACGCCCGCATCGAGGCGCTTGCGCTCAAGCACGGCGTCGACCTCTCGCCGTACCGCCTGGTCGATACCGAGCACAGCCACGCCTCGGCCGCCGCCGCGGTCGCGCTCGCGCGCGCGGGCGAAGTCGAGACGCTCATGAAGGGCAGCCTGCACACCGACGAGATCATGGGCGCGGTGATCGCCGCGCAGACCGGCCTGCGCACCGAGCGCCGCGTGAGCCACGTGTTCGTCATGGACGTGCCGGCCTACGACCGCATCCTGTTCGTCACCGACGCCGCGATCAACATCGCGCCGACGCTGAAGGAGAAGGCCGACATCGCACAGAACGCGATCGACCTCGCGCGCAGCCTCGGCGTGCAGCTGCCGAAGATCGCGATCCTGTCTGCGGTCGAGACGGTGAACCCGGACATCCAGTCGACGCTCGATGCGGCCGCTCTGTGCAAGATGGCCGATCGCGAGCAGATCCGGGGCGCGATCCTCGACGGGCCCCTCGCCTTCGACAATGCGATCAGCGAGATCGCCGCCCGTACCAAGAGCATCCGCTCGCCGGTGGCGGGCAGCGCCGACATCCTGCTGGTGCCGAACATCGAGGCTGGCAACATGCTCGCCAAACAGCTGCAGTACTTCGCCGGCGCGGACAGTGCCGGCATCGTGCTCGGTGCGCGCGTCCCGGTGATCCTCACGAGCCGCGCCGACAACGTGCGCATGCGCATCGGTTCGGCGGCCGTCGCGAAGCTGCTCGTGCACGCCCGGCGCGTCCCGGGCACGCGCAAGCCATGACCGTGGCCGCCGGGAAGCGCGCGATCCTGGTGCTCAACGCCGGGTCGTCGAGCATCAAGTTCTGCGTGTTCCGCCTGGAGGGGGCTGCGATGGTGCGCGACCTGCGCGGCCAGGTGTCCGGGCTCGGCACGGCGCCGAAGTTCACGATGCGTCGCGACGACGCGCTGCTGGTCGACCGGGCGCTCGCCTCCGGCCCGTTGACGCATGCCGCGGCGCTCGAAGAACTGCTGGATGCGATCGGCGCGCACCTGGCGGGCGCGCACATCGTCGGGGTCGGCCACCGGGTCGTGCACGGCGGGCTCGAGTTCATGGCGCCGACGCCGCTCACGCAGGAGGTGCTGGCGAAACTCGACCGCTACGTGCCGCTCGCGCCGCTGCACCAGCCGCACAACCTCGCCGCGATCCGCATGATGCTCGGGCGCCTGCCGGAAATTCCCGAGATCGCGTGCTTCGACACCGCCTTTCATCGCACGATTCCGGAGGTCGCGCAGCTCTTCGCGCTGCCACCCCGGTTCGCGGAGGCAGGCATCCGGCGCTACGGCTTCCACGGCCTGTCGTACGAGTACATCGCTTCGCGACTGCCTGCGCTCGATGAACGCGCCGCCTCGGGACGCACGGTCGTCTTTCACCTCGGCAACGGCTCGAGCATGTGCGCGATGCTGGGCGGGCACAGTGTCGCGACGACGATGGGCTTCACCGCCGTGGACGGCCTGCCGATGGGGACGCGTTGCGGCTCGCTCGACCCCGGCGTGGTGCTGTTCATGATGGACGAACTCGCGCTCGGCCCGCGCGAGATCGAGCAGCTCATGTACCACGAATCCGGCCTGCTGGGCATGTCGGGGGTCTCGAGCGACGTGCGCGACCTGCTCGCAAGCAGGGATCCGGCGGCTGCTGCGGCGCTGGACGTCTTCGTCTATCGCGCAGGGCGCGAACTCGGCTCGCTCGCGGCGGCGCTCGGCGGCCTCGACGCGGTCGTCTTCACGGCGGGCATCGGCGAGAACTCGGCCGAAATCCGATCGCGCATCTGCGCCGCGGCCAAGTGGCTCGGCGTCGAGATCGATGAATCGGCCAACGCACGACACGGGCCGCGCATTTCGACGCCGCAGAGCAGGGTGCTCGCCTGCGTCGTGCCCACCGACGAGGAGAGCATGATCGCGCGGCACGTGTCCGCTGCGCTGTGAAAACGGGGAACACCCCGAATTTCGCTGAAAATTCGGAGTGTCCCTGTTTTCGCTAGACTTCACGTCCTGCCCGACGACGCCCGCCGGAGAACGCGATGCAAGTGACCGTCGCCGCCACCCAGTTCGCCTGCTCGCCGCACCCTGCCGAGAACCTCGACAGGGCCGAGGCCGCCGTCCGCGAGGCGGCCGGGCGGGGCGCGCAGGTCATCCTGCTGCAGGAGCTGTTCGAGACGCCGTATTTCTGCAAGGACCATCTCGCGACTCACTTCGCCCTGGCCCATCCGATGCCCGACAACCCGGTCGTGCGCCGCTTCCAGGAGCTCGCGCGCGAACTCGAAGTCGCGTTGCCCGTCAGCGTGTTCGAACGCGCGAACAACGCCTATTACAACTCGCTGGCGATGGTCGACGCGGACGGCTCGGTGCTCGGCGTCTATCGCAAGTCGCACATTCCAGAAGGCCCCGGCTACCACGAGAAGTTCTATTTCTCGCCGGGCGACACGGGCTTCAAGGTCTGGAAGACGCGCTACGGCACGCTCGGCGTCGGCATCTGCTGGGACCAGTGGTTCCCCGAGGCCGCGCGCTGCATGGCGCTGATGGGCGCGGACCTGCTGCTCTATCCCACGGCCATCGGTTCCGAGCCGCAGGACCCGTCGATCGATTCGCGCGACCACTGGCAGCGGTGCATGCAGGGCCACGCCGCCGCCAACGTCACGCCGCTCGTCGCGTCGAACCGCGTGGGCGTCGAGCGCGGCGAGAAGTACGACATGACGTTCTACGGTTCGTCGTTCATCGCCGACGGCACGGGGGCGAAGGTCGCGGAAGCCGACCGTGTTTCGGAAGCCGTGCTCACGGCCACGTTCGACCTCGACCTGCTGCGCATCCAGCGCACCTCCTGGGGCGTCTTCCGCGATCGGCGGCCGGAACTGTACGGCCCGGTCTTCACGCTCGATGGGCGTTGCGACGGCTGAGCAGCCCATGCCCGGATCCGCCGCAGTGCTGGCGCTGCGGGCCGAGTGTCTGCGGGGCCCGGTTGCGTGCGTGGATCTCGAGACGACCGGCGGTCTCGCGGCGCATCACCGGATCATCGAGGTCGGAATCGTCCTGCTGGAGGGCGGCGCGATCGTCGAGGAGTGGAGCTCGCTCGTACACCCGGGGCTCCGCATCCCGTCCCCGATCGCCGCGTTCACGGGCATCGACGACACGATGGTCGCGGACGCGCCGCGCTTCGAAGACGTCGCTGCCGAGGTCAAGCGACGGCTCGAGGGCCGGCTGTTCGTCGCGCACAACGCGCGGTTCGACTACGGCTTCCTGCGCACGGAGTTCCGTCGGCTCGGGCTGCGGTTCTCCGCGCCCGTGCTGTGCACCGTGCGGCTCTCGCGCGCGCTCTATGCGGAGCATGCGCGACACAACCTCGACACGCTGATGGAGCGCTTCGGCCTCGCCTGCGCCGCGCGTCACCGCGCGCTCGGCGACGCGCAGGTGCTGCCGGAACTGCTGGCCGCGATGGAACGCCACCGCGGCGTGGACACGCTGCAGGACGCTGTCACGGCGGCGCTGCGCACGCCGAGGCTGCCGGCGCACCTCCCGGCCGAACTCGCGGACGACCTCCCCGACGGTCCCGGGGTGTACCTGTTCCGCGACGAGAACGGCGCGCCGCTCTACGTCGGCAAGGGCCGCAACATCCGCAGCCGCGTGTTCGGTCATTTTGCTGGCGAGCACCGTTCCGGCAAGGATTCGAAGCTCGGGCGCGAGGTGCGCCAGGTCGAATGGATCGAAACGGGGGGCGAGCTCGGCGCCCTGCTGCTCGAGTCGCGGCTGGTCAGGGAACTTGCGCCGTCCGGCAATCGCCGCCTGCGCCGGAGCGGGGACGACTGCGTCGTCCGTCTCGCGCCGTTCGCCGGCGGGCTCGTGCCCGAGGTCGTGCGGCTGGAGGACGCAGCGTTCGAGGACGAGTCGGCCGTGTTCGGCCCGTTCCGCAGCGAGAAGGACGCGTGGCGCGCGATCGAAGGCAAGGCGCGCGAGGCCGGCCTCTGCCTCAAGGTCATGGGTCTCGAACGCGGGGAGGGCAGCTGCGTCGCCTGCCAGGTCGGCAAGTGCCGCGGCGCCTGCATCGGCCGGGAGCCGCGGGCCCTGCACGACGCGCGGCTGCAGATCACGCTGGCCTCGCTGCGGCTCAAGCCCTGGCCATTCCCCGGCCCGATCGGCATCCGCGAGCGGGCGCCGGATGCCAGCGGCAGCTGCGTGCACGTGCTCGACCGCTGGCGACACCTCGGCACGGCCCGCAGCGAGCGGGAAGTCCACGACGTGCTGCGCCACGGGGCGCACGGCGGCTTCGACGTGGACGGATACCGCATCATCGGTCGCGCACTCAGGGACGTCCGGCCACGCGACCTGCTGTCCTTTGCGCGGCCCGCGGACGTGCCGTGACGGATCCGCGAACGGTCCCTGCGGAAACCGCGCGCGAGGCGCAGGAGACGTTCACGTTCTTCGTGACATGCCCGCGTAACGTGAGCGACCTGCTCGCGACGGAGCTGCGGGAGTTCGGCATCGAGGTCGATCGCGAACATCCGGCCGGCGTGAGCTTCCGCGGGCCGCTGCGCAGCGCCTACCTGGCTTGCCTGCGCGCGCGCACCGCGAGCCGGGTCCTGCTCACGCTCGGCGAGATCGACGGGTCCGATCCCGACCGGATGCACGCAGGCCTGATGGAACTGCCGTGGGAGTCGCATGTGCGCGCCGACGGCACGTTTGCAGTCGACGTCGTCGGCGAGCCACCCCGATGGCTGCGCCACACGCAGTTCGCGGCCCTGCGCGCCAAGGATGCGATCGTCGACCGGTTCCGCGAGCAGACCGGCACCCGTCCCTCGGTCGACCTCGGCGCGCCGGACCTGCGCGTCAACCTGCGGTTCGCGCGCGAACGCGTCACGGTCGGGCTCGACCTGAGCGGCGAGCCGCTGCATCGACGCGGATACCGCCAATCCGGCGTGGAAGCGCCGCTCAAGGAGAACCTCGCGGCTGCGCTGCTGCTGCGCGCGGGGTGGCCGGCCATCGCCGCAGAGGGAGGCTGGTTCTACGACCCCATGTGCGGGTCCGGTACGCTCGTGATCGAGGCGGCGCTGCTCGCGGCGCGCATTGCGCCGGGTTCGCTGCGTCGCCGGTTCGGGTTCGAGCGCTGGCCGCGGCACGACGCGGCACTGTGGCAACGACTGCGCGTGGCGGCGGAGGACGAGCGCGACCTTGCGGCCCTCGAAGACGGCCGTTGCGCGGGCAGCGATCGCGACCAGAACGCGATCCGTGCCTGCCTCGCCAACGCCAACCGTGCCGGCCTCGGCAATCATCTGCGGTTCGAGCGACGCGACCTGTCGAACCTCGGGGCGACGACGCATCCGCGGGGGCTCGTGCTCGTGAACCCGCCGTACGGCGTGCGGATCGGCGATGCGGAGCAGATCGAGACGCTCTACGCGACCCTCGGCGACAAATTGCTCCGCTGCTTCCCCGGCTGGGAAGGGGCTGTATTCACCGGGGAACCCGCGCTGGGCCGCGCCCTCAGGCTGCGGGCCTACCGCACGCACGCATTCTTCAACGGGCCGATCGAGGGCCGGCTGCTGCGCTTCCGCCTCGACGAGTCCGCGCGCGAGCCCGACCCCGAGCACACACGCGCCGCCCGACTCGACGCTGCGCGCACGCGACCCGGCGCCGTCATGTTCGGCAACCGGCTGCGCAAGAACGTCGACCGGCTCGAGAAGTGGGCGCGGCGCACGGGCGTCGACTGCTATCGCGTCTACGATGCGGACATGCCGGAATATGCGTTCGCGGTCGACGTGTACCAGAGCGACGAACGCTGGGTGTACGTGCAGGAGTACGCCGCGCCCGACACGGTGGCGCGGGAAGCCGCGCGTGCGCGCCGCGACGAGGCGCTCGCGACGATCCCGGGAGTGCTCGGCGTGCCGGCGGACCGCATGGTGCTGCGCGTGCGAAAGCGGCAGAAGGGCGGGGAACAGTACGAGAAGCTCGACGCAGAAGGTCGCTTCCACGTCGTGCGGGAAGGGCGGCACCGCTTCTACGTCAACTTCACGGATTACCTCGACACCGGGCTGTTCCTCGACCACCGCCTGACGCGCGCACGCGTGGGCGAGATGGCGGCGGGCAAACGGTTCCTGAACCTGTTCGCCTACACGGGCACCGCGACCGTGCACGCCGCCGGTGGCGGCGCGGTCGCCTCGACCACGGTGGACATGTCGCGGACGTACCTGGACTGGGCGGTGCGCAACATGGAACTGAACGGGTTGCGCGACCCGCGGCACGAATTCGTGCAGGCCGACTGCCTCGCATGGCTCGAGACGCAGTCGAAGCTGTCGCATCCCCCGCAGTACGACCTGGTCTTCGTCGATCCACCGACGCACTCGCGCTCGAAGCGCATGGAGCGGGAGTTCGACGTGCAGCGCGATCACGGCTGGTTGCTCGCGACCACGTCCAGGCTGCTCGCGCCGGGCGGGACGATCCTGTTTTCGAACAATTTCCAGAAGTTCCGGCTCGATCCGGCGCTCGACGCCAGTTTCGACGTCGCCGACATCACGCGGGCGACCATCCCGGAGGACTTCGCCCGCAATGCCCGGATCCACGTCTGCTTCATGCTGCGGCCGCGCGCGCCCGCGCTTGCGGGCGCCTGACGCGGAATCGATACTTACAGTTCCCCACGGAGGTCGACCATGAACACCCAAGGCATCCGGCACCTGATCACGGCGTTCGCACTGACGGCCGTGCTCGCGCCCGTCGCGTTCGCCGAACCGCCCGCCGACAAGGGCAAGGCCGCCAACGCATCACAACCCGTCAGCAAGGATCACGACCCTGCCCGCGCCGGCGACGGCAATCGCGGGCAGGTGGTCTCGGAATGCAACCACCGCGCGAACGCGAAAGAGCTCAAGGGCAAGGAGCGGACGGAATACGTGGAGTGGTGCACCGATCGCGGCGAGCGCTATCAGTACGACGACCGTCATTACACCGAGGACCGCTCGTGCTATCGCAAGGCCGACGACAGGGGCCTGAGTGGCGACTTCCGTCGCGTCTTCATCCAGGACTGCCTGCGCAAGCAGGAGAAGAACCGCTGAGCAACCGCTTCATTCCCGCCTGCCGTGGAGATCTTCAAGTCGTTCAACCTCGAGAGCGCGCACCGGCTGCCGAACGTCCCGGCGGGCCACAAGTGCGCACGCGTGCACGGCCACTCGTTCCGCGTGGAGTTGCACGTCGTGGGGCCGGTCCACCCGCAGCTGGGCTGGGTGATGGATTTCGCGGAGGTCAAACAGGCGTTCGAGCCGCTGTTCCAGCGGCTCGATCACCATTACCTCAACGACGTGCCCGGGCTCGAGAACCCGACCAGCGAGAACCTCGCGCGCTGGATCTGGCGTGAACTGAAACCGTCGCTGCCGCAACTCGCGCGCGTCGTCGTGCACGAAACGTGCACCAGCGGCGCGAGCTACGCGGGCGAGTGAGCCGCTGCTGCCGTGCGGGGTGCGGCGTCCGTCAGTTGAACGCGGGATTGTTCTGGATCACCGGCAGCGCATGATTCCAGTTGTACGAGTCCGACGGCGTCGATACGGGGATCCGCACCCAGAACATGTAGTCGACGTGCAGCCTGTCGCGCGCGTAGCGGAACAACTCGGGCATGGTCCAGTACTTGGTCGAGTAGCCCGAGGTCGTGTGCAGCGCACGGTAGCAGATGCCTTCGACCTGGATGCCGAGGTGCATCTTGTCCCTGAACTGCGTGAAGAACGGGTACGACTTCTCGACGAGCTGCTTGCGGTCGGGCAGCACGTCGGGACCGGCCATTACCAGGCCCTTCGGGCCGAGCGCCGCGGCCACCGCTCCGATGTAGCTCTGGTTGCCGACGAGGAAGTTCTGGTACCAGAAGAATCGTGAGCGCGGCATGACGCTGAGCGCGTAGCCGAAGCTCGCGATCAGCGCGTCGCGATACTTCTCCGCCGTGTAACCGTATTTCTGCAGCGTCGTCGAGTCGAGGCCGAGCGCGGACTCCTGCTGGGCGATGCCCTCGAAATTCGGGTGGCTGTCGAAGCGCCGACCCATCGCCGCGACCAGCGCCTTGTAGCGCGTCACGACGGTCGGGTGCCAGCGGACGATCGTGTAGCCGCCTGCGCGGTTGCGCGGCGCGAGCGCGTCGAGATAGCCCGGGTTGGGCCGCTCGAGCTTGAAGGTCTTGTCCTCGATCATGATGATGAGCTGCATGCCGTAGGCCTGCGCCCAGTAGAGGTCCGACTGGATCCGCGAGAAGTCGTAGCTGCCCTGCGCGGGCTCGAGCTCGCGCCACGAGTACTTCTTCATGATGCCGCGCATGCCGGGGCGCAGCGTGTCGTCCATGTATCTCTGCTGGCCGTTGTGGGCGGGCAGGATCACCGAGTAATGACCCGGGTGGAACTTGCGCGTGGTCTGGTAGGCGTCGGCCGCCACAGGGCACAGGGCGGTCGCAAGAATGGCCACGGCGGCCAGGTGGAATCCTTTCGGCATCGGCTCGCTCCATCGTCCGTTCAGCCCGAGCCGGCGGTGTCCCGGCTCGACGACGCATGAAGTGTGTCGGGCCTCCAGCGAGCCGCGACGCAAAAGCCTCCAGATCGGAGCTGGCCTTCGCGCGAAAGGCGTCGCAATTCGGCGACAGCCATGCCGCCTCTCGTGCGCGTCGAAGCCAAGCGAAGCGCGGCGCACCGCCGCCTCGATTCAGAGCAGATCCTTGAGGCGGAACCAGAGCATCGCGAGCACGAGGCCCGGCATGCGCAGGGCGGGGCCGCCCGGGAAGTTGCGGTGCCGCAGGCGGGTGAAAAGGTCGAAGCGCTCGGCCTGACCGGCGATCGTCTCGGCGACGAGCTTGCCCGCGATGCCGGTGAGCGCGATGCCGTGGCCCGAGAAGCCCTGCAGGTAGTAGACGTTCGGTTCGAGACGTCCGAAGTCCGGCGCGCGACTCATCGTGATGTCGACGTGGCCGCCCCAGGCGTAGTCGATCTTCGCGTCGGCAAGGCCGGGGAACACCTTGAGCATGCGCACGCGCGTCGCCCTCGCGGTGTCGAGCGCGTCCCGACCCGAGTAGCTCACGCGCCCGCCGAACAGCAGGCGGTGGTCGTCCGAGCGCCGGAAATAGTCGAGCACGAAGTTGACGTCGGAGACCGCGACGTTCTCGCGCAACAGCGCCTCGATACGCGCCTGGCCGAGGCGCTCCGTCGCGATGATGTACGTGCCGACCGGCATGATCCGGTCCCGCAGGTGTTTCGAAATCCGTGCGTCCATGAACGCGTTGCAGCACAGCGCGACCTGCTTCGCGCGGACGCTCGGGCCCGCTTTCGTTCGCACGCGAACCGTCGTGCCATGGTCCAGCCCGACGACTTCCGCCTGCTCGTAGACCTGCGCGCCGGCGGCTTCCGCGGCTGCGGCGATGCCGAGCGTGTAATTGAGCGGGTGCAGGTGACCGCTGCGGTCGTCGCGCAGCGCGCCCAGATACCGGTCCGTGACGAGCACCTGCCGCAGCTCGTCGCGGTCGAGCCAGCGCGTACCGCCGTAGCCGTAGTCGCGTTCGAGTTCCTCCTGGTGAGCGCGCAGTTCGTCGACCTGCCGCGGCTTGATCGCCGTGTGCAGGTGGCCCCAGTGCAGGTCGCAGTCGATGCCGTGACGCGCCACGAGCGAGCGGATCAGCTCCTGCGCCTCGACCGTGAGGTCGAACATCCTGCGCGCATCGCCGCGACCGACTTGACGCACGAGCGTCTCCTGGCTGCAGGAGAAGCCGACGATCGCCTGCCCGCCACTGCGGCCCGACGCGCCCCAGGCGACGCGCTGTCCTTCGAGCAGGACGACCTTGTAACCGCGCTCCGCGAGATGCAGTGCGGTGGAGCACCCGGCGATGCCGCCGCCGACCACGCAGACGTCGGCTTCGACCTCACCCGCCAGGGCAGGCCGGTCGGGTGCAGGATTGGCCGAGGCGGCGTAATACGAGTCGGTGTGCGCGACCGGCATGGGTGCTCAGCTCGTCGTCAGGTACCAGTCGTGGTCGATCGCCGGCACGTAGGAACAGAAATCCATCATCTCGCCGCGACGGGTCTGCGCATAGAGACGCGCAAAGCGCTCGCCGAGGTATTCCTTCGCGAACTCGCTTCGCTCGAACACGCCGAGCGCCTCGGGCCACGACAGCGGGATCGTCGGCGTGGTGTCGCGGTACGCGTTGCCGGCGAGCACGGGGCCCGGGTCGAGCTTGCGCGTGAGCCCGAGATGCATGCCGGCCAGCACGATCGCGGCGAGCAGATACGGATTCGCGTCTGCGCCGGCGATGCGGTGCTCCACACGGCGGCTTGCGGGAGGACCGTGCGGCACGCGGAAGGCGACACCGCGGTTGTTGACCGACCAGCTCGGGTTGAGCGGGACGTAGGCTTCGGGCTGGAAGCGGCGGTACGAATTGGCCGTGGGGGCGCAGATCGCCATCGAGTCGTTCATGGTGGCGGCGAGGCCGCCGATCGCGTGCCGCAGCCGGTCGCTGCCGCTGGGGTCCTCGGACTCGAAGACGTTGTGGCCGCTCGCGTCGACGAGGCTGACGTGCAGGTGGGCGCCGCTGCCCGCGTGATCGCGGTACGGCTTGGGCATGAAGGTGGCCTCCATGCCGAACTGCAAGGCGACCCCCTTGACCAGCCGCTTCAGGCGGATCGCGTGGTCGCACGCGAGCAGCGCATCGTCGACGTGGTGCAGGTTCACCTCGAACTGCCCGGGGCCGTACTCGGCGAGAATCGTGCCGGTCGGCAGCTCCTGCGCGCGCGCCGCGGCGTCGATGGCGCTCAGCACCGCGGAGTACTCGTTCATCTCCTGCATCGAGTTGATCTGGGTCTTGTGCTCGCGCCGTCCGGTGAGCGGCTGCCGTGGCGGCTGCGCGAATCCCTCCGGCGTGCGCTCGCGGTCGACCAGGTAGAACTCGAGTTCCACCGCCATCACGGGCTCGAGGCGGAGCTGGGCGAAGCGCGCGACGACGTTCTCGAGCGCGTGCCGCGGATCGCCGTAGAACGGCGAGCGATCGTGGTCGTACATGCTGACCTGCATCTGCGCGACCTGCTCGCCGAGCCACGGCACCGGCACCAGGGTGCCCGGGATCGGCAGGCACACGCGGTCCGCGTCGCCTTCGTCGAAGCCGAGCCCCGTCGACTGCACGGTGCCGCCGAGCACGTCGAGCGCGAACATCGAGGCCGGCAGCAACAGGCCGTCGCGATGAACGCCCTCCAGTTCGTCGACCGTGACGCGCTTGCCGCGCGGGATGCCCATCTGGTCGGCGAGCAGCAGGTCGACGAATCGCACCTGCGGCCGACGGCGGAGCCAGGCGCGCGCCTGCTCGAAGTCCGCGAACTGCGGCATGCTCACCCCGTTGTTTAAGATTTAGCGACGGCCGGGCCGCCGGGGAGCCGGCAGGATAGCCGTTCGTCGCCGGGCGCGGCAAGCCGGACCGGGCTGTGCCACGCCGCTGTCAAGACCCTGTTTTGGCTTAATTTTGGCCGATTTTTTGCGCTGCTCGGCGACGTCCCGGGGGCGGCTGTGGTTTAATCCAGCTCACGCCCCGAGGACGGCCGGCTAGAAGCCGTCTAGGATTTTAAACGTGGCTCGTCGCAAACCACTGATCGGCATCCCCGCGGATCGCCGGATACTCGGACCGCACCCCTTCCACTGCGTGGGGGAGAAGTACATCGCCGCGGTCGCCGACGCGTCCGGGGCCATCCCGCTGCCGATCCCTGCCCTCGGCGAGCGCGATTTCGATCAGCTGCTCGAAACGCTCGACGGCATCCTGCTGACCGGCAGCCCGTCGAACGTCGAACCGCACCGCTATGCCGGCGCGGCGAGCGACCCGGACACGCTGTACGACCCGCATCGCGACGCGACCACGCTGGCGCTGATCCCGCACGCGATCGCTGCGGGCGTGCCGCTCTTCGCGGTGTGCCGCGGCTTCCAGGAGATGAACGTGGCCTTCGGCGGGTCCCTCTGGCAGAAGGTGCAGGAAGTGCCCGGCCTGCGCGACCATCGCGAGGACAAGGAGCTGCCGCTCGAAACCCAGTACGCGCCCGCCCACGAGGTCGAGCTCGTCCGCGGCGGCATGCTGCACGCATGGGCCGGCGCCGACCGGGTCATGGTCAACTCGCTGCACTCCCAGGGCGTGCAGACACTCGGACGCGACCTCGAGGTCGAGGCGCGCGCACCCGACGGCCTGGTCGAGGCGTTCCGCGTGCGCTCCGCGCCCGGATTCGCGCTCGCAGTGCAGTGGCACCCCGAGTGGCAGGTCATGAAGAACCCATTTTCGCGCGCCATCTTCGCCGCATTCGGCGACGCGGCGCGCGCAAGAAGCACGAGACGGTGATCACGCATGAGTACGCCCATCCAGCAATTCTTCAAGGAACACGGCATCTCCGAGGTGGAGGCCGTGGTCCCCGACATGGCCGGCATCGCGCGCGGCAAGGTGATGCCGGCGGTCAAGTTCGCGGAGGACGAGGGCATGCGGATGCCCGAGAGCATCTTCCTGCAGACCGTCACGGGCGAGTACCCCGAGGACGACCGCGCAATCAGCCCGTCCGAGATCGACATCGTGCTCAAGGCCGACCCGACCACGACCCGCGTCGTGCCGTGGGCGGCCGAACCGACGGCGCAGGTCATCCACGACAGCTTCTATTCGGACGGCCGCCCGGTGACGATGGCGCCGCGCTACGTGCTGCGCCACGTGCTCGATCTCTACGCGCAGAAGGGCTGGCGGCCCATCGTCGCGCCGGAGCTCGAGTTCTACCTCGTCGAGCCGAACGTCGACTCCGACTACCCGCTCAAGCCGCCGGTCGGCCGCTCGGGCCGGCCCGAGATCGGCCGGCAGTCGTACAGCATCGCTGCGGTCAACGAGTTCGACCCGCTGTTCGACGACATCTACGCGTTCTGCGAGGCGCAGGAGATCGAGATCGACACGCTGATCCACGAGGACGGCGCCGCGCAGATGGAGATCAACCTGATTCACGGCGACGCGATGTCGCTCGCCGACCAGGTGTTCATGTTCAAGCGGACCGCGCGCGAAGCGGCGTTCCGGCACAAGATGTACGCGACGTTCATGTCGAAGCCGATGGCGCGCGAGCCGGGCAGCGCGATGCACATCCACCAGAGCGTGGTCGACGCGAAGACGGGCAAGAACGTCTTCAGCGACAAGGACGGCAACCCGAGCCAGCTCTTCTTCTCGCACATCGCCGGGCTGCAGAAGTACCTGCCGCACGCGATGTCGCTGTTCGCGCCGAACGTCAACGCGTTCCGCCGGATCATCCTGCGGCACATGGCGCCGATCAACACGCAGTGGGGCTACGACAACCGCACGGCAGGCCTGCGCGTGCCGATCTCGAACCCCGAGAATCGTCGCGTCGAGAACCGCCTCGGCGGTGCCGACGCAAATCCGTACCTCGCGATCGCCGCCTCGCTCGCGTGCGGCTACCTCGGCATGATCGAGGGCCTCAAGCCCTCCGAGCCGGTGACTGGCAGCGCCTACGACCTGCCGTTCGGCCTGCCGCGCAACGTCGAGGAGGCGGTGCGCATGCTGCGCGACTGCCGGCCGCTGATCGACATCCTCGGCGACCGGTTCGTGCTCGCCTACACCGCCGTGAAGGAAAGCGAACTCGACACCTGGCTGCAGGTGATCAGCAGCTGGGAGCGCGAGCATCTCCTTCTGAACGTCTGAGCCGCTTGGAGGAAGCGTCTAGCCGACAGTGTCTAGCGGATAGTTAGGAAGCAGCTTCGCTGCTGCTGGCACTCGCTTCGACACTAGCGCTGCGCGAACCTCCGGTCCGACTGAACACTAAACACTGGACACTAGACACTCTCCCATGCCCTCCACCCCCTACCTCGCCGAGCGCACGACCGCCTACTGGCAGCAGCTGGACCGCCAGCACTACCTGCACCCGTTCACGGACTTCAAGAACCTGCACGCGAAGGGCACGCGGGTCATCGTCAAGGCGGAGGGTTGCTACCTCTACGACTCCGAGGGCGAGCGCATGCTCGACGGCATGGCCGGGCTCTGGTGCGTCAACGTCGGGTACGGCCGTCGTGAGCTCGCCGAGGCGGCGTACCGGCAGATGCTCGAGCTCCCGTACTACAACAGCTTCTTCCAGACGGCTCACCCGCCCGCGATCGAGCTGGCCAAGCAGCTCGTCGACCTGACGCCGCCGCAGTTCAACCGCGTGTTCTTCACCGGCTCGGGCTCGGAAGGCAACGACACGGTGCTGCGCCTGGTGCGCCGCTACTGGGAAATCGAGGGCCAGCCCGAGCGCAAGGTCGTCGTGAGCCGGGTCAACGCCTATCACGGCAGCACGATCGCCGGCGCGAGCCTGGGCGGCATGGGCTTCATGCACGCACAGGGCGGCCTGCCGATCCCGGACATCGTGCACATCCCCCAGCCGTACTGGTACGGCGAGGGCGGCACGCTGACGCCTGCGGAGTTCGGCCTCGAGGCCGCGCAGGCGCTCGAGCAGAAGATCCTCGAAATCGGCGCGCACCGCGTCGCCGCGTTCATCGGCGAGCCGATCCAGGGCGCCGGCGGCGTGATCGTCCCGCCGGACACGTACTGGCCGGAGATCCAGAAGATCTGTCGGCGCCACGGCATCCTGCTGGTCTCCGACGAGGTCGTCTGCGGCTTCGGGCGGACGGGGCAGTGGTTCGGTTGCGAGCACTTCGGCTTCCAGCCGGACCTGATGACCATCGCGAAGGGGCTGTCCTCGGGTTACCTGCCGATCGGCGGCGTCATGGTCTCGGACAAGGTCGCCGAGGTGCTGATCGACCGCGGCGGCGAGTTCGCCCACGGTTTCACGTACTCCGGACACCCGGTGGCCTGCGCCGTTGCGAGCGCAAACCTCGCGATCATCCAGCAGGAAGGCCTGGTCCCGCGCACGCGGGAGGAAACCGGCCCCTACCTGGCCAGGAAGTGGCGCGAGCTGGCCGACCACCCGCTGGTCGGCGAGGCACGCAGCGTCGGCCTGATCGGAGCGCTCGAGCTGGTGAAGGACAAGGCCGGCCGCACGTTCTTCGACAAGCGCGGCGAGGTCGGCACGATCTGCCGCGACTTCTGCTTCCAGAACGGACTGATCATGCGAGCGACCCGCGACACGATGATCATTTCGCCGCCGCTCGTGATCAGCCGCGAGCAGATCGACGAGCTGGCGGAGAAGGCCTGGCGCTGCCTGGACCTGACCTACGCTCGCTGCCGTGCGGAAGGCCGGCTCTGACGCCGCCCCCTAGCCACGGAAAACTTTCTTGGTTATACAGCCACTCTCGCCGGCCACCCAGCGGAACCGGCGTCCCGTTCGTCGTCGTCATCACAGGGGTATGCATACGATGAGTATCAGCATTCGCGTCGGGCTCATGGGCCTGCTCGCCGCCACGGCGCTCGTGGGCTGCGGCAAGAAGGAAGAAGCGCCGCCTGCCGCGGACACTGCGGCCACGACCCCCGCGGCCGGGGCGCCGGCTTCGGCGGAAGAAAAGGTCGTCAACGTCTACAACTGGTCGGACTACATCGATCCGGCGACGCTCGAGCAGTTCACGGCCGAGACCGGCATCAAGGTCAACTACGACGTCTTCGACTCGAACGAAGTGCTCGAGACGAAGCTGCTCGCCGGCAACACGGGGTACGACGTCGTCGTGCCGTCGGCGTCGTTCATGGAGCGCCAGATCAAGGCGGGCGTGTTCCGCAAGCTCGACCGCAGCAAGATCCCGAACTGGGACAAGCTCGATTCCGAGGTGCTGCAGCGCGTGGCCCTGCACGACCCGGGCAACGAGCATTCCGTCAACTTCATGTGGGGCACGACGGGCATCGGCTACAACGAGGGCAAGGTCAAGGCCATCGACCCGAAGGCCCCGGTCGACAGCTGGCGGCTCGTGCTGGACCCGAAGGAAGCCGCCAAGTACAAGGATTGCGGCATTTCCGTGCTCGACGCGCCGAGCGAGATCACGGCCGTCGCGCTGGCCTATCTCGGCAAGGACCCCAACAGCCAGGCCGAGGCGGACCTCAAGCTCGCCGAAGACCTGCTGATGAAGGTGCGGCCTTACATCCGCATGATCCACAGCTCCAACTACATCGACGCGCTCGCCAACGGCGAGATCTGCGTCGCGATCGGCTGGAGCGGCGACGTCCTGCAGGCCCGCGACCGCGCGGCCGAGGCCGGCCAGGGCAACGTGATCAAGTACAACGTGCCGAAGGAAGGCACGATCATCTGGTTCGACATGTTCGCGATCCCGGCCGACGCGCCGCACCCGGACAATGCGCACGCGTTCATCGACTTCATGAACCGCCCCGAGATCGCCGCGACCAACTCGAACTTCATCAACTACGCCAACGGCAACGCCGCGTCGTACGAGAAGATCAGCGAGGAAGTCCGCAACGACCCGGGCATCTACCCGCCGCCGGACGTCAAGTCGAAGCTGTTCCCCGACCTCGCCGAGTCCGCGGAGTTCACCCGCCTGCTGAACCGGACCTGGACCCGGTTCACCACCGGCAAGTAACGCAGCACTGCGATGCGCACCGCGGGGCGGTCGGAGGCTTCCGGCCGTCCCGCTTTTTCGTCCGGGGCGCTGGCTACGCGCCCGTGGCCTGCGCTATAACCTGACGACCGCCGACGGCACGCCGCCGCGCGGCGGCGGGCAGCCACCACAAGAGCAAGACATGTCGACCCAACCGCGCCCGGCGCAGCAGAAGTTCGAGCCCTGGAACGACCCGGACGCCAAGCCTTACGTCCGCATCGAGAAGGTCACGAAGCAGTTCGGCGACTTCGTCGCGGTCGACGACGTCACGCTCGACATCTACAAGAAGGAGATCTTCTGCCTGCTCGGGGCCTCGGGATGCGGCAAGACCACGCTGCTGCGCATCCTCGCCGGGTTCGAGAAGCCGACGTCGGGCAGGATCTACATCGACGGCGTCGACATGACTTCGATCCCGCCCTACGAGCGGCCCGTCAACATGATGTTCCAGTCGTATGCGGTGTTCCCGCACATGACGGTCGAGCAGAACGTCGCCTTCGGGCTCAAGCAGGAGGGGCTGGCGAAGGCGGAGATCGCCCGGCGCGTCGGCGACATGCTCGAGCTCGTCAGGCTCGGCCAGTTCGGCAAGCGCAAGCCGCACCAGCTCTCGGGCGGCCAGCGACAGCGCGTCGCGCTCGCACGCGCGCTCGTGAAGAAGCCGAAGCTGCTGCTGCTCGACGAGCCGCTGGCGGCGCTCGACAAGAAGCTGCGCGAGCACACGCAGTTCGAGCTCATCAACATCCAGGAGACGCTGGGCGTGACGTTCATCGTCGTGACCCACGACCAGGAAGAGGCGATGACGCTGTCGTCGCGCATCGGCCTGATGAACCACGGCGAGATCCTCCAGGTCGGCACACCGAGCGAGATGTACGAGTATCCCGCCTCGCGCTTCGCGGCGGAGTTCATCGGCTCGGTCAACATGTTCGAGGGCCGCCTGATCGAGGACGAACCGTCGTACGTGCGCATCGAATGCGACGATCTCGAAGTGCCGATCTACGTCGACCACGGCATCAGTTCGTCCCCGGGCGCGACCGTGTGGGCGGCGATCCGACCCGAGAAGATCACGATCGGGCGCGACCAGCCGCAGGCGGGCGACAACTGGGCCGCTGCGATCGTGCAGGACATCGCGTACATGGGCGACGTGTCGATCTACCTGCTGCGGCTCGACTCGGGCAAGGTCGTGCGGGTCACGCAGCCCAACACGTACCGCCACGCGGACGACCGCTACACCTGGGACGAACGCGTGTACCTGACGTGGCATCCCGAAAGCCCCGTCGTGGTGACGAAGTGAACGCGCGGCTTAAGCGGCTCGGGCTGCGGGGACGCAACCTCACGACGGCCGTGCCGTACCTGTGGCTGATCGTCTTCTTCCTGATCCCGTTCGCGATCGTGCTCAAGATCAGCTTCTCGACCACGCAGATCGCGATGCCGCCCTACGAGCCGCTGCTGCACTGGGCCGGCGAGAAGATGCTGCAGATCCAGCTCAACCTCGGCAACTTCGCCTTCCTGGTCGAGGACAACCTCTACTGGATGGCGTACCTCAATTCGATCCTGGTGGCCGCGGTCTCGACGGTGATCTGCCTGCTGATCGGCTTTCCCGTCGCCTACGCGATCGCGCGCAGCGACCCTTCGGCCCGCAACATCCTGATGCTGCTGGTCGTGCTGCCGTTCTGGACCTCGTTCCTGCTGCGCGTCTACGCCTGGATCGGCATCCTGAAGAACAACGGCCTGCTCAACAATTTCCTGCTGTGGATCGGCGTGATCGACCAGCCGATCCAGATGCTGCAGACGGACTTCGCCGTCTACGTGGGCATCGTGTACTCGTACCTGCCGTTCATGATCCTGCCGCTCTACGCGAACCTCGAGAAGCTCGACCTCACGCTGCTCGAGGCCGCGGCAGACCTGGGCTGCAAGCCGTGGCAGGCGTTCTACAAGGTGACGCTGCCGCTGTCGAAGCCGGGCATCATCGCGGGCTGCCTGCTCGTGTTCATCCCGGCGGTCGGCGAGTTCGTGATCCCGTCGCTGCTCGGCGACCCCGGCATGCTCATGATCGGCAAGGTGCTGTGGACCGAGTTCTTCAACAACCGTGACTGGCCGGTCGCGAGCGCCGTGGCGATCGCGCTGCTGCTGTTCCTGGTGATCCCGATCATGTTCTACCAGCGCGCGCAGGACGCCGAGGCCGGCGGCGGCGTACACCGATGAAGCAGGGCATCACGGTCTTCCGCGCGATCGTGCTGACGCTGGGCTTCGCGTTCCTGTACGTCCCGATCGTCTCGCTGATCGTCTATTCGTTCAACGAATCGCGCCTGGTGACGGTCTGGGGCGGGTTCTCGACCAAGTGGTACGGGGCGTTGTTCCGCAACGAGCAGATCCTGAACGCCGCGTGGCTCAGCATCAAGGTGGCGGTGCTGTCGGCGACGCTCGCGGTGGTGCTCGGCACGCTCGCGGGCATGGCGCTCGCGCGCTTCGGCCCGTTCAAGGGTCGCACGCTGCTGTCGGGCCTGACCACGGCGCCGCTGGTCATGCCGGAGGTCATCACGGGCCTGTCGCTGCTGCTGCTGTTCGTGACCATGGAACAGCTGATCGGCTGGCCGGCCGGCCGCGGCATGACGACGATCGTGATCTCGCACATCACGTTCACGATGGCGTTCGTGACGGTCGTGGTGCAGTCGCGCCTGTCGCAGATGGACGACTCGCTCGAGGAGGCCGCCATGGACCTCGGGGCCCGACCGCACAAGGTCTTCTTCCTGATCACGTTGCCGATCATCTTCCCGGCGCTGCTCTCGGGCTGGCTGCTCGCCTTCACGCTCTCGCTCGACGACCTGGTCATCACGAGCTTCGTCGCAGGCCCCGGCTCGAGTACGCTGCCCATGGTGATCTTCTCCAAGGTGCGCCTCGGCGTGAGCCCGGACATCAACGCGCTCGCGACGATACTGGTCGTGATCGTGGCGGTCGGCGCGCTCGTGGCGGGCATATGGACGGCGCGGCAGCAGAAGATCCGTGACCGCGACGCGCAGATGGCGCTGGCGGCGAACCAGCAGATGATCGAGAGCCTCAAGAAGGGCTGAGCGAACGAGCCGGGACGGCAAAGGACGGCGGATCGTGGCGAAGGAACGGGACACGCTGGACAGCCCCGATGAGCGGGACGCGCTGGGGCAACTCGTGCTCGCCTTCGACGTGGGCGGCTCGTTCGTCAAGGCGGGCCTCGTCGCCGTCACGAGCGGCATGGTCGTGGGAGAGGTGCTGCGCCGGCCGACGCCGGCCGGCGCGACGCCCGAGGACGTGCTCGACCTGCTCGTCGAGATGGCGCGCGAGTTGCCGACGTCGGGGCCGGTCGGGCTCGCGTTCCCATCGGTGGCCAAGAACGGCGTGGCGTGGACCGCCGCCAACATCGACAAGCGCTGGATCGGCATGAACGTGCAGACGCACCTGCAGGCGCGGCTGCAGCGTCCGATCGCGTTCCTGAACGACGCGGACGCGGCCGGCGTCGCCGAGATGACGATGGGCGCCGGAAGGCACCGTCACACGGGCACGGTCATGGTGCTGACGCTCGGCACGGGCATCGGCACGGCGCTGTTCGTCGACGGCCGCCTGGTGCCGAACACGGAACTCGGCCACCTGGAGGTGGGCGGGCGCGAGGCAGAGCACCGCGCCTCGGCCAAGGTGCGTGCCGATCGGCAGCTCGACTGGGTCGAATGGGCGGCGGAGGTCAACGTGGTGCTCGCGGCCTACCACGCGCTGCTCTGGCCGGACGTGTTCATCGTCGGTGGCGGCGTGACCGAGAACTGGCAGCACTTCGGGTCGCTGCTCACCAGCCGGGCGGAGATCGTGCGTGCCGCGTTCGGCAACGACGCCGGCATCATCGGCGCGGCGATGGCGGCGTTTCAGCTCGGCCGCGGCTGACCGTCCGCGCGCATCGCGAGGACGATTCCCTGCGGCAGCACCTCCGCCCGTCCGGGATAGGGGTTGGGCGGACACGCCGCCAGGGATAGCTCTTGCCGGCGTCCCCCCGCCCGAAACCCGGCGACGGCAGCACCGCGAGCCGCCGCCGTCACGCATTACGAACGGCCCGCCGCGACCGCGCTGCTAGAATCGCCCCGATGCGCCCGCCGATCGAGAGCAAGCTTCCGGCCGTCGGCACGACGATCTTCACGGTCATGTCGCGACTGGCGGCCGAGCATGGCGCCATCAACCTGTCGCAGGGCTTCCCCGACTTCGAGCCGCCGGCGCGGCTCGTCGAACTGGTCGAGCGGCACATGCGACGCGGGCCGCAGGCGCAGAACCAGTACGCCCCCATGACGGGGCAGCCCGCGCTGCGCGAGGCCATCGCAGCGAAGGTCGCCGAGTACTACGGCCGCACGGTCGATCCCGAGAGCGACGTCACGGTGACCTCCGGGGCGACCGAAGCCCTCTTCTGTGCGATCCAGGCAGTGGTGCACCCGGGCGACGAGGTCCTGCTGCTCGACCCGGCCTACGACTCGTACGAACCTGCCGTCGTGCTGGCGGGGGGCAGGGCCGTGCACGTCCCGCTGCGTCGCCCCGGCTTCGCCGTCGACTGGCAGCGCGTCCGCGACGCCCTGACCGTGCGTACCCGGCTCGTCGTCGTCAATTTCCCGCACAATCCGAGCGGCGCCGTGCTCTCTCGTGACGACCTGGATGCCGTGGCGGAGGTCGTGCGTGGCACCAGCGCATTCCTGCTGGCCGACGAAGTCTACGAGCACATGCTGTTCGACGCTCGCTTGCACCAGAGCCTGCTTTCGCACGAAGAGCTGGCCGCACGCAGCTTCGTGGTCTCGTCCTTCGGCAAGACGTACCACGCGACGGGCTGGAAGGTCGGTTACTGCGTAGCCCCGGCCCCGCTCATGGCCGAGTTCCGCAAGGTGCACCAGTTCGTGCAGTTCGCGGTCGCGACGCCGCTGCAGTCGGCCATCGCGGAGTTCATGGTCGAGTGCCCGGAGCACGCGCGTGGACTGCCGGCGTTCTACCAGGCCAAGCGCGACCACTTCGCGCGCCTGTTGCGGGATACGCGCCTGCGCTTCGAGCCGGCCGCGAGCACGTATTTCCAGCTCGTCGACTACTCCGCGATCAGCGACGCTCCCGATACCGAGTTCGCGCGCGACCTCACGATCCGGCACGGTGTGGCGGCCATCCCGATTTCCGTGTTCTCGGCGGAGCGATCGCCCACCGAGCACATCGTCCGGTTCTGTTTCGCGAAGCACGACGCCACGCTGAGTGCGGCCGCGGAGAAATTGAGGAAGCTATGACTGCCAACCTGCGCGTCACGATGATCCAGGCCGACCTGGCCTGGCAGGCACCCGCCACGAACCGGTGCTCGCTCGCCAGGCATTTCCGCGGCCTGATGGGTCACACCGACGTGATCGTGCTGCCCGAGATGTTCACGACCGGATTCACCATGGACGCGGAGCGGCTCGCGGAGAGCATGGACGGCGAGACGGTCCACTGGCTGCGCGAGGAGTCGGCCGCGGTCGGTTGCGCCATCACGGGCAGCATCATCGTCCGCGACGGCTCGCGGCACCACAACCGGTTGCTCTGGGTCACGCCGGACGGCCGGCTCGAGCACTACGACAAGCGGCACCTGTTCCGCATGGCCAACGAGCAGGCGCACTACGAGGCCGGCGCCCGCCGGCTGATCGTCGAGTGGAAAGGCTGGCGCATCTGTCCTCTCGTCTGTTACGACCTGCGTTTCCCGGTCTGGAGCCGCAACCGCGGTGACTACGACGTGCTGCTGTTCGTGGCGAACTGGCCGGCGCGGCGTCGCGTGGCGTGGTCGGCGCTGCTCAAGGCGCGCGCCATCGAGAATCTCTGCTACGTGGTGGGCGTGAATCGCATCGGCAAGGACGGCAACGGCGCGACCTACGCGGGCGACAGCGCCGCCTTCGATTTCGTCGGCCAGTCGCTCGGCGGCGACCACGGCGGCGACTTCGTCGAGACGGTCGTGCTCGATCGCGAAGCGCTGCAGAAGTACCGCGAAAGTTTCCCGGCCCACCTCGACGCGGACGACTTCGAACTCAGGACGGGCGCGGTCGCATCATGAAGAAGCGCACGCGAGTCACGCACCCGCGCGAGGTGCACCTGCCGCCGGACAACCGGCCGCTGGTCGCGCCGATCTACCAGTCCGTCAAGTTCACCTTCGACGACGTCGAGCAGACGCTCGCGCACTTCGCGCGGCGCCGCGAAGGCTTCTATTACTCGCGCGTCTCGAACCCGACCCTGCGCCAGCTCGAGCAGCTGCTGGCGGAGATCCAGGAGCGCGAGAGCTGCCTGCTCATGGGCTCCGGCGTCGCCGCGATCGCGGCGCCCGTGATCGCGCTCTGCAGGTCGGGCGACCACGTCGTCCATTTCGCCGAGCTGTACCGGCCGACGCAGAAGCTCGTCGGGCGCATGCTCGAGCGCTACGGCGTGGCGAGCACGATGCTCTCGATCGACGACCTGGACGGGCTCGAACGCGTGCTCGGCGCCACGCCGACGCGCCTCGTCGTCCTCGAGTCGCCGACGAATCCCGTCCTCAAAGTGGCGGACCTCGAGCGGATCACCGGGCTCGCACGGCAGCACGGGGCGTTGACGCTGCTCGACAACACGCTCGCCGGGTTCCACAACCACGGCCAGTACGACGTCGACCTCTTCGCCCACAGCCTGACCAAGTACGCGTCGGGACACGGCGACGTGATGGGGGGTGCGGTCATCGGCAGCGCGGCACTGATCGATGCGCTGCGCGACGACGTGGCGATCCTCGGTGCGACGCTCGATCCGCACGCGGCATTCCTGATGCTGCGCGGCATGAGGACCTACTTCGTGCGCTGGGACGCCCAGTGCCACAGCGCACAACGGATCGCGGAATTCCTCGCCGCACAGCCCGCCGTCGAGCGCGTGCGTTACCCCGGGCTGCCGGGCGACCCCGGACATGCACTCGCGCGGGCGCAGATGGCCGATTTCGGCACGATCGTGACGTTCGATGTCCGGGGCGGCCTCGAGGCGGGCACGCGCCTGGCCGAGGCGCTGGAACTGTTCGCGATCGCGGCCAGCCTCGGCTCCACCGAGTCACTGGTGCTGCCCCCGGCGCTGCAGCAGCCGCGCGGCCTCACTGCCGAGCAGCGGCGTTGGGCCGACATCGGGCCCGGCACGGTCCGCTTGTCGATCGGGCTCGAAGAGGCGGACGACCTGCTCGCGGATCTCGACCAGGCGTTGAAAGCAAGCGCCGGCTGACCTGCCGGACGGGCGAGGCTCTGTTATGCTTTGGCTCGAAGGACACTGTAGGTCACCGGGCCATGGACGCCGCGAGCCTGAGCGATGGCTTTCGGGTGGGGGACTGGCTCATCGAGCCGCGCTCTGCGCGCGCCACCGGATCGGCAGGCCGTCCAGTCGAGCTGACTCAACAGCAGACGCAGTTGCTCGTCGCGCTGGCAACGCGCCACGGCGAGGCCGTCCCCAAGCGTGAGTTGCGCGCAATGCTCTGGCCCGGCACCGCCGGGTCGGAGGAGCGGCTGCGCGAGACCGTCTCGAGCCTGAGAAGCCTGTTCGGGGAAGATTCGCGCCATCCGCGTTACATCGCATCCGTGGGTCACGACGCCTACGCGCTCGTCGCGCACTTCGATCGCGCACCGCAAGCGTCTTGCGTCGACGAGCCGCCACGGAGGGTTGCCCGGCTGCACCGGTTGCTGAGCGAACTGCGTCGCCGCAACGTCGTCAAGGTCGCGGTGTCGTACCTGGTGGCGATGTGGATCGTGTTGCAGGTCGCCGAGGTGACGTTCGCGCCGCTGCGTTTCCCCGACTGGTGGATGACCGCGCTGACGATCATCGCGATCATCGGGCTGCCGATCGTGGTGGCGCTGGCCTGGACCTACGAGATCACGCCGCAAGGCGTCGTACTGGATCCGGGCAGCGATCGCGCAGGCGTCGTGAAGCTGCATCGCCCCCGGGCACGCCAGACCCTGGCGCCGGCCCTGGTCGGCGGCGTCGCGCTGATGGCCGTCGTGACGGGCTTCGCCTGGTGGCGGTCGATCGATGCGCGGGTAGAAACTTCCCGGGCGGCTGCCGGTGCGCCGGAACCGGGGCTGCAATCGATCGCGATCCTCCCGCTCGTCGACCTGAGTCCCGCCGGCGGCAACGCCTGGCTCGGTGACGGCCTCAGCGAGGAACTCTCGACGCGCCTCGCGCAGGTGCCAGGCATGCGCGTCGCCGCGCGGACCTCGGCGTTCGAGTACAGGGGGAAGAACGTGGACGTCCGGCGGATCGGACAATCGCTCGGCGTCCGACATGTGCTCGAGGGCAGCGTGCGACGAGAAGGGGACGAGGTCCGAGTGGCTGTGCAGCTGATCGACGCCCGGACCGGGTACCACGTCTGGGCCGGCAACTTCGACCGTGCCTGGCGCGACGTGCTCGTCCTGCAGGACGACATCGCGCGGTCGGTGACGGATGCCCTGGAGGTGGTACTGGCCGGTCCGTCGTCCGCGACATCCACGGCGGTGGACGCGCGTGCCCTGGATCCCTACTTCGAGGGACTCGCGCTGCTGCGACAGCCTGGCGACGCGAGCTTATTGCGGCGCGGCGAAAACGCGTTCCGCGCCGCGATCGACATCGCGCCACAGTTCGCCGCGGCCCACGCCGGGTTGTGTCGTGTGCTGTCGCGTCGCTTCGAGGTGGCCCCCGATCCCACGGTACTCGCGGAGGCGGAACGGTCCTGCCGGCGCGCCCTTGCGCTGGATGCTTCGCTCGTCGACACGGAGCGGGCGCTGGCGGCTCTGTACGCCTCGGACGACCGGTTCAACCAGGCGATCGAGATCTATCGCCGGCTGCTCGAGCGCAATCCGACGGATGCCGGTGTACAACTCGAGCTGGGCGAGGCCCTCGACGGCCTCGGTCTCGACCAGGAAGCGGAGCAAAGCCTGGCGCGGGCCGTGGCTCTCGATCCGGCCTTCGGACGGGCCCATACGTCGTTGGGACGGTTCTATTTCCACCGGGGACGTCCCGACGAGGCCGTCGCGGCATTCACGAGGGCAGCCGAACTGGCGCCGGCGAGCGCCTCCGCCTGGAGCAACGTCGGCGGCGCGGCGCAGATGAAGGGCGACATGGAGACGGCGATCCGCGCGTACGACAAGTCATTGAAGCTGGAAAAGTCCGCGACCGCTTATTCGAACCTTGCGACCGCGCAGTACTTCACCGGGCGTTTCGCCGAGGCGGTGCAGAATTTCGAGCGCGCGCTGGTGCTGAACCCGCACGACCAGATTCTGCGCGGCAACCTGGCCGATGCCCTCTGGGCCATCGACGCGCGGCGTCAGGAAGCCGTCGCGCTCTACCGGGACGCGATCGCGAAAGGCGAGGCGCAGCTGGCGAAGAATCCGGAGGACGCGACCCTGCGTGCGCAGCTGGGTTTCTACTACGGTCGTACGGGCGATCCGGCCCGCGCCGAGGCGTACATCGCCGACGCCGTGGCCAAGGGGCCGGAGAAAGTCTACGTCCAGTACTACCGCGCGGTGGCGGCGGCAGACCGTGGCGATCGCGCAGCAGCCCTGACGGGTGTCGCGGAGCTGCTGCGAGTCGGATATCCGCGGGCCATGTTGCGCATGGCACCGGAATTCCGCAACCTGTCGCAGGATGCGGAGTACGTGAAGATGATGAAGGACGGTTGATTCGACGGAAACGACTGAAAACAAGTGGGAGGGTTACTCATGCCTGCCTCGGATGCATCGGTCGTCATCGATGTGGTCAACGGTCGCATCGTGTGTGACCCGGCCACGTCCGTTTACCACGGGCGGCGCGCGACGTGGAGCAGAGCCGCCAACGCGACGTTCTCTTTTCGACTCAGGTTCACGCCAAAGTCAGGAAGTTCGCCCTGGCCGTTCACCGGCCCGAAGCCGGCAGACAACTGGACGGACATGAAGCCGAGTTTCTCAGGAGTCATCGCAGCGAAAGAGGATGACGCCTTCAAGTACGACGTCGAGGTTGACATCGCGGGCGTGAATTCCTACGACCCGATGATCATCGTGGGCAGAGGTTGAGGACGAACGGCCGGTGCTGACGGACCACGCGGGGCTGAGTCGCTTCGAGCGCCTGCTGGGGATCATTACGCGGGTCCGGTCCGGCGAGGGGCGGAGCGCGTTCCTGTTCTTCCTGCACGGCTTCCTGCTGTTGTCCTCGTACCAGATCGTCAAGGCGCTGCGCGACGCGCTGATGCTGACGAGGTACTCGGCGGAGGTGCGCGCGTACGCCGTCGCGGTGACCGCGGTCGTGCTCATCGTCGTCGTGCCGCTGTACGGATACCTGCGGCGGCACGTCGACGGCGAGCGCCTGCTGCGCGTCGTGACCCTGTGCTTCGTCGTGACGCTGCCGCTGTTCGCGGGGCTCGTCTGGGCCGGGGCGCCGATCGAGTTCGTGTTCTTCGTCTGGGTGAGCATCTACGGCCTGATGGTCATCTCGCAGATGTGGGCGTTCGCGGCCGACACGTACAACCTCAAGAGCGGGCAGCGGCTGTTCCCGGTAATCATGGTCGGCGCGAACCTGGGGGCGCTGGTGGGCGCCAAGATCGCCCAGTTCGCGGCCGCGACGCTCTCGGTGGCCGGCCTCATGATCTTCGCGACGGGCACCCTCGCGGCGACGCTGCTGCTCGCCGGCCCCGAGCGCGCCTCGGTGCCCGAGGGGTCACGCGCCGTGGCGGTCGAGCACGGCAAGCCGGTCCCGCGCCTGCTCGGCGGCATCGGCCTGGTGCTGCGCGACCGCTACCTGCTGCAGATCGCGCTGCTCGCGATCCTGCTGAACTGGATCAACTCGACCGGTGAGTTCATCCTGGCGGATTTCTTCAAGGACGACGCCGTTCGCCGCGTCGCGGCCGATCCGACGCTCGACCTCGGTACGCTGCTCACCGCGTATTACGGCAACTTCCAGTTCTGGGTCACGGTCGGAACCCTGACCATCCAGTTGTTCCTCGTCGCGCGCATCTTTCGCGCCGTGGGCATCCGCGGCGCGCTGCTGGTGCACCCCGGGTTCGTCGCCCTCGGCTACGGCCTGATCGCGCTGCTGCCGGTGCTCGGTGGCTTCATCCCGATCTTCACGCTGATCTTCATCGTGAAGGTCATCGAGAACAGCCTCGACTATTCGTTGATGAACACGACGCGGCAGGCGCTGTTCCTCCCCGTGGACCGCGATTCCAAGTACGACGGCAAGACCGCGATCGACACGTTCTTCTGGCGGTTCGGCGACCTGATCCAGGCCGGGGCGATCTACGCGGGCACACGCCTGCTGCAGTGGGAGGCGAGCGAGTTCGCGCTGCTGAACCTGTTCCTCGCCTTCGGCTGGATCGCGCTCGCGGTGGCGATCGGTCGCGGTTTCACCGCCAAGGCGCATGAGAACGTCATCAACGTCGCGCCCGAGGCGGGCGACCCGATTCCAGACTTGCTGTACTCGCCGGGCCAGAGTTTCCTGCACCCGATCGCGCAGACGGCGTTTCGCGATGCCGATCCCGGCGACGTCCTGCACCTGCGGGCCTGCTGCGACGACGGCCGCCCGCTGCCGCGCTGGCTGCAGTTCGATCCGCAGCGACGGGCATTCATCGGCACCGGCCCCCCCACCGTCGAGGAACTGCGCGTCACGGTGATTGCGAGCGACGTCGACGGCATGGAAGCGCGCAGCGTCTTCGTCGTGCGCAACACCGTCGCCGCCCGAAGCGTCAGGCCCGCCTGAGGCGCTGGTCGACCACGAGGTGTGGGCGCCGGCCTACAGATCGACGTCGCCCGTCCCCTTACTCTGCCGGCTCCGCTGTGACCCGACCTGAGGACGACCCGAGTGGCGACGGAAAGCCGGCACCTGCCCCCCGTGGAAGCCATGTGGCCCCCGGACGGTGGTGCGATGGGCGAGCTCATCCGCGCCACCGACTGGTCGCGCACTCCGCTCGGTCCGGTCGAGCGCTGGCCGCAGAGCCTGCGCACGGCACTCAGCATCTGCCTGGGTTCGAAGTTCCCGATCCTGCTCTGGTGGGGTCCGGAGTTCCTCAAGCTCTACAACGACGCGTACCGCCCGATGCTCGGCGACAAGCATCCGCGCTCGCTGGGGCAGCCCGGCCGCGAGTGCTGGCAGGAAATCTGGCACATCATCGGTCCGATGCTCGAGGGCGTCCGCGCTCGTGGCGAGGCGACGTGGTCGGACGACCAGATGCTGCCGTTGCACCGGCTCGGGTTCACCGAGGAATGCTATTTCACGTACACGTACAGCCCGATTCGGGGCGACACGGGCAGCGTCGACGGCGTGTTCTGCGCGGTCATCGAGACGACCGAGCGCGTACTCGCGGCGCGCCGCCTGGCGACCCTGCGCGAACTCGCCGCCCACGCGACGGACGCCCACGACGACGTGGTTGCCTGCGCCAACGCGGTCGCCACCCTGGCGGCGACACCCGAGGACACGCCGTTCGCCGCGATGTACCTGCTCGACGAGAGCGGGGCCGCCCTGCGACGCGTCGCGGTGGCCGGTGCCGTGGTTGACTCAGGGCTGCTGCCGGCGCGGCTCTGCCTCGCTGCACCGGAGGGCCTCCTGGAGACGGCGCTGGTCGCCGCGTGTACCTCCCGGGGTAGCGAATCGTTCCAGGCCGTCGATGCCGCCGCCGCGATACCGCAGCCACTGTGGGGCCGGCCGTGGTCAGAGCCGATCCGCACGTTGGCCTGCCTCCCCGTCACCCAGCCCGGCCAGCCGCATCCCTACGGGGTCATCCTGGCCGGCATCAGCCCGCGGCGCGGGCTCGACGCGCCGTATCGCGGCTTCCTCGAACTTGCGGCGGGCCACGTCGCGACGGCCGTGACGAATTCCCGGACGCTGGAGCAGGAGCGTCGGCGTGCACGGATGCTCGCGGAACTCGACCGCGCCAAGACCACGTTCTTCGCCAACGTGAGCCACGAGTTCCGGACACCGCTGACGCTGATGCTGGGACCGCTCGAGCAGATTCTCTCCGCCGCTCCGGGGCCGCTGCCGCACAACGTCCGGCAGGACCTGCAGGCGACGTATCGCAATGCCCTGCGACTGCTCAAACTCGTCAACACGCTGCTCGATTTCTCGCGGATCGAGGCCGGGCGTGCCGACGTGACGTTCGAACCGACGGACCTCGGCCGCTACACGGGCGAGCTCGCCAGCGTGTTTCGTTCGGCCGTCGAGGACGCGGGCCTGCGCTACACGGTGGACTGCCCCTCGCTGGCGGAATCCGCGTACGTCGATCGGCAGATGTGGGAGAAGATCGTCTTCAACCTGCTGTCGAACGCACTGAAGTTCACGCTCGAGGGCGAGATCGCGGTGCGGCTGGCCGCTGTCGGCGACTGCGTCGAACTCAGCGTCGCCGACACCGGCCTCGGCATCGCCCGCAGCGACCAGGCGCGCATCTTCGAGCGTTTCCACCGGGTCACGAACCTCGGCGCTCGTACGCAGGAGGGCACGGGCATCGGCCTCGCGCTTTCGCAGGAGTTCGTGCGGCTGCACGGCGGCACGCTGCGGGTAGAGAGCGAGCCCGACCGTGGCTCCGTGTTCACCGTGTCGATTCCGCGCGGCCACGCACACCTGGCGCCCGAACGGGTGCGCACGCAGGGGGACCACGCCATCCGTGCGGACCGCGGCGCACCCTACATCCACGAGGCGCTGGGTTGGGTCGGCTCGTCCGCGAACTCGAACGATGCCGCCGAATCGGAGAGCTCCGCGTTGCTGCGAGCGCTTCCCGCTCCCACGGCCCGCGTGCTGATTGCCGACGACAACGCGGACATGCGGGGGTACCTGCGCCGCATCTGCGCCGAGCGCTGGGACGTCGAACTGCACGCCGACGGTGCATCGGCGCTCGCGGCGATCCAGCGCAACCCGCCGGACCTCGTGCTGGCCGACATCATGATGCCCGGCCTGGATGGGCTCACGCTCGTGCGCCGCGTGCGTGCGGATCCCGCCATGCGCGAACTGCCCATCATCCTGCTCTCCGCCCGTGCGGGGGAAGAAGCGCGGCTCGAGGGCCTCCAGGCGGGGGCGAGCGACTACCTGGTGAAGCCGTTCTCGGCGCGGGAACTGCTCGCGTACGTCGAGGCGCGCCTCGAGATCGCGGCCATCCGGCGCGAGGCGGAGCGCGGCCTGCACCAGAGCGCGATGCTCAACGCGATCCAGCGCGACACGCTCGCGCTTGCGGTCGGGGGTGCGCCGATGCAGGCCGTGCTGCAGGCGCTGGCGGACGCGGGGCCCCGGTTGCTCGGCGATCGGGCTCGTACCGCCGTGTACACGAACGAGTCCGGGGACGGTCTACTGCGGTTCGGCGCATCGAGCGGCCTGCCCGAGGCCTACGCGCACGAAGCGGGCACGATCGCGATCGGTGCGCAGTCCCTGCCGTGCGGTCGAGCCGCCTTCACCGGTCGCCCGGCGATCGTCGCGGACCTCGCGGCCGACCCGCAGTGCGAGCGTTACCTGCCGCTGGCCCGTGCGCTCGACGTGCGCTCCTGCTGGTCGCTGCCGATCCGCTCCGCGGAAGGCCGCGTGCTCGGCACGTACGCCATCTACCACGCCGAACCGGGCGAACCGACGTCGCGCGAACTCGAGCGGCTGGACCTGCTCACGCAGACGGCAGCCGTCGTGCTCGAGCACCATGCGAGCGCGCGCATGCGCGAGGCCGCCGAGGCGACGTTGCGCGACAGCGAGCAGCGGCTCAATGCCGCGCTGCAGATCGCAAACTCGAGCCGGCGCGAGATCGAAAGCCTGCTCGATGCCGCGCCGCTCGGCGTCTACGTCGTCGATGCCGACCTGCGGATCCGTCACGCGAATCCGACGGCCCTGGCCACGTTCGGCAGCGACGGCGACATCGTCGGGCGCGACTTCGCGGTGGAAATCGAGCGACTGTGGCCGGCCGACTACGCGGCCGAGGTGATCGGGATGCTCGAGCACACGCTCGCGACGGGCGAATCGCACGTGATGCCCGAGCGCATCCACGTGCGGCGCGACCTCGGCGTCACCGAATTCTACGAGTGGCAGATCGACCGCATCCCGCTCGCGGACGGGCGGCCCGGAGTCGTCTGCTACTACCGCGACGTCTCGACGCAGGTGCGCGCCCGCACGGCGCTCGCGCGCGCCGAGGCGCTCAACCGCGGGCAGAAACGCGCCCTGGAGCTCGCGCTCAACGGCGGCGCGATCGACGAAGTGCTCGACGTGCTCGCGCGGACCGGTTACGAGGTGTTCCGCGATCAGCACCCGACGGCGATTTTCCGGACCCGGCTGCGCGCACGCCGAGCCAGCCTGGTCGCATTCGCCGGGCTCGCCGACAGCTACGTGCGCTCGTTCCGCGAGTCGAACCTGCTCGAGGTCTCGCCGAGCCGCCGCGCCATCCTGGACGGCGAGATGGTCGTCGTGGAGGACGTGCGCACGGACGCGAATTGTGCCGCGTACACGGAGATTGCCGAGGCGCACGGCATCCGCGCGGTGTGGTCGTTCCCGATCCGGGCCCCCGACGGAACCGTGCTCGGAGCACTCACGGTGTACCGGCTCGTGCCGGGCGCGCCCGAGCCCGAGGACGTGGAGTCGATGCGCCTGCTCGGCGACACGGCGGGCATGCTGCTCGAGCGCGATCGGGTCGTCGCCGCGCGACGCGCTGCCGAGGAAGCGCTGCGCGAGAGCGAGCGTCGAATCCGCGAGCTCGCCGACGCGATGCCGCAGCTCGTCTGGACGTCGGACTCGACCGGGCGCGTCGACTATTACAACGGCCGCGCGCTGCAGTACGCCGGCATTCGCCCGGGCGCCACGAGCGGTGCCGACTGGCGGACGATGCTGCACCCCGACGACGTGGAGGAGACTGCGGCGGCGTGGCAGCGCGCCGTGGACGGCTGCCTGCCCTATGTCTGTGAGCACCGGCTGTTGATGGCGGACGGCAGTTATCGCTGGCACCTGAGCCGGGCCGAGCCGGTGCGCAGCGGGGAGGCCGGGGTCGAAGAGATCCGCTGGTTCGGGACGGCGACGGACGTGCACGAGTTGCGGGCCGCACGCGAGGCGCTCCACGACAACGAGGAGCGTCTGCGCGAGGCCGACCGGCGCAAGGACGAGTTCATCGCGATGCTCGCACACGAGCTGCGCAACCCGCTCGCGCCGATCCGGACCGGCCTGCAGGTCATCCAGCGGGCCCCGGGACGCGTGCGGGAAGTGAGCCGGCTCGGCGAGATCATGGAACGGCAGGTCACGCACATGGTGCGCCTGATCGACGACTTGCTGGACGTCTCGCGCATCACCTCCGGCAAGCTCGTGCTGCAGCGACAGCCGAGCCTGCTGCAGGATCTCGTCGCAGGCGCCGTCGATGCGAACCGCTCGTCCATTGCGGCCGGCGGGCTCGAACTCGTCGTACGGGTTCCCGAGGAGCCGCTGTTGCTCGACGTCGACCCGACCCGCTTCCTGCAGGTCGTCTCGAACCTGCTCAACAACGCGGCGAAGTTCACGCCGGCCGGCGGCCGCATCGAACTCGTGGCGCGCCTCGAGGGCGACCCCGAAGCCTCGCGGCTCGTGCTCGCGGTGTCGGACACGGGGATCGGCATCGCGCCCGGCATGCTGCAACGGGTGTTCGAAATGTTCATGCAGGCCGAACCGACGCTGCAGCGCTCCAATGCCGGTCTCGGCATCGGGCTGGCGCTCGCGCGCCAGCTCGTCGAAATGCACGGTGGGACGCTGGTTGCGCAGAGCGACGGGCCCGGCCGCGGTAGCACCTTCACGCTGCAGATGCCGCTCGGACGCCCGCAGGTCGTGCGTCACGCGCCGGATGCGGTTGCCGCCACCGCCCCCAACTGTGTACGGCGGGTCCTGATCGTCGACGACAACGAGGACGCCGCGGAGGCGCTGGCGATGCTGGTCACCGACCTCGGCGGCGCGGCCTGTACCGCGAACGATGGCCGCAGCAGCCTCGAACGCATCGTCGATTTCGAGCCCGAGATCGTGCTGCTCGACCTGGGAATGCCCGGCATGGACGGCTACGAGACGTGCCGGCGCATGCGCGAGGCGGGCTCGCGCGCCTACATCGTCGCGTTGACCGGCTGGGGCCAGCAGAAGGATCGCCATCAGGTCCTGCGCAGCGGCTTCGACGCGCACTTGACCAAGCCGGCCGACCCCGCGCAGCTCGAGGAACTGCTGGAGCAAGGACGCCTGGGAGCCGTCGCGCGTCCCGCGTGACTGGCGGCGCTGTCAGCGCGCCGCGGCCGCGCCTGCGGCGGGCAGCGCGAGCAGCGCATCGCGCCGCTCCAGGATGGACTTGCGTGCCCGGGTGTCCACCAGGTCACCGAGCACCGCGGCGAGCGTGTCCTCGTGCAACAGGGCCAGTCGACGCCTGAGTTCGGGCCCCGGCTTCGGCGGCTGCGCCTTCAGGTAGGCCGGGAAGGCCCGCCCGCTGCCGAAGGCACGCGCGTGGTTCGTGACGTAGACGTACCACTCGTCCGCGTCGAACAGCAGCGTCTCGAGCGTGCGGCCCTCGTTGCCGACGAGCGCGTCGAACGCGTAGACCAGCTGGAACTGAGGCTCGAGCGCGCACCAGCCGCCGCCTCGCAGCGATTGCCGCTGTACGTCGGCCTGGGTGACCGCCTTCGCCGGCCGCGCCTGCACGACGCCGCGCTGGCCCGCCACCTCGCGCGCGGCCGTGGCGGGCACGATGCCGAGCCCTAGGTAACGGTCGAGCCGGTGGGCGGCGACCTCCCTGCGGGCGTCTGTCGTGCCGCGCTGCTGGAACACCGCGGGAATCCTGCGGCCCTGGTGCTCGACCACGACGTCCAGCTCGTCCGGGCCGCGCGGGCCTGTGACCGAGACGGTGCCGGCTTCGAGGGCCGCCAGCACGACGGCGTCCGACACCGCGTTCGGCGCGACGTAGAGGCCTTCCGGCTTCAATGCCGTGGCCTGCGGCTCGCCGGTGTATCGCACGGCGAGCGCGTCGCCGTCGATCAGCAGCGCCGCGCCGCGCCCCTTGTAGACGGCACGGTTCATGCCTGCATCGAGCTTGACGACGCGGCCATCGAACCGCGTCACGGCCCGCAGGTCGCGCGTGGGCGTGTGACCCACCACGACGCGTGCCACCTTGAACTGCTCCAGCAAAGGCGCCAGCACGTCCGTCTCGGCGACCTCCTGGCAGAGGGCCGCGCCGCGATACCAGTTGGGGCCGTCGGGGTTGATCAGAGGGTGCGCGTCGGCCTGCTCGAAGCCTTTGACGGCCGCTGCAAGGGCCGCGTCTGCCGTCGCGTCGGATCCCGCGCCGTCGGTCACCGCCCGAGCGGCCAGTCGCTGGGCGGCGAGCCGGGGCTTCGCGTTGAACGCGGCGCCGGGCTGCAGCAGTCCGGCCGACTCCAGTTGCCCGGCCAGCCGCAGGTAGTCAACGAGCGCCGTGCGGTACCTCGTATTGAGGTCGGTCACGGTCATGCCCCGCAACGCCTGCGACGGCCCGCCATGCAGGAACAGCGTGTCGTCGATGACGATCGCCACGGGCAGGCCGAGCAGCCACCGCCCGTACCGGCCCTCCGGAGCGAGCGCGGCGCGGTGGCCGAAGTACCCGGCCGGGAATTTCTGGTCGAACGCGGCCCCGGAACCGGGACCGTTGGCCGCTTCCCAGGCGACGCGACGTTTCTCGCGCATGCCGGTCGGCTCGAGATCGACGTAGGCCGCGTATTCGCCCGGATCCACGTAGCGCAGATCGCCGAGCACGTTCATGGCTTCGTGGTTGCCGAGCACCACGTGCAATCCGCCACCCGCCGCGCGCGCCTCCGACTGCAGCCGCATCAGCAGGTCCATGACCTTGCGCGAGTCGGCGCCGCGGTCCAGCAGGTCGCCCAGGCTCACGACATGCGCGCGTCCTGCGGCCCAGCGATCCTGCGCGTCGAGGACGCCTGATTCGCGCAGCAGGAGGACCAGTTCGTCGTGCGCGCCGTGGACGTCCGCGAAGGCGAGGACGCGTTCGATACCGTGCCATTCCGCCTGCGCCGTCTGTGCGGACACGTGAGCGGGGCAGAGCGTGAGGGCGACCGAGCAGGCCGCCAGCAGGGCAGTCAGGAAGCGAGGAGCTGGTGCGTGCGGCATCTCGTGCGTCCTCGCGTCACGCCGACGGAACCGCGGCGACGGCCTTGATCTCGCCGCGGTCGATGCGATCCAGCAGCCGGGTGAGCAGGCGCTCGATGGTCTGGATCTCCATCCGGGTCAGCCCCATCTGCAACTGCTCGCCAGCGCGGCGGACGCCGCGTCGAGGCGCAGCGTTCGGGCCGGGCGGCACCGGCGTCCACGCTCCATCCTCGAGCTGCCACTGCGCGAGCACGCCGAGTTTCGCCTCGAGGACGTCGGGCGTGATCGCGCGCAGGCGCGCGACGGTGTCGGCCGGCAGCTCCGTCACGCGCATGTCCTTCCAGAGTTTGCCTCGGTCGCTGTCCTCCGAGGCGAACGCGACGCCGTGGTCGATGGAGAAGACGCGCGCGCCGGATTCGGCGCGGCCGATCAGGAAGTTCCCCACGTTCGAGTCGCGGTGCTGGACGAGGTGGGTCAGCACGTTGAGCTGCCCGATGTGGCGGGCGTAGACGGGGTCCGACGCGAAGCGGCCGGGGTCGTACACGTCCGCGATGACCGTGATGTCGTTGAGCCAGTACTGCACGACGGCGAGCACCTGGTTGGCCGGCCGGAACGTGGCTTCGACCTCGGGCGAATACCTGGCGAAGTCGGCGAGCGACACGAACCGGAGCGCCGTCGGCGGCACGACGTATTCCGGCGGGTCGAGGAAGAGTTTCTGCAGCTCGTATGCCGCGAGGTCGTAGCGCGGCACGTTGTTGAAGTCTTCGGCGCCGGGCTCGGCCTTGCGCAGCTTCACGCGCAGCGGCGGCGCGCCGCCGAAGGACACGTCGGCCTTCAGCGTAATGTCGCCCTTGGCCTTGGGGCGGCTGATCTCGGCGTGCTCGATCACGAGCGGCTCCGCCGCGAGCAGTCGCTCGAGCTCGGCGATCGGCTGCGTGATGTTGGCGTCCCGGGCCGGGGCGGGCGCGACGGCCAGCAACAGGACCATGCAAACGCAGGCGCGGGCGCGGGCGAGCCAGGTCGTCGGTTCCATCCGTCACCTCTCGGGCGTGCAGGCAGGGCACGGCGCCCGCTGCGGCAATCCTAGCCCGAATCCCGCGTGAACGCGCCCGTCGTCAGCCGGAAGAAGACGACGTCGTAGCCGTCGGCGTGCACGCTGCCGAGCCGGCGCGGGCTGGCGCCGCACCGGCGCGCTGCCGAGAGCAGCCTGGCGACGTGCAGCTGCTTGATCCCGTAGATACTGTGCTCGCGCTCCGCCAGCTCCTCGCAGAGGTTCTGCTCTGCTACGAACGTCGCGCGTCGCGGCACACGGTCGCCGATCCGGACACCTTCGATGTGCCTGTCGAGGTACAGGTTCAGGCCGTAGAACGGGCGCATCTCGACGAATACGATCTCATCGAGCGTCCGCATGTCGGCGATCCGCTGCAGTTGCGCCGCCACGTCGCGCGCGTCGCGGTCCGAGGGCCAGTAGGCGAGGATGCCCTTGCATCCGACCAGCGCCACGGCCGACAGGCCGACGGTCCAGGCGAAGCGCCGGCCCGCCAGGCCGGGCCAGTGCGCGAGCGCGCGCGCCATCATCAGGGCCAGCGGCACGAACAGCGGCAGCACGTAGAGGTGCAGCCGCGAGTGGGCCGTGAAGAAGGCAGCGAGGGGCACCAGCAACCAGTACGTGAGCAGCAGCCAGTCGCCGTTCTTCGCGCGCACGCGATCGCGCCATCGACGCCATGCGTTGCGCGGTCCTCCCGCGGCCTGGAGAGCGAGTACCGACCAGGGCAGCGTGCCGACCAGCAGCATCGGCAGGTAGACCTCGAACCCGCCGTACCACTGTGAATTGCGATCGTGGGCACTGCTGAAGACGCGGTCGTAGAGCTCGTAGCCCAGGAAATAGCGCAATCGCCCGGGCTCCTGCTCGATCAGCACCGCGAACCAGGTGAAGCCGACGACGACGAACACGACCAGCCCGATCGGCACGAACATCGCCTTGAGCCGTGGCCGGTCGTGGACGCCGAGGAACGCCACGACGCCGAGCAGGGGGAGCAGCCCGGGCGGGCCCTTGGTCAGGAAGGCGAGCCCCCAGCCGAGCCACATCAGTACGTACCAGCGCCGTGCACTGCCAGCCTCGCGCGACCACGCCTCGACGAAGGCGAACATCGCCGCGGTCTCGCACAGGACGAGGAGCGGGTCCGTCGAGACGATGTTCGAGGCGATGGCGGGCGCCAGCGAGAGTGCCCAGACGACGGCGGGCAAGGTCGGCCGGGCCGGGCAGAGGCGTCGCCCCAGGCCGAAGACGAGCAGGCCCGTGGCGACGAACGCGAGCGCGCTCGGCAGCCGGGCTGCCCATTCATGATGGCCGAGCACGGCGAAACTGGCCGCAAGCGCCCAGTACGTGAGCGGCGGCTTGGTCAGGTGAGGGTGCTCCCCGTCCACCGTCGGGATCAGCCAGTCGCCGCTCTCGTGCATGTTGATGCCGGCCGAGGTGTATCGGCCTTCGTCCGGCTCCCAGATGCCGCGCGTGCCCTGAAAGGCGAACGCCACCAGCACGAGCAGGGCGAGCAGCCGCAGCGTGCTGCCTCCGGAGCCGGCGGCTCCCGGGTTCACTTGCGGAACAGCCAGAGCACGATGCTGACGACGATGCTGAGCAGGATCATGGTCGTGAACGGAGCGTAGAACCTGAATCCGGGCTTGTCGATCACGAGGTCGCCCGGCAACCGCCCGAACGGCAGCCGCGACAGCCACGGCCAGAGCAGGCCGGCCACGAGCAGGAGCCCGCCGAGGATCAGGAGCAGGCGCTGCATCGGACCGTCCGGGGATCGTGCGCGCGACGGTCCGTCACAGGCTGCCGAACACGCGCACGCGATGCCGGTGATACGGCAGCACCTCGAGCAGTTCGCCTTCTTTGAGTCGCGTCTGGATGCCGCGCCACCAGTCCGCGGTCAGGATCTCGGCGTGCGCGTCGAGGAAGACCTGCTTCAGGTGCGGGTCGAACCCGAGGAAGTTGATGAACGTCTCCGGGAACACGTCGTTCTCGCCGACGTAGAACCAGGCGTCGGCGCGCATCTCGTCCTCGTCGTGCCGGGCCCGCGGCACCTCGCGGAAGCGGCAGTCGGTCACGAGGCACAGTTCGTCGTAGTCGTAGAAGATCACGCGGCCGTGGCGCGTCACGCCGAAGTTCTTGAGCAGCAGGTCGCCCGGAAAGATGTTGGTGACCGCGAGGTCGCGGATCGCCTGGCCGTACTCGACGACCGCCTTTTCGGCGAGCGGCCGTTCCACCTGGCGCAAGTACAGGTTCAGCGGCGTCATGCGCCGCTCGATGTACAGGTGATCGATCGTGATTTCGTCGCCTTCGACGTGGACGGTGCGCGCGGCTTCCTTCAGCAACTCGTGGAGCAGCTCGGCGGAGAAGCGCGCCTTCGGGAACTCGATGCTCTTGAATTCCTGCGCGTCGACGAGGCGGCCCGCACGGTCGTGCTTGAAGACGAGCTCGTACTTCGACAGCACGTCCTCGCGCAGGATGTTCTTCTGGTACGGGAACCTATCGCGGATCAGCTTGAACACGACGTCGAACGAGGGCAGCGTGAAGCAGATCATCACCAGCCCGCGTTCGCCCGGCGCCTGCACGAAGTGGTCGTCGGAATGCTGCAGGTGCTTGAACAGCTCGCGGTAGCGCTCGGTCTTGCCCTGCTTGGCGCGGCCGAGCACCGTGAAGAGCTCGCTGACAGGCTTGAGCGGCAGGATCGTCTTGAGGAACTTGATCACCTCGCCGACGTGCGCGAGGTCGACGTGGAAGTACGACCGCGTGAAGCTGAACAGGATGCTGACCGGCCCCTCCTCGAGCATGATCGCGTCGACGACCACGCCGCTCTCGAGGTTGCGCAGCGCGACGACGAACGGCGCCGTCCAGCCGCGCCCGTTGATGCGCCCGACCAGGTAGGCGCGCGTCATCTGGTAGAAGACTTCCTTGATGACCTCGACCGACTCGATCGTGCGCCGCTCGGCGCCGGAGCCGAGCAGCGCCTTCACCTCGT
>DASSJN010000035.1:0-31327 GCA_035691185.1 Steroidobacteraceae bacterium
GTAACGTTCCGCGGCATGGTCGACCAGCGGCGCAGCACCAACCTGCTCGCGTTCGACCAGGGCTTCGAGGTGGCGCTCGGCGCGGAGGCGTGGGCCGCGGATTTCCTCAGGCAGGATGCGCAGGACTCGCAGCAGGACCACCTCGGCGAGGTCTGGGCCCAGCAGATGCCGCCGCTGCCGATCGACGAGGGCATCGGCACGGTCGAAGGCCGGCTCGAGGACATGCAGGGTCGCTTCAACCTGAACAACCTCGTGAACGGCACCGACGGCACGCCGAACGAGCAGGCGATCAAGCAGCTCGAACGGATCCTCTCCATGATCGACGTCGAACCCACGTGGGCGGTCGCAATCGCCGACTGGGTCGACTCCGACATCGACCCCGGATTCCCGGACGGCGCCGAAGATACGATCTACACGGGCATGGATCCGCCGCACCTCACCGCGAACATGCCCGTGACGCGTGCGAGCGAACTCATGGTGCTGCCGGACTTCGGCATCGACCGCTATCGCCGGCTGCAACCGTTCGTCACGGCGTTGCCGGTCGGCACCCGGCTCAACGTCTGCACCGCGCCGGGTGTCGTGCTGGATTCGCTCGCCGAGGGCCAGCGCCAGTTCAGCCTCAACCCGCAGGACCTCGCGACGCGGCGCAAGGAGGCGTGCTTCCCCACGCTCGAGGACATCCGCGGCACGCTCGGCCAGGGCGGCTACGACCAGATCCAGGCCACGCTCGCCGAATCGAGTTCATATTTCCGCGCGACCGTGTGGGTCACTATTGGCACTACCCAGTTCACCCTGTACAGTCTGCTCGCGCGCGGCGGGGCCGGCACGATCCAGCCAGTTTTGCGCAGTTTCGGAGCCGAATGACCGCATGACAGAAACCCTGGTGATCCGACTCCGGTCGACCGACGACGCGCCGGCTGCGTGGCTCATCATCGACGGCAACGGCGCCCGCTCGGGCCCCGTCGTCAACGGACCGATCGCCGATGCGCTCGGACTCTCCCAGGGTCGTCGCACGGTCGTCGTCCTGCCCGCTGCCGAAGTCACCTTGGCCGAGCCGGACCTGCCCCCCGTGCGCGGCGCCGCGCGGATCGCCCAGGCGGTGCCGTTCGCGCTGGAAGAATCCCTCGCCTCCGACCTCGAGAACCTGCACTTCGCCGTCGGCGCCCGGAATCCCGCGATGAGCGCGACGCCCGTCGCGATCGTCGCGCGCAGCGTGCTCGAGCGCTGGCAGGCCACCTGGGAGGCGGCCGGCATCCATCCGCACGCCGCCTATGCGGAGTCGTCGCTGATCCCGGGTGCGCCCAACGCGACGGTGCTGGTGCTCGACGAAGGCACGCTGCACGTCAAGCGACCGGGCGCCGTGGCGTTTGCACTCGACGCGCTCTCGCTGTCGTCCGCGCTGGACCTCGCCCTCGCGCCGTCGACGACCGAGACGGCCGAGCACGTCACGTTCTACGCCGGCACGACGGAGTACGAATCGAACCAGGACCTGATCGAGGCCCTGCGTGAGCGCACGGCCACGCTGCAGGTCAAGCTGCTGCCCGACGGCATGCTGCCGCTGCTCGCGGCACAGTTGCCGTCGGCGCGGCCCGTGAACCTGCTGCAAGGCGCGTACGCCCCGCCCTCGTCGTTCGGTTCGCAGCTCAAGCAGTGGCGCATTCCCGCAGCGCTCGCCGTGGCGACCCTGGTCGTTTTCCTGGCCGCGCAAGGCATCGAGCTCTGGCGGCTGCACGAGGCCGAGAAGCAACTCGACGCCGAGATCGCGCAGACCTTCGACTCGATCCTCCCGGGCCAGCCCATGGTCGACCCGCGCGCCCAGGTGCAGGGCGTGCTCGCCCGTGCCGGCGGCGGCCAGGGAGCACTGCTGCCCGCGGTGTCGCTGCTCGCACAGGCGATGGCGCAGGCGCCCGCGGCGCGCATCCAGGGCATGAACTACCGCGGCGGCGTGCTCGAACTGCGCGTCGTCGCCCCGACGATCGAGGCGCTCGACGGCATCCGCCAGACCATGAGCAGCCGAGGTGCAACCGTCGAACTGCAGTCGACCAACCCGCGCGACCAGCAGGTCGAGGGTCGGCTGCACGTGCGCCTGGGGGCGGCATGAACCTCGACACCGCGCGTGAGTGGCTGGCGAACCTGAGCGCGCGCGAGCGCAACCTCGTCTATGCCGCCGGCGCGCTGGCCGGCATCGCACTGGTGTACCTGGTGCTCGTGCTCCCGTTCACGTCCACGTCGTCGAAGATGACGGCGCGCGTGCAGCAGAAATCGGCCGACCTCGCCTGGATGCGCGCACAGGCTCCCCAGGCCATGGCCGCGGCCGGAATGGCGCAATCGGGCAGCGGCGAGTCGCTGGTCGTCATCGTCGACCGGACGGCGCGCGAGGCCGGTCTGGGCGCTGCACTGCGCGACCAGAGCCCGAGCGGCAACGCGGGGCTGCGCCTGCGCATGGAGGCGGCGCCGTTCGACGCGCTCGTCACGTGGCTCGCCAGCCTGCAGCAGCAGCACGGCGTGGGCATCGAGGCCGCAACGTTCGATGCGGCCGGCCCCGGCCTCGTCAACGCGACGCTGAGCCTGACCCACGCCGGCGCGACCGGCTGACCGTCGGCGCACGCCGCCGGGATCGACGCCCCTCGTCGTGAAGCATCGCACCGGCTGGCTGCTTGCCCTCGGCATTCTCGCGTTGCTCGCGTTCGCGCTGGTCACGCTGCCCGCCGCCGTGCTCTCGGGTCCACTCGGGAACGCCGGATTCACGGCCGCAGGCTACGCCGGGTCCGTCTGGTCGGGCTCCGCGCAGGGCCTGGCGTGGCAGGGTGCAGCGTTGGGCGATCTCGCATGGTCGCTGACGCCGTCCAGATTGCTCGGCGGTCGTCTCGCGGGTCACGCCAAGCTCGCACGTCCCGATGGCTCGCTCGACACGAATTTCGATGTCGCGCTGAGCGTCGACGACGTACGTCTGGAAGACCTGCAACTCGCGCTGCCGATCGAGGCGCTCAACGCCTTGCCGCTCGGCATGCCGAAAGGCTGGCGTGGGCGCGCCTCGGGTGCGTTCGAAGAAGTCCGCCTGGCGGACGGGCGGCCGGCGGCGCTGCGAGGTTCGCTGGACATCGACGGGCTCGTCGCGCCGCCGCCGCGCAACGCGCCGCTCGGCAGCTTCCGCGCCGTCTTCCCCCACCCGCAGCCGCAGCCGTCGCTGTCGATCGCGCAGGACCCCGGCAACCTCACGGCGCAGGTTACGGACAAGGACGACGGTCCGTTCGCCGTCGATGCACAGCTCACCGTCAGCGCCGCGCGCATGTTCTCGCTCGAAGGCACGCTTGCGCCGCGCGGCGCCGTGCCGCCGGCCATGCAGCAATCGCTGCAGTTGCTCGGGCCTGCGGATGCCTCCGGCCGGCGGCAGTTCAGCGTGGGGGGCACGCTGTAGGAAGTGTCTAGTGTCTAGTGTCTAGTGTTCAGTACGAAGCCGACTGCGTCGGCTCTGCGGCACGGCCGCCTTCCTACCAGACACTAGACACTAGTCACTAGACACTCCTTCCGCTTGCCACTCCCGCCAGGCCGACAGCAGCGGGAAATACAGCCCCAGCCGAATCGGCTCCTCGCCCAGCGGGCGCACCAGCGCGGCGTAGCGCTCGAGCTGCGGGCGGTACCGTTCGCGCTCGTTGTCCAGGAACGCCTCGAGGCCGGCGCCCTCGTGCAGGCTGGTCTTGTAATCGACGATCCAGCGCACGCCCGACGTCGCCTCGACGAACGTCCGGTCGATCACGACGCTGACGATGTCGCGGCCGATACGACCGGTGAGGCCGAGTTCGGATTGCGCCTCTCGATGCGGCGCCTGCAGCAACCAGCGGCCACGGTCGTCTGCGACGGTGCGTCGCACCGCTTCGAGCACGCGCTCCGCGGCCGCCCGCCGGCGATCGTGCGGCACGCCGAGCTCGGCCAGTTCCACGACGTAGCGCGCGAGCAGCTGCTGCTGCTGTTGCTGCGCCTGAGCCCCGTCCGGCACGACGGTGCCGCCCCCGCGGGCCAATCGCTGCAACTCGCGGTGCACGACGGTGCCGACGTGCCGCGCGGTCTCCGTCGCCCAGTCGAACTCGACCGCGGTGGTCGCAAGGCTGCGCACCAGCGGCCGAACCACGACGGGCGGGGCCGCCGGCACCGACGGGCGCACCCAGCCGTCGGGCACGCGCACGACGACCGGATCGCGGGGAATCTGCAGGCCTGCCTCGCCCGCGATCGACGCGATTTCCGCCAGCCGCGCCTCGAACTCGCGCCTGACCTCCGGCACGACCCAGAGCAATCCGAGCGCGCACTTCTGTTTCGGCGCGCGTACGGCGTGGGCCTGCGTGGCCTCGTCCGTCTCGACGGCGCAGGTGCCGAGCAGGTGCAGCGAGCGTTCCGCGCGCGTTGCCGCGACGTACAGCAGCCTCCGCTTCTCCTGCAGGAGCTTTTCGTCCTCGACGCGACCGAGCCAGTCGTGCAGCGGATTGCGCTCCCCGGCACCCGTCGCTGGCATCGGGGCGATGATGAGCCGGTGCCCGCCCTGCCCCGGCACCTTGAGCCAGCGCAGCAGCGGCGCCGAGTCGGAGCGACCTACGCGCTGGAGCCCCGGCACGATGACCGTGTCGAACTGCAGGCCCTTGGACTTGTGGATGGTCAGCAATTCGACGCGCGTCCCGGGCCGCGGCCGCGCCTTTGCATAGAGCGTCTGCAGCGCCTCCGTCAGCAGCGCCAGGTCGACGGGTGCGCCCGGTGCCTGTGCCTCGACGTCGCCGAGGGCATCGAGGTAGGCGAGCGCCTCGTCGAGTTCGCGTTCGCTCGTGATCGCCGCGGGCCCGCCGAGCGCGTGCCAGGCGCGTTCGACCGTGTCGCGCAGGCCGAATCGCCGCCGCTCCTGCAGCGCTTCGACCAGCACGGGCAGGCAGCGCGCGAGCCGGGCCCGCACCGACGGCTCGAGGCGCTCGAGCCGCGACGGCTCTTCCAGCAGCCGCGGCACGGCCGCGTGTCGATCGTCGCCGAGCAAGGCATCCAGGTCCGCAAGGCGCAGCCCGCACCATGGCGCCCGCAGCACGCCGAGCCACGCCGCGCGATCGCCGGGGTGTGCCAGTGCGCGCGTCAGTGCGAGCAGGTCCAGCACCGCCGGTCGCGCCGCGAGCGGATCGATGTCCGTGGCCTGGAACGCGATGCCGCGCTGCGAAAGCTCCTGCACGATCTCGACCAGGTGGGCGCGGCCCTGCACGAGGATCGCGACACGGGCGTCGGCGCTCTCGGCAAGGCACCGCTCGACGATGCCCGCCACGGTCTGCGCCTCGAACCGGCGACTGCTGCGCAGGAACGCGTGCACGTGCACGCCGCCTGCGTCGTTCGCGGACGGCGCCGCCACGCTCTCCGCGAACTGCACCGCGCCGCGCAGCACGTCGTCGCGCGCCGGCAGCACGTCGGAGAAACAGCGGTTGACCCATTCGACGATCGGCCGCGTCGAGCGGAAGTTCACGCGCAGCGTCAGGGACTCGAGCCTGAGCGTGCCGAGCCCGTGGTCGCGCACGTCGAGGAACAACCCGACCTCGGCGTTGCGAAACCGGTAGATCGACTGCATCGGATCGCCGACCAGGAACAGCGTGCGACCGTCGCCGGCCTGCCACCCGGCCGTCAGGCTTTTCAGCAGTTCGACCTGCGCCTCGGAGGTGTCCTGGAACTCGTCGACGAGGATGTGCCGCAAGCGGGCGTCGAGCGCCAGCGCCGTGTCGGTGGGATCGTCCGACGCGCCGAGCGCGGAGCGCGCCGCCGCGGCGAACTCCGGATAATCGGCGGCCTTGTTCTCCGCGAACACGGCCTTGAGCTCGGCCGCCGCGAGCCGCAACAAGAACAGCAGCGACTTGAGCACGGACCACTCGGCGTCCTCGTAACGCACCGGCGGCAGCTGGCGCGCCGCGGCCAGCAGCTCGTGCAACGCCTCGTGCGGTGCGAACTCCTGCGCCGCCGACTCGATTCGCGCCTTGAGTGCAGCAAGTTCCGGGCGCTTTCTGGCGCGCGGCAGCACCCCGATCGCCTTCGTGAAGCACTTGCGCGGTTCGTCCTTGCCCGTCAGCAGGAATTCGGCGAGGCCGCGCCAGTGCGGCAGGTCTTCCACGCGTGCTCCCGGCACGCCTGGCCCGCATTGGCAGATGGCCGATTCCCTGTCGTGCGAGCGCAGCACGAGACCCGCGGCGTGTGCAAAGCCACTCAGCTCCTCGAGCAGCGACCGCGGGAACGCCTGCAGCAATGCGGCCAGGTGGGTCTCGACGATGTCACGGCGCCCGCTCTCGAGGCCGTCGCGCACGGCGCCTTCGTCGCCGTAGGCCTCGATGTCGGCCGGCAGCACCGGTAGCCATGCTTCGCGCCGCGCGAGCATTGCGCCGATCAGGTCGACCAGCCTGCCCACGCTGTTGTCGAGGTGCTCGAGCAGGACCGCGACGGCTTGCCCCGCGCGCGGATCTTCGGCGGGCAAGTGCGCGAGCAGACGCTCGGCGGCCTCGGCGTAGAGCTTCCTCCCGTCCTCGTCGATGCCGAGGCCCGCCCCGAGACCGGACAGCACCGGCAGACGCCGCGCAAGCGACTGGTTGAGCGCGTCGATGGTGAGCACGCGCAGACGGCTCGGGTTGCGCAGCAGGCCCCATTCGCGGTGCGTATCGGTGGCCAGCGCGCGACGCGCCAGCGCGCGCGTGTCGTCGCGCAGCTTCGCGTCGGGCTCGTGACAACGGCGCAGCGCCTCGAGAATACGGTTGCGCATCTCGGCCGCGGCCTTGCGCGTGAACGTGATCGCGAGCAGTGCTTCCGGCTGCTCGACGACGGCGAGCAGCGCCAGGTAGCGCTGCGTCAGCAGTTCGGTCTTGCCGGAGCCCGCCGGCGCCTGGACGATGAAGCTCCGCGCGACGTCGAGCGCCGTGCGCCGCGCCTCGGCGTCCGCGCGCAACAGGTCATTCGCCTGCATCGTCGGTCCCCTCCTCGTCGCCGTCGACGAGCGCCTGCGCCGATCGACAGAGCCCCGGCAGGTGGCAGTGACGGCAGGCCTTCGTGGGGTTCGGCGCGAGGCGCGCGTCGCCCATGGCGTGCTCGTGTGCGAGCGCATCGAGCCGACGCTCCCATTGCTGCAGCATCGTTCGCCAGTCGGCGTAGGTCTTGAACGGCGCACGCGCCGGGTCGAACGTCTTGAGCGCGGAGAACACGCCGTCGGCGCGGGCAAAGCCTGAGTAGCCCGTGCCGCCCGTGCGCACGATGCCGAACGCGATCGCACTGACCTGGTCCTGCCCGACGGCGCGCACGTACAGCGGCAGCTGCGGCAACTCGGGCCGCTCATCCATCCATGCCGCCGGCCGGGCGGTCGCGCCGGTCTTGTAGTCGATGACCGCATACGTTCCGTCGCGGAGTCGGTCGACGCGATCGAGCTGCACCTTGACCTGCACGCCACCCACGTCGACCACGCGCGGTTCCTCGACGTGCACGACTTCGAACGGTTCGCGTTGCGCATCCTGCGCGAGCAGTTCGAGCACGCGCGTCTCGATCCAGCCCTGCTCGAGCGCGAGCAGGCGCTCGCGGACCTCGTCGGCGACCGAGCGCAGCGGCGCCATCGTCTGCATCGTCAAGTCGCGAACCCGCGCCGTGAGCTCTTCGATCGACAGGGCGATCAGGGCCGACTGGTTACGCACCTCGAGCCAGAACGCCTGCAGGACGGTGTGCACGAGCCTGCCGCGTTCCGTGGGCGCGATGCCGACCGTGAGGTCTTCGAGTTCTCGACCGCCGAGCCGCAGTTCGATTGCGGCGCGGAACGGGCAGGCCGCCTGGAGTTCCAGCAGTCGCGTGCCGCCCTTGACGACCTGGTGCGCGGCGAAGGCAGGCAGCGTCGCATCGGTGAAGGTCTCGAGCGTGGGGCGTGCCTCGAACATTGCCGACGTCGCGTTGCTGCCGGTCCACAGCGCAAAGGCCTCGCGACGCGGCAGGGTCGCCACCAGCGCGCTCGGCAACAGCGGCGCCTCGTCCTCGAACCGCGGGACGCTGCAGACGACCGTCGGCGCCGCCCGGGACAGCCGCTGCAACGTGCGACGCGCCTCGGCCTCGACGAGTTCTGCCGTGGCGCCCGGCACCCGCTGGCGAACCTGCCAGTCGCGCGGCAGGAACGGATCTGGATTCGCCGGTGCGGGCCACCGGCTTGCATCGAGACCGCAGACCCAGGCCGCGTCGAAACGCATGCCGACGGCCGTGCCCGGGTCGATCACCAGGATCGGCGCGGCGATTTCCTGGGGTTCGAACGCGGTGTCGCGTGCGAGGTCGCGCAGGTGTGCGACGGCGGCGCGCGCTCGCATCGGCCCCGCGACGTCGTCGCCTGCGCCGAACTCGCCGAGCAGCGCCTGCCAGCGTTGCACCGCCTGGTGCTCCGCGCTGCCGGGATCGGCGCCCGGCCAGCCGAGATCGCGCAGCAGCCCGGCGAATTCGAGTGCCCACTGGCTCGGCGAGCGCTGGCCGCCCCAGCCGCGAGCCCGGGCGAGCGCGCGCTCGAGTCGATCAGCGGTGGCCGGGCACGTGCGCCGAGCCTCCGCGACGACGATGCCGAGCCCGCGCACGGGCACGCCCAGCCGTCGCAACTGCACGTCCAGTTCGGCACGTGCATGCTCCTCTGCCGCCGCGGCCGCGTCGTGCGGACCCAGCAGCAAGACGCTGATCGAAGGCAGGTCCGCCGTGCCGACGCAGGCCTGCAGCCAGCCGAGCGCCGCGGCGACCACGGGACGCTCGATCAGCGGACGCGCCGCCGCCAGCTCATACGCCGCCGACTCAGGCGCCGGCCCCCCGGTGACCGCGGCGGCCGGCACCAGCACGCGGTCGAGGGCGCGACGGACGCGGCTCCGCTCGCGATCGAGTTCGGGCACGACGAGGGCCACGCGCGAGTCCGGCCAGGCCTGCAGATGCTGCGCGATCCACCGCGTCGCGAGATCGAGCTCGGCGTCGAAGTCGTTGCATTCGACGACTTCGGCCACGATCGGAACGGATTCGTCGAGTGGCGGCGATGCCTGGACGCTGACGCCCTGCTGTCGCAGCCGTTCGACGAACGCGGACTGTTCGGGTGTCCACCGGTCGAACCCGACGAACTGCAGACGCGTCCCCGCCGTGAACGGGCCCACCGAGGACGCCGCCACGGCCGGGTCGAGCCAGGCGCCGCGCTGCAACCAGTGGCGGTACTGCTCGACCCAGCGCGCGAACGCCTGCGTCTCGGCGCCTGCCGCGGTTTCGAGCGCCGCGTAGGGCACGCGGTACTGGTGCAGCAGGCCCCAGGAGCGATATGCGACGGCGCCGAGCCCCGCCGGGGCGAGCACGGCGGCGAGGTTCGAGTCACCGCGCACGAGATCTTCCCAGACCAGCCGGGCATGGCTCGTCGCCAGCCAGCGTTGACGGGTGCGTCCGGCCGCGCGGTCGGCTTCGAACTGCCGCCGCAGCAGCTCGTGCCAGGTCACGACGTCGGGAGTGCGCCACGTCAGCAGCCCGCGCGCGAAACAAGCGGCGTCGTGCCGGGCCCGCAACTGGTGGGCGAGCCGGCGCGTGGACGTGACGACGGTGACGTCGGCCGGCAGTTCGTCGGCGAGGACGCCCGGGACGTTCACGTTCTGCTCGGCGGAGGGATCCTGGCTGCGTCGATTGTCCATGCTCGGTGCAGAGGATCGCTCAGGCCCGGCTCATCCGGTGAGCCCGCCGTGCCTGCGGACCGACGCGAGTCCGACCTGCCACGCCACATCCAGAGTGCAGTAAGTACAGAATTAAAGCAGGCAATTTGCCATTGCGTATCAATGGCTTACGCAATCTTATTCAAGCGGAATCACGCAGTCGCTTCGACTGCCCGCAGCGGGCTCGGTCGCGAGACGGGCTCGTCCCCCGCCGCGTAGTTGTCGAGCAGTTCCTCCATCCGATCAAAAACGTCGGACAGCACGGGCGGCTCCGGCAGGTTGGTCACGCGGAAATGCGTGTTGTAGGGCACGTTGAAACTGGTTCCCGGCGCGACCAGCACATGCTTGTGTTCCAGCAGGTCCATCGCGAAGCGACGGTCGTCGAACGTCGGCAGCTTCGCGAGGTCGACGCCGACGAAGGCATACAGCGCGCCCATCGGCGGCGTGAGCGTCATGTACTTGCTGCGCGCAACGGCATCGATGATCGCCTTGCGCGATTCGTACAGGCGCCCGCCCGGGCTCACCAGTTCGCGGATGCTCTGGTAGCCGCCGAGCGCGGTCTGCACGGCCCACTGGCCCGCGACGTTGCTGCAGAGACGCAGCGACGACAGCAGTTCCAGCCCGGACAGGTATTCGCGTGAATTCTCGAGATCGCCCGAGAACGACGCCCACCCGACCCGGTAGCCACAGGCGCGGTACACCTTCGACAGCCCGCTCATCGTGCAGCAGAGCGTGTGGTGCACGAGCGTGGCCATCGGCACGAACTCGGCGTGCTCGTACGTCATCTGGTCGTAGATCTCGTCGGCGAACACGACGAGGTGGTGCTTCTCGGCGACGCGAGCGATACCTTCGAGCACGGCACGCGGGTAGACGGCGCCGGTCGGGTTGTTCGGATTGATCACGACGATCGCGCGCGTGCGCTTGGTGATCAGCGACTCGACCTGGTCAGGATCGGGCACGAAGCCGTTCTCGGGCCGGCACGGGTAGTGCACCGCCCGGCCCCGGTTCAGGTTCACGGCCGCCGTCCAGAGCGGATAGTCGGGGCTCGGCACGAGCACTTCTTCGTCGGAGGCGAGCAGTGCCCGCAATGTCAGGTCGATCAACTCGCTGACCCCGTTGCCGATGAACACTTCGTCCGCCGTCACGCCGCGGACGCCGCGCTCCTGCTGCTGCATCACGACGGCCTCGCGGGCCGGGAAGATGCCCTTCTGGTGACAATAGCCTTCGGCGGCGCGCAGGTTCTCGATCATGGCGAGCCGCATCGTCTCCGGCGTCCGGAACCCAAAGGCGCCGGGATTACCGATGTTCAGCGAGACGATGTCGTACCCCATGCGCTCCATTTCCAGGGCGCGACGGGCGAGCTTGCCGCGGATCTCGTAACGGACGTTGGCGAGGCCCGGGCTGGGGCGGACGGTGCGGGTGGACATGGGCACGGCCGGAAGCGGAAAACGACTGGATTATAAGGGGTTAGGGCATAGGAGTTAGGAGTTAGTGAGCTAACCCCTATGCCCTTCGCTGGCCTACAGCCCCAGCACGATCCCCCCACCGCAGAGACTCAGCGCTGCACCGGCCAATGCGTGCGAGTACCGCTCGGCGGCGGCCAGCGGGAAGCGTTCGAGCCCGCGCACCGCGAGGTACACCAGGCCCAGCATCGTGGCGATCGTCGTGACCGCAAACGCGAGGACGACCGAGCCCACGCCCCACCAGCTGTGCTGGGAGGCCGGGTACATCAGCAACGGAATCAGCGCCTCGCAGGGGCCCAGGATGAACACGACGAACAGCGCCCACGGCGTGATGCTGCGGAGGCCGTCGGTGTCGACCTGCAGGTGCACGTGCATGTGCTCGTCGCGCGCGTGGTGACCGTGCGCATGGCGGTGGGCCGTGCCGTCGGCGTGCACGTGCTCGTGCGAATGCTCGCGGCTGCGCCATGCCTGCTTGAGGCCCCAGGCCATGTAGACCAGGCCGAAGGCCGTCAGCGCCCAGGCGGCGAGGTCGCCGCGCACGCCCTCGAGCCATTGCAGGCGATGCAGCGACGCGCCGACGACGATGCCGGCGAAACCGATCAGGATCGAGCCGGTGACGTGGCCGGCACCGCAGAGCGCGGTCACGAGCAGCGTCTTGCGATGCGTCCAGTTGCGGGCGGCCGACATCGCGACGAAAGGCAGGTAGTGGTCCGGGCCGATCAGCGTGTGCACGAAGCCGATCGAAATCGCGGTCAGGACCAGCAGGCCGAGGTCGATATCCATGCGTCTTCCGCAGGGCCCGCACGGGCCCCGGACGCTGCGCAGATAACCACAGGCTCCCGGGGCTGCCAACCGCGGGAAAGACCTAGTCCGTTAGGGGTTAGGAGACCCTGCCCCCTTCCTCCGCACCACCGGTTCCGGCACTGCGGCCAACAGCGCTTGGGTGTAGGGCTCGCGCGGACTCCCGAATATCTGCTCGATGCCCCCCCGCTCCACCAGGCGGCCCTGGCACAGCACGGCGATGTCGTCGCACAGGTGGCGGACGACCGCGAGGTTGTGGCTGATGAACAGCAGTGCCATGCGGTGCCGTTCGCTGAGGTCGCGCAGCAGGTTCACGACCTGCGCCTGCACCGACACGTCGAGAGCGCTCACCGCTTCGTCGCAGACCAGCAGTCGCGGCCGGCTGATCGTGGCGCGCGCGATGGCCACGCGCTGGCACTGTCCGCCGCTCAGTTCGTGCGGGTACCTGTCCGCCAGCTCCTGGGCGAGTCCCACCTCCTCGAGCGCACTCGAGATGCGACGCCCGGCCTCGACGCGGGACATCGGTTCGGCGACGAGCGCATGCAGCGCCTCGCCGACCGCCTCGCCTGCCGTCATGCGCGGGTCGAGGCTGCCGAACGGGTCCTGGAACACGATCTGCAGTTCGCGTCGCAATGCGCGCAGCTGCGTCCGATCGGCGTAGTCGACTGCGGCGCCGCGCCAGAGCACGCGCCCGGCGTGCGCACGCACCAGGCCCAGCACGACACGCGCGAGCGTCGACTTCCCCGAACCCGACTCGCCGACGATGCCGAGCCGGCCACCGTCGGGGACCTCGACCGAGACTTCGCTCAGGGCGTCGAGCGTCCGGGCCGGGGACGGCCACGACGTCCCCCCAAGCCGGTAACGCACGCCAACCCGTTCGACCTGCAAGAGCGGTTGCGGTGCGCTCATGCGCGTTCCATTTCGGACCGCAGCGGCCGATGGCACGCGACGGCCGCCTCGCCCGTCGCGCCCTGAGCGAGCGATGGGACGTCGCGGCGGCAGCGCTCCTCGGCGCGCGTGCAGCGCGGCGCGAACGCGCAGCCCACGGCGATCTCGCCGGGGCGCGGCGGGTAACCTTCGATGTTCGCGAGCCGTGCGGAGGGATCGCCGTGCAGACGCGGCACGGCGGCGAGCAGCGCCGCCGTGTACGGATGCGACGGCGCCCTGAACAGGCGCTCGGTGGGCGCCTCCTCGACGATGCGGCCGGCATACATCACCGCCACGCGATCGGCGAGACCGGCGACGACGCCGAGGTCGTGCGTGATGATCAGGATGCCGACGCCGCGGTCGCGCACGCGCGCGAGTGTGTCGAGGATGCGCGCCTGCACGCTCACGTCGAGCGCCGTCGTCGGCTCGTCGGCGAACAGCAGCTGCGGCCGTCCGATCAGCGCCATCGCCAGGGCGACGCGCTGGCGCATGCCGCCGGAGAGCTCGTGCGGGTATTGCCGCAGGCGCGCCTCGGGCTCGGGAATCTCGACGTCCCGCAGCGCCTCGAGCGCGCGTTGCCTGGCCTCGACCGGCGTCGCGAGACCGCGGTCGAGCAGGCCCTCGACGAGTTGGGTCTCGATGCGCAGGTGCGGCGTCAGCGAACTCATCGGGTCCTGCGACAGGAGCGCGACTCCCGTGCCGCGCACCGCATTGAGATCGGCCTCGCTCGCGCCGGCCAGCTCGCGGCCCGCGAACTGCACCGAGCCCGTCGCGCGTCCATTCTGCGCAAGCAGCCCGAGGCAGGCGAGCAGCAATTGCGTCTTGCCGGAGCCGGACTCGCCCACGACCGCGACGCACTCCCCCCGCTGCACGGCAAGCGTGACGCCCGCCACGGCCTGCACGGTGCCCCGGGCGGTGTCGAACCGTACCTCGAGGTCCCGCACCTGCAGCAGCGCCGGCCCGTCGGTCATCGGCGCTGCCGCGGATCGAGCGCGTCGCGCAATCCGTCGCCCAGGAAATTCAAGCACAGCAGGATCGTGCCGAGCACGGCGGACGGAATCAGCAGCAGCCAGGGCGAGGTCTCCATCTCGAGCGCGCCCTCCGCGACCAGCCGGCCCAGGCTCGTCAGCGGTTCCTGCACGCCGAGGCCGAGGAAACTCAGGAAACTCTCGAACAGGATCACCTGCGGCACGGTGAGCGTGGCGTAGACGATCACCGTGCCGAGCACGTTCGGCACGATGTGGCGGACGATGATCGTGCGGCCCGGCAGGCCCAGCGCGATCGCGGCCTCGACGAATTCGCGCTGGCGCAGCGCGAGTGCCTGGCCGCGCACGATGCGCGCCATCGTGAGCCAGCCGACCGCGCCGATCGCGAGGAAGATCAGCACGAGGCTGCGGCCGAACACGACCGTCAGGATGATCACGAAGAACATGTACGGCAGCGCGTAGAGCACGTCGACGAAACGCATCATCCAGTCGTCGATGCGCCCGCCGAGGTAGCCTGCCGTTGCACCCCAGGCCACGCCGACCGCGACACTCACGACCGTCGCGAGCACCGCGACCAGCAGCGACATGCGCGTGCCGATCCAGACGCGCACGAACAGGTCGCGGCCGTTCGCGTCGGTGCCGAACCAGTGATCGCTCTCCAGCGACGGGGGGCTCGCGAGCGTCGCTTGCGTCCAGTCGACCTGGTCGACGCCGTAAGTGCTGAACGAAGGCCCCACGAGCGCGGCCAGCACGAGCGCGAGGAGCACCAGCGCCGCGACCCAGGCGGCGCGACTGCGTCGCAGTCGCAGCCACGCGTCCGCCCAGAGACCGGCGGCTCGCGGGGTCTCCACCCCTGCAAGCGTCGCGTCAGCCATGGCGAATCCTCGGGTCGAGCCAGCCGTACAGCAGGTCCACGACCAGGTTGAGCAGCAGGATCAGCACGGCATAGAAGATCACCATGCCCATCACGAGCGTGTAATCGCGGTTGATCGCGCCTTGCACGAAATACCGCCCCACCCCCGGCAGGCCGAAGACCTGTTCGACGACGAGCGAACCCGTGAGCAGCGCCGCGGCCGCGGGGCCGAGGTAACTCACCACCGGCAGCAAGGTCGGTTTCAGTGCGTGCCGGCGCAGCAGCGCGCTGCGGGCGAGCCCTTTGGCGCGCGCCGTGCGGATGTACGGGGCCTGCAGCACCTCGAGCAGGCTGCCGCGCGTAAGTCGCGCGATGTACGCGACGAACGGCAGTGCGAGCGTGACGACGGGCAGCACGGTGTGGCGCACGCTGCCGGCTTCCCAGCCGGCCACCGGCAGCCAGCCGAGGTGGACGCCGAAGCAGAGCGCGAGCACCGGCGCGAGCACGAAGTTCGGCACCGCGATGCCGACCAGGGCCGTGCCCATCACGGCGTGGTCGACCGGGCCGTCGTGCCGCAGCGCCGCGGCCATGCCGAGCGGAACTCCGAGCGCCACCGCGACGACCAGCGCGAGCAGCCCGATCGTGACGGTGACCGGCAGGCCCCGTGCGATCAGTTCCGAGACGCGGTAATCCTTGTACTTGAACGAAGGGCCGAGGTCGCCGCGCGCGAGGCTGGCCAGATAGCGGCCGTACTGCACGAGCATCGGCTGGTCGAGCCCGTAGGCCGCCTCGAGGTTCGCGGCGATTTCGGGCGGCAGGGCCTGCTCCTCGTCGAACGGCCCGCCCGGTGCCAACCGCATGACGAAGAACGCGGCGGTGACGATGACGAACAGCGTCGGGACGATCCCCAGCAGCCGGCCCAGCGCATAACGCCACATCGGTGTCACCTTTCCCACGCCAGAGGTCCGCCGCAAGGCCGGGTGAAAGGAGTGATCACGCCCCGCCCAGCCCCAGCATCTGCAGGAACGCGCCTTCGTCGACGATCGGCACGCCGAGCTCCTGCGCTTTCTTGAGCTTCGAGCCGGCCTCGGCGCCGACGACCAGCAGCGAAGTCTTCTTCGACACCGAATCGGTGACCGTCGCACCCGCCGCGCGCGCAGCCTCCCTCGCCTCTTCCCGCGACATCGTACTCAATGTGCCCGTGATCACGACCAGCTTGCCCACCATCGGACCTTGGCCGCTCGCGGCTGCACGCTTGAGCTTCGGCCATGTCACGCCCGCCTTCCGGAGCTGCGCGACGACCTTGCGATTGCGCTGCTCGCCGAAGAATTCGCGGACGTGGCCCGCGACGACCGGGCCGACGTCGCGCACCTGCTGGATTTCGTCGAGGCTCGCGTCCATGAGCGGGTCGAGGTCGCCGAAATGCTCGGCAAGCGCGATCGCCGTGGCTTCGCCGACGTCGCGGATGCCCAGCGCATAGAGGAACCGCGGCAGCGTGGTCTGCTTGCTCTGCTCGAGCGCCGCGACGAGGTTCGCCGCCGACTTCGGGCCCATGCGCTCGAGCCCCGCCAGTTCCTCGAGCGTGAGCGTGTAGAGGTCCGCCGGGCTGGCCACGCGCCCGCTTTCGATCAGCTGCGCGATCAGCCGCTCGCCGAGCCCGTCGATGTCCATGGCGCGCCGCGAGGCGAAATGAAACAACGACCCGAGTCGCTGCGCGGGGCAGACGAGCGGGCCCGAGCAGCGCGCGACTGCCTCGCCTTCGGTGCGGTCGACGTGCGATCCGCACACGGGGCACTGCTTCGGCAGCTCGACGGGGCGCGCGCCGCGCACGCGCTTCTCGGGGATCACGCGCACGAGTTCGGGGATCACGTCGCCCGCGCGACGCACGACCACCGTGTCGCCGACGCGGACGTCCTTGCGCGCGACCTCGTCCATGTTGTGCAGCGTGACGTTGCTGACGGTCACGCCGCCCACGAACACGGGCGCGACGTGCGCGACCGGCGTCAGCGCGCCGGTGCGACCGACGTAGAACCTGACCTCCTGGACCGTCGTGGTCTCTTCCTGCGCCGGGAACTTGTGCGCGACGGCCCAGCGCGGGGCGCGTGCGACGAAGCCGAGGTCGCGCTGCCAGTCGACGCGGTCGACCTTGTAGACGACGCCGTCGATCTCGTACGGGAGCGAATTGCGCCGGGCGCCGATCCGCGCGTAGTACTCGAGACAGCCGACGGCACCGTCGACCACGGCGGTCTCGGGACAGGTGCGCAGTCCGAACTCGCGCAGCGCCGCGAGCACGGCGCTGTGACGCCGCGGCGGGGTCCAGCCGTCGATGGCTCCCACGCCGTAGAAGAAAAGGTCGAGCGAACGCTGCGCCGTGATCGAGGGATCGAGCTGGCGCAGGCTGCCCGCCGCCGCGTTGCGCGGGTTGGCGAAGGTCTTCTCGCCGCGCTCCAGACCGCGCTGGTTGAGCGCCTCGAACGACCGGCGCGTCATGAACACCTCGCCGCGCGCCTCGAGCACCGCGGGCCAGCGTGCACCGCGCAACTGGATCGGCACGGCGCGGATCGCGCGCACGTTGGGGGTCACGTCTTCGCCCCGGGTGCCGTCGCCGCGCGTCGCGGCCTGGACGAGCCGGCCGTGCTCGTAGCGCAGCGTGACCGCGAGCCCGTCGATCTTGGGCTCGGCGGAATACTCGATGCGCTCGACGTCGAGCCGCTCGCGCGCCCGCCGGTCGAAGTCGAGGATGTCCTGCTCGCTGAACGCATTCTCGAGCGAGAGCATCGGCACCGCGTGCACCACCGCACGGAACTCGCGCGCAGCCTGCCCGCCCACGCGCTGCGTCGGGGAGTCGGGGTCGGCGAGGTCCGGGTGCTGCGCCTCGAGCTGCTGCAGTTCGCGCATCAGCGCGTCGAACTGCGCGTCGGAGACCTCCGGGTCGTCGAGGACGTAGTACCGATAGATGTGGTGGTCGATCTGCTCGCGCAGTTCGCGGGCTCGTTTCGTGGCCTCGCGGGGCGCGGTCATGCGCGAATCAGGCAGCGTGGACCGCGCGCTCGAACTCGAGCGCTTCCTCGCGCATCCGGCCGGCGCGATGGGCCGTGAGCGGCACCCCCTTCTCGTCGGCGAGCGCGCCCTCGAGGTGCGTGGCCAGGGCTCGGGCCGTGAACAGCATGTCGTCGAACGCCTCGCTCGCGCTCACCGGCCCGGGCAGGACCGTGAACACGAGGATACCCGGATACTGCGTCCCGGCCATCGTCTGCGGATCGAAGGTGCCGGGGTCGCGCAGGCTCGCGACGCTGAAGACGGGCCGCCCGTCGCTGTGCAGGCTGTGGAAGATGTCGTAACGACCGAAGCGCAATCCCTCGGTCTCCAGCGCCTCGAGGATGCGCTGCCCGCTGAATCGCGAGGATCCCGGCGCGGTCACGCGCACGGCGAAGATCTTCTGCGGCCGCTTTGTTTTCGCCGGGTCCGCGGCAGCTGCGGCGGCCGCGGGGGCCGTGCCGGGCGCCGGGGGCTCGCGAGCCGGCGCAGGCTCCGCCTGCATCGCCGGCTCCGCGCGATTGCCGAGCGTGGGCTCCTGGCGCGTGCCGCCGGACGCCGGTTCCACGCGCGCCGGTGTCGTGGGCTCGGCGCGCTGCCCGAGCGTCGGCTCGCGACGGACGGTCGCCGGCGCCGCGGCCGTGTCCTCCCCCGCTTCGAACCCGGCTCGCCGCTCGATGGCCGGCCGCTGGGTGTCGAGGTCGTCGTGGTCCAGCGAGACGCTCGGCTCGAGCCGTCGAGCCTCGCGCGCGATGGCCGGTTCGTCGATCGACTCGTCCCCGGCCGCCGACGGCGCGGTCTCCGGCGTTTCGAACCCCGTCGCGCCCCCGGTGAACACCGCCGGACGGCGCACCGCCTCGTCCGCGACCGACCTGCGGCTGCGCGAGCGCAGGCCCCAGAAATAAATGCCCGCGATCAGCAGGGCCCCGGCGATCAGCAGTATCCAGCGCAGTTCGTTCATCGTGCCTCGGGCATCCTGCCCCGGGTTACATCGCCGCCATGCGCACGGCTTCGTCGACGTCCACGGCGACCAGGCGCGAGCAGCCGGGCTCGTTCATGGTCACGCCGAGCAGCTGGTTGGCGAGTTCCATCGTCGTCTTGTTGTGCGTGACGAAGATGAACTGCACCCGCTCGGACATTTCGCGGACGATGTCGCAGAAGCGGCCGACGTTGTTTTCGTCGAGCGGCGCGTCGACCTCGTCGAGCAGGCAGAACGGCGCCGGATTGAGTTCGAAGATCGAGAACACGAGCGCGACGGCCGTGAGCGCCTTCTCGCCACCCGACAGCATGCTGATCGAGCTGTTTCGCTTGCCGGGCGGGCGCGCCATGATCGCGACGCCGGCTTCGAGCACGTCGTCGCCGACGAGTTCCAGGTAGGCCTGGCCGCCGCCGAAGAGCCGCGGGAACTTCTCGCGCAGGCCGGCGTTGACGCGGTCGAACGTGTCCTGGAAGCGGGATTTCGTCTCGCGGTCGATCCTGCGTATCGCATCCTCCAGCGTCGCGAGCGCGTCGTTGAGGTCGGCGAACTGGCGGTCGAGGTATTCCTTGCGCTCGGTCTGCTCGGCGAACTCGTCGATCGCGGCGAGGTTCACGGCCCCGAGACGCTCGATCTTGTCGCTGGTTTCGGCGAGCCGCTGCTCCCAGGCCTGCACGTTCGCCTCCGCGACGAGCGCCGCAACGACGTCCTGCAGTTCGAGCCGCGTCTGCGCGAACTGCTCGACGAGGGCTTCGCGGCGCAGCCTGAGTTCCTGCACCGTGAAGCGCACGTTCTCGAGCGCGCTGCGCGCCTGCTCGACCTCCGCCTCGGCCGTCATGCGCCGTTCGTCGAACTGGCGCAGGTTCGCGTCGACCGCCTCCATCTTCTGGCGCGCCGCCGCGAGTTCGCCCTCGACCCCCAGGCGTCGCTGCAACGCCTGCTCCAGCGTCGCCCTGAGCTGGCCCTCGCCTTCCTCGCCCGAGGCGAGTTGCGACTCGAGGTCCAGGCGCCGCGCCTCGAACTGGCCGATCTGCGAATCGAGCCGCTCGATGCCCGACAGCAGCGACTGGTAGCTCGTACGGCGCGATTCCACGCGGATGGCCGCCTCGCCGGCGGAGTTGCGCTCGGCCTGGGCACGCTCGCGTGCCTGGGCGAGCCGCCCGCGCAGCTCGTCACGCTCGGCTTCGAGCACGACGCGGCGGTCCTCGAGCTCGGCCATGGCGGCCACCGCTTCCTCGAGCCGGCCGCGCGCGGCGCGGTTACCCGCGTTGGCGACCTCGAGGGCGTTCTCGACCTCGGTCAACTCGAGCGCGAGCTGTTGCATGCGGCGATCGCGCTGTTCGGCCCGGGCGCGCAGGCTGTCGATCTGCGAACGCAGGTTCATGTGCGTCGCGCCGCTGCGCGAGACCTGCGTCTGCTGGTCGGCGAGCCGGTCCTCGAGTTCGCGCACACGGGCGCGCAGCGCCTCGAGGTCGTGCTCCGCGGCGCGGTGCCGCGACTGCTGCGCTTCGAGTGCGGCGCGTTCGGCGCGCAGCCGTTCCTCGCGCTCGAGTACGCCTTCGTGCGCGTCCTTGTCGCGACTGACGCGCAGCCAGTCCGGGCCGATCCAGATGCCCTCGCGCGTGATGACCGACTGCCCCGCGCGCAGCTGCGGTCGGAGCTGCAACGCTTCGCCGAGCGTCTCGGTCGCGACGATGCCTTCGAACAGCGCGTCGAGGCCGGCGGGGCCGCGCACGCGCGACCGCAGGGTGTCCGAGCCGTGGCCAGAGGCCACCGGGCCCTGCGCGCCGGCAAAGAAAGTGACGGTGCCTGCCGTGAGGCTTTCGAGCGTGGCCGCGACGTCCTCGAGCGAGTCCACGCAGACGGCCTCGAGGTAGCTGCCGAGCACGGTCTCCACCGCACGGTCCCAGCCCTTGTCGACCGAGAGCTGCCGGGCGAGTCGCGGGCTCCCGTCGAGGCCGCGAGCCTTGAGCCAGTCGACGACCTTGCCTTGCCCCTGGCCGAGGGCGGCACGCTGCAGCGCCTCGAGCGACACGAGGCGGCCCTCGATGTCCTGTGTCTCGCGCCGCGCCGCCTGGGCAGCCTGCGCCAGTTCACGCTCGCGACCGCGTTCGGCCTGCAGCGTCGCGACGAGTTCCTCCATCTGGCGTCGGGCGCGCTCATGCTCGTCGCGCGCCCGGGACACCTGCTCCTCGAGGCTGGCGAGCGTCGCTTCGACGTCCGCCGCCGACAACGTGCCGTGCTCCTGCGTCGCCCGGTCGCGCTGGCTGACGAGCCCGCGGAGCTGGTTCTCCATGACCTCGAGACGCGCGCGTTCCGCCCCTGCCGCCGAGGAGGCCTGGCGCAGCGACTGGTTGAAGCCCTCCCACTGCTCCTGCCAGGCAGCCATGGCGGATTCCGCCTCGGCGAGCTCGGCCGCGGCGGCCTGCTCGGCCTCGCGTGCCTTCTCGAGGCCTGGGCCCATCTCGGCGAGCGCAGCATCGAGTTCGGCCGCGAGCTGGCGGTCGCGCACGCGATGCAGGTCGGCGTCCTGGATGCCCTGTGCGATCTGCTCGAGTTCCTGCCGCTGGCGCGTGCGGATTTCCCGGGCGTGGTCGATGGCCTGCTCGGTCCGCGAGATCTCGGCGCCGACCTGGTAGTAGCGCCCCTGCACCTCCGACAGCACGGCCGACTGCGCATCGTGTTCATGGCGAGCGCGTTCGATGGCGGCCTCGATCGAGCGCTGCTCGGCGACGGCCGCCTGCAGCGCCAGGTCGCGTTCGTTCAGGATCGACTGCCGGGCCGTCGATTCGTTCTCGACCTCGCGCAGCTTCAGCGCGAGCAATTCGGCGTGGGTCTGCCGCTCCTCCTGCTTGAGTGCCTGGTAGCGACGCGCCGTCGCGGCCTGCCGCTGCAGGTGGCGCAGCTGCTTCTCGACCTCGTCGCGGAGGTCGCCGAGGCGCGCCAGGTTCTCGCGCGTCTGCGCAATGCGGCTTTCGGTCTCCTTGCGCTTTTCCTTGTAGCGCGAGATCCCCGCCGCCTCCTCGAGGAACGCGCGCATGTCCTCGGCCTTGGCTTCGATCACGCGCGAGATCATGTTCTGCTCGATGATCGCGTAGCTGCGCGAGCCGAGCCCGGTGCCGAGGAAAAGCTGCGTGATGTCCTTCCGGCGGCAGCGCACGCCGTTCAGGAAGTACGACGACTGCCCGTCGCGCGAGACCACGCGCTTGAGCGAGACCTCGGTGTAGTTCGCGTATTCGCCGGCGAGCTTGCCGTCGCTGTTGTCGAACACGAGTTCAACCGAGGCGGTGCCCACGGGCTTGCGCGTGCCGGAGCCGTTGAAAATGACGTCCGCCATCGAGTCGCCGCGCAGGTGCTTGGCCGAGATCTCGCCCATGACCCAGCGCACGGCGTCGATGATGTTCGACTTGCCGCATCCGTTGGGCCCGACCACGCCGACCAGGTTCGTCGGGAAGCCGACCGCGGTCGGATCCACGAACGACTTGAAACCGGCCAGTTTGATCTTGGTCAGGCGCATCAACATTACCCGGGGGAAGGGAGGAACGAGCGAAACGCGAATTTTAGAATAATCGGACTCGGCCCACAGCATTTCCAGACGATCCGAGCACCGTGCCGAACGGGGCGGACGACACCTTTATCCGGGGTGGACCGCGGACGTGTCACCTGTATAATCGCGCGTCCTCCAGCAAGGAGTGGGGAGTTCGTAGATGCCCGTGAAGAAACCGTCTGCCAAGCCGATCAAGGCCAAGAAGACTGTTTCTGCCAAGGCTGCGAAGCCGGCGCCGAAAGCCGCTTCCAGGCCCGCACCGAAATCAGCCGCCAAGGACAAGGCACCCGTCATGCGCAAAGTCGTCGCCGCCAAGCCCGCAGCCTCCCGCCCCGTCGCCAGCATCGCCACCGCAGGCCTCGAGCCGCAGGAGCGCCTCGAGCCGGCCGCGGACACCGCGCGCGCCGAGGAACCCGATTTCGAGATGAGCGCCAGCCTGCTTTCCGGCCCGCGTAACGTCCAGCCCTACCAGATCCGGAAGGGCGAGGAGTACATGAGCAAGGAGCAGCTCGAGCACTTCCGCAGGATCCTGAGCAGCTGGAAGCAGGACCTCATGCAGGAAGTCGACCGCACCGTGCTGCATATGAAGGACGAGGCCGCCAACTTCCCGGACCCGAACGACCGCGCGACGCAGGAGTCCGAGTTCAGCCTCGAGCTGCGCACTCGGGACCGCGAGCGCAAGCTGATCCGGAAGATCGACGAAGCACTGAAGCGGATCGAGGACGGCAGCTACGGCTATTGCCTCGAGACCGGCGAGCCGATCGGCGTGAAGCGCCTCGAAGCCCGCCCCGTCGCGACCCTCAGCGTCGAGGCGCAGGAGCGTCGCGAGCGACGCGAAAAGCAGTTCGGCGACCGGGACGACTGGTATCGCTGATCCCCCTACCTCGCCCGCCGCTGCGGGAGAGGTCGACCGCAGGTCGGGTGAGGGCCGCTACGTCGGGCGTTTTGCCCCCTCCCCGAGCGGCCCCCTCCATTTCGGCTCCCTCGTCGCGGCCGTCGGCAGCTTCCTCGACGCGCGCGCGCATGACGGCCGCTGGCTCGTCCGCATCGAAGACCTCGATCCGCCGCGCGAACGACCCGGCGCTGCCGACGACATTCTCCGGACGCTCGAGGCGCTCGACCTGCACTGGGACGGCACGGTGCTGCGACAGAGCGAGCGGACGCAGGCGTATGCCGCGGCTCTGGCCCGGCTCCGGCAACGCGACCTGCTGCACGCCTGTGACTGCACGCGTTCAGAACTCATGGCGCTGGCGGATAATCGTGCGCGCGATCCGGGCGCCGCGGACGAGCTGTTCCATCCGAGACAGTGTCCACCTCACGCGCCCCGGGCCTCGCGGGCGTGGCGCCTGCGGGTGCCTGCGGGTCGTGTGGCCTTCGACGATCGCAGCCTCGGGCGGCAGTCGATCGACGTCGCGGCGACGGTCGGCAATTTCGTGCTGCGGCGGCGCGACGGACTCTTTGCGTACCAGCTCGCGGTCGTCGTCGACGACGCCTGGCAGGGGATTACTGACGTCGTGCGCGGTTGCGACCTGCTCGCGAGCACCGCACGGCAAGTCCTGCTGCAGCAGGCGCTCGGGTTGCGGCAACCACGATACCTCCATTTGCCTCTTGCCGTGGACGACAGGGGCCGTAAGCTCTCCAAGTCGGGGGACGCGCCCGCTGCGGACCGGTCGACGCCGGCGATGCAGCTGGTGGCCGTGCTCGGGTTCCTCGGACAGTCGCCGCCGCAGGGCCTGCTCGGGGCTGCGCCGTGCGAGGTCCTGGCCTGGGCGCGCGAGCGCTGGCGCGTGGAGGGATTCGCGGGGCGTGCGGCAGGCACTGCACCGCTGGGGGCAGCGACCGGCTCTGCCGGGTGAGGAATGCACGAATGGCGACGACGACGAAGACAACGACAAGAACGAAGCGCGCGCGCGGCGCCGCCGCCGCCGAAGTCGCGACCGACGGCGGCGGCAAGCACCCACGGGTCATTCGCAAATACCCGAATCGCCGCCTCTACGACACGGTCGAGAGCCGCTACGTCACGCTCGCCGACATCCGCCGGCTCGTGGTCGAGCGCATCGATTTCGTCGTGCTGGACCGCAAGACGCAGCAGGACATCACGCGCAGCATCCTGCTGCAGGTGATCGCGGAGCAGGAAGGCGGCAGCGAGTCGCTGATGAGTCGCGATTTCCTTTCGCAGGTCATCCGCAGCTACGGCAGCGGGCTGCACGATTTCGTCGCCCGCTACCTCGACGAGAGCATCCAGCTGTTCGCGAAGGAGCAGCGCGAACTGCGCGACCGCTTCAAGAACGTCGTCGGCATCGACCCGCTCGAGACCGTCACGACGGTGGCGCAGAAGAACTACCAGCGCTGGAAGTCGCTGCAGGAAGAGGTCTTTTCGCGCATTACCCGTCCGTTCGGCAGCCGGGAAGACCGCGAGAAGAGTGACTAGTGTTCAGTGTCTAGTGTCCAGTAAGAAAAAGACCGGCTTGCGCCGGCCTTCTTCGTTCGACTATCCGCTGGACACTATCCGCTAGACACTTCTTCAGGCGGCGTCGACATTCCGCATGGAGAGGCGCACGCGGCCCTGGCGGTCGACCTCGAGCACCTTCACGCGCACGACGTCGCCTTCCTTGAGCTTGTCGCTGACGCGCTCGACGCGCTCTTCGCTGATCTGCGAGATGTGCACCAGGCCGTCCTTGCCCGGCAGGATCTGCACGAACGCGCCGAAGTCCATCAGCCGCACGACCTTGCCTTCGTAGACCGCACCGACCTCGACCTCGGACGTGATCAGCTCGATGCGGCGCTGGGCCTCGCGACCCGCCGGGCCGCTGACCGAGGCGATCTTGACCGTGCCGTCGTTCTCGATGTCGATCGTCGTGCCCGTCTCCTCCGTGATCGCGCGGATGACGGCGCCGCCCTTGCCGATGACTTCGCGGATCTTGTCCGGGTCGATCTTCATCGTGATGATCGTGGGCGCCCACTCCGACATCTGCGGGCGGTGCGACGCGAGCACCTTGTTCATCTCGCCGAGGATGTGCAGCCGTGCCTTGTGCGCCGAGTCGAGCGCGACCTGCATGATCTCCCTGGTGATGCCCTCGATCTTGATGTCCATCTGCAGCGCGGTGACGCCGTTCTCGGAGCCGGCCACCTTGAAGTCCATGTCGCCGAGGTGGTCCTCGTCGCCGAGGATGTCGGTGAGGACCTGGAATTTGCCGCCCTCGAGCACGAGGCCCATCGCGACGCCCGCGACCGGCGCCTTGAGCGGCACGCCCGCGTCCATCAGCGCGAGGCTGGTGCCGCAGACGGACGCCATCGAACTGGAGCCGTTCGACTCGAGGATCTCCGAGACGACGCGGATGATGTACGGGAACCCGGTCATGTCGGGCATGACCGCGTTGACGCCGCGGCGCGCCAGGTTGCCGTGGCCGATCTCGCGACGCTTCGGCGAGCCCATCATGCCCGTCTCGCCCACCGAGAACGGGGGAAAGTTGTAGTGGAGCATGAACGGCTCTTTGCGCTCGCCGGCGAGCGCGTCGATGATCTGCGCGTCGCGGCCGGTGCCGAGCGTCGTGGTGACGAGCGCCTGCGTCTCGCCACGCGTGAACAGCGCCGAACCGTGGGTGCGCGGCAGCACGCCGGTCTCGACGGTGATCTTGCGCACCGTGTGCATGTCGCGACCGTCGATGCGTGGCTTGCCCTCGATGATGCGGCGGCGAACGATGTTGTACTCGAGGCGGCCGAACTCGTCGGCGACCGCGCGCGCGTCGAACCTGGGCGTCTCGCCGGCGGCGAGCGCCTCGACGACCTTGGCCTTGATCTCGCCGATGCGCGCGTGCCGCGCCTGCTTCTCGACGATCTGGTAGGCGTGCTCGAGGTCCGCGTCGGCCATATCGCCGACGGCCCTGGTCAGCTCGGCCGGGATCTCCGCCGCCTTCCAGTCCCAGGCCGGCTTGCCCGCCTTGGCGGCGAGTTCGCGGATCGCCTTGATGGCGACCTGCATCTGCTCGTGGCCGTAGACCACCGCACCCAGCATGACCGACTCCGGCAGCATCTTCGCTTCCGACTCGACCATCAGCACCGCGTCGGCCGTGCCGGCGACGACGAGGTCGAGCTGGGAGGCCTTCGTGTCGGTTGCGGTCGGGTTGAGCAGGTACTGGCCGTCCCGGTAGCCGACGCGGGCGGCCCCGATCGGCCCCTTGAACGGGATGCCCGAGAGCGCGAGGGCGGCGGACGCGCCGAGCATCGCGGGGACGTCGGAATCGATGTCCGGGTCGAGCGAAACGACCGTGGCGACGACCTGCACTTCGTTGAAGAAGAACTCGGGGAACAGCGGGCGGATCGGGCGGTCGATCAGCCGCGAGATCAGCGTCTCCTTCTCGGAGGGACGGCCCTCGCGCTTGAAGAAGCCGCCGGGGATGCGGCCCGCGGCGTACGTCTTCTCGACGTAGTTGACCGTGAGCGGGAAGAAATCCTTGCCCGGCTGGGCCTCCTTGCGACCGACGGCGGTGACGAGTACCGCGGTGTCGCCCATGGAGACGAGGACTGCGCCGTCGGCCTGGCGGGCGAGCCGGCCGGTTTCGAGGGTCACGGTGTGGGGGCCGTACTGGAAGCTGGTCTTCTGGACGTTCACTGTTGCAGGTGTCCGGTAGTGTTCGATGGCCCGACGTGGGGCAAAAACGAATCCGGCCCGCAGGGCGGGCCGGACACTCGAGCTACGGTCAGCGACGCAGGCCGAGCTTGGCGACGACTTCCTGGTAGCGCGTGGGGTCGCTGTCCTTCAGGTAGTCGAGCAGTTTGCGACGCTGCGTGACGAGCTTGAGCAGACCGCGACGCGACGCGTGGTCGCGCTTGTGCGTGTTGAAGTGCTCGCCGAGTTCGTTGATGCGGGCGGACAGCAACGCAATCTGGACCTCGGGGGAGCCGGTGTCGTTCGCGCCGCGCTTGAAGCCGCCGACGATCTCAGACTTGCGCTCGGTGGACAGTGCCATAGTGGGTCTCGAAACCTTGGATGTAACTCTTTGAACTGAGCCGCGCATTCTATCCGCACGGCCCCACTCGACTCAAGTTTTTGGGCCTGCCGGCGCCGTGCCGGCCCCCGCCACGAACAGCCGCTGCACTCGCAGCCGACCGTCCGCGCCGACCTCGACCAGGCCGAGGAATCCGTGCCCGTCGTCGTAGGCTCGCAACAGCGGGCCCGGCGTGCCGCCGCCAGGCGGGTCGAGCGTGCGGCCCTGACGCAGGTGGAGACTCTGTGTGGCGTCGAGGCGCAAGACCGGCAGCCCCGGATAGGCCGCATCCACGGGCAGCAGCCAGTCGTGGCCGGCCGGGTCGTGCCGACCGTCCGCCTCGATGCGTTCGAGCGTGACCATGCGGTCGCCAGTGAACGGTTCGACCCAGAGCCGGCGCAAAGCGCCCAGGTGCCCGACGGTGCCGAGGCCGGTCGCGACCTCTTCCGCCAGCACCCGAACATAGGTGCCCTTCGAGCAGACCACCTCGAGGTCGAGCGAGCGATCCGTGCGGGCGGTCACTTCCAGGTGATCGATCGAAATCGACCGCGCCTCGCGTTCGACGGTTTCACCGCGCCGGGCGAGTTCGTAGAGCGGCCGCCCGTCGCGCTTGAGGGCCGAATACATCGGCGGCACCTGCTGCCGGTCGCCGCGCAGCGAGGCGAGCACGCGCCCGAGCGCGGCTTCCGACACCGGCGGAACCTCACGTCGTTCGACGACCTGCCCCTCGGCGTCGCCGGTGTCGGTGGCCGCACCGAGCAACACCGTCGCCCGATACGCTTTGCGCCTGCCGAGCAACTGGCCGCAGGCCTTCGTCGCCTGGCCGAAACACAGCGGCAACATGCCCGTCGCCATGGGATCGAGCGTGCCCGCGTGGCCGGCCTTTTCCGCCTGCAGGACCCGCCGAACCCGTTGCAGCGCCTGGGTCGAGGTGAGCCCGTGCGGCTTGTCGAGCAGCACGATGCCGTCCACCGTCCGCCAGCGCCTGCGCGCCGGGGACGGGCCTGCCGCGGCGGCGCCGGTCACGAGCGGTCGTCGTCCGTTTCGTCGCGTTCGTCTTGGTCCGTGCGCTGGCGATCCCGGTCTTCGCGCACGGCCCGCGTGATCAGGTCGTCCAGCCGGTGGCCGGCTTCGAGTTCCTCGTCGGGCGCGAAGTGCAGTTGCGGCGCGAGTCGCAAGCGCAACGCCCGCCCGAGGGGACCGCGCAGGTAGGTCGCGGCCTCGTCGAGGATCTCCCGCTGCAGCGCGTCGTGGGAGTCGCCGGCGAGCAGCGTGTACTTGACCCAGACGTGCGTCAGGTCGGGCGAGACCCTCACGTGCGTCACGGTCATCGGCTTCAGGCGCGGATCACGCACCTCGCGCAGCAGCAACTGCGACACGGTGCGCTGCACCTGGTCAGCGATCCGTCGCGCGCGTGGGACTTCGCGTGGCATTGCGCTTATGCGCTGCGCGCGACTTCGACGCGCGCGAAGCACTCGATCTGGTCGCCCGCGCGGATGTCGTTGTAGTTGCGCACGCCGATGCCGCACTCGGTGCCGGCCCGGACCTCGCCGACGTCGTCCTTGAAGCGGCGCAGCGAATCCAGCTCGCCCTGGTGGATGACCACGTTGTCACGCAGCACGCGCACCGGGTTGCCCCGCTTGATGACGCCTTCGACGACGAGGCAGCCGGCGACCGTGCCGAACTTGCTCGAGCGGAACACTTCTCGCACCTCGGCGAGGCCCACGATCTGCTCCTTGATCTCGGGCTTGAGCATGCCGGTGACCCAGCTGCGCACGTCGTCGAGCGCCTCGTAGATGATCGAATAGTAGTTCACCTCGACCCCCGAGTCCTTCATCGCGCTGCGCGCTGCGCCGTCGGCACGCACGTTGAAGCCGATGATGCGTGCGCGCGAGGCTGCCGCCAGCGAGACGTCGGACTCCGTGATGCCGCCCACGCCACTCGCGATGACCTTGACCGAGACGTCGTCCGTACCGATCTTCGACAACGAGTCGCGCAGCGCCTCCGCGCTGCCCTGCACGTCGGACTTGACGATGAGGTTGATGACCTGGCCGGCCGCCTCGCCCAACTGCGAGAACATGTCCTCGGCCTTCTTCGCCGCGCCGGCCAGTCGCACGTCGCGGAACTTGCCCTGGCGGTACAGCGCGACTTCGCGTGCCTTGCGCTCGCTCTCGACGACGAGCATGTCGTCGCCGGCGTTGGGCGCGTCAGAGAGACCGAGCACCTGCACCGGCACGGCCGGGCCCGCCTCCTGCACCTGCTTGCCCAGCGCGTCGAACAGCGCGCGGACGCGGCCGAACTCCTGCCCGGCGATGATCGGGTCGCCCGTCCTGAGCATGCCGCGCTTGACCAGCACGGTCGCGACCGGGCCGCGGCCCTTCTCGATGCTCGATTCGAGCACGACGCCCACGGCGTGACCCGCCTGCGGCGCCTTGAGGTCGAGCACCTCGGCCTGCAGCAGCACGGACTCGAGCAACTGGTCGACGCCCTGGCCGGTGCGCGCCGACACGTTGACGAACATGACGTCGCCGCCCCATTCCTCGGGGATGACGTTCTGCTTGCCGAGGTCGTTGCGGACTCGGTCCGGATCGGCGTCGTGCTTGTCGATCTTGTTGACCGCGACGACGATCGGCACCTCGGCCGCGCGCGCATGCTGGATCGCCTCGATCGTCTGCGGCATGACGCCGTCGTCGGCCGCCACCACGAGGATCACGATGTCGGTCACGTTCGCGCCGCGGGCGCGCATCGCGGTGAAGGCCGCGTGGCCCGGGGTGTCGATGAACGTGATCGGGCCCCTTGGCGTCTCGACCTGGTAGGCGCCGATGTGCTGCGTGATGCCGCCCGCCTCGCCCGCCGCGACCTTGGTGCGGCGGATGTAGTCGAGCAGCGAGGTCTTGCCGTGGTCGACGTGACCCATGATGGTGACGACCGGCGGCCGCGGCAGCAGTTCGACGTCGCCCGAGGTCGCGAGCAGCTGCTCCTCGATCTGGTCTTCCTTGAGCGCGATGGCGGTGTGGCCGAATTCCTCGACGACGAGCGTCGCCGTGTCCTGGTCGATCGGCTGGTTGATCGTGGCCATCACGCCCATCTTCATCATCGTCTTGATGACTTCGTTGGCCTTGATCGCCATGCGGTTGGCCAGTTCGCCGACCGTGATGGTCTCGGGGATCTGCACCTCGCGCTTGACCGGCGCGGTCGGCTCGACGAACCCGTGGCGCGTCTCGACCTGGACGTGGCCGGAGCGGCGGAACCGACCGGCGGGCTGCTGCTTCTTCTTGTAGCTGGCCCTGGCGTCGGCAGACACGTGCAACTCGCGGCGGCCGTACTTGCCGGAGCCGCCCGCGGGCGGTGGCGCCGCACGCGCCGGCGTCGGCGCCGGGGGCGCAGGCTCGGGTGGACGAATCACGCGGATGCCGGTGGGGCGCGCCGGCGGCTGCACGGTGTCGAGCGCCTTGCGCTCGGCGTCGGCCCGCTCACGCTCGGTGCGCTCACGCGCGGCCTCCTCGGCCGCGGCGCGCGTTTCGGCCTCGGCGCGCTCGCGCGCCTGTTCCGCGGCGGCGCGACGATTCGCCTCCTCGATGCGCTCGCGTTCGCGCTCCTCGGCGGCACGCCGTTCGGCTTCCGCGCGTTCCTGCGCCTGCCGCGCGGCTTCCTCCGCGTGGCGCACCTTGTCGATCTCTTCCTGCCGCTGGCGCTGCTCTTCCTCGATCACCGAGCGGTTCAGGTAGGTCTTCTTGCGGCGCACCTCGACCGCGACCGTGCGCGCACGGCCCTGCGTCGAGGCGAGCTTGATCTCCTGCTGCTGCTTGCGCTGCAGTGTGATCTTGCGCGGGGCTGCCGCGTCCTCCTGGCGACCATGCGCGCGGCGCAGGTGCGTCAGGAGTTCCATCTTGGCCTCGTCGCTGATGATGTCGTCGGCGCCGCCGACCCTGATGCCGGCCTCGCCGAGCTGCACCAGCAGCTTCTCGACCGGAACCTTCAGGACCTCGGCAAACTGCGTGACCGTCACTTCCGCCATGTAATCAGACCTCCGCTCACGCCTGCTGGCCCTGTTCGAACCAGTGCTTGCG
>DASSJN010000036.1:0-8145 GCA_035691185.1 Steroidobacteraceae bacterium
GGATCCTCGCGGCCTGCCGGTGGCACGTGCAGCTGCCGCTCGGCCACGGCTGAGTGTGCCGGCGGCGCCTGGCTACACGCCGCCCGACGTCGGCGCACACAGACGCCACTCTGAACCGAAGCGAACCGCCGCACCGGCACCATCGCATGGAGGAACCAGTTCGGGACGGCGGCACTCGGGCCAGGCCGTGGCGCGCATTGCGAATGATTCTCGTCGTTCGCGAAAGTCGCGCCCGTAGTCTCCCCGATTGCGTCCGATTCCCACCTGGCGCACGGTTCGGGCCTGCCCCCGACTGCGGAACCCGAGCGAAATGACAGAGAAATTCCCTGGCATCCCCACCGTCATCCACGGAAACGGAGCGGTGGCGGAGGTGATGGGTCACGTCTGCGGCGGCGTGATCGGCTACCCGATCACCCCGTCGACCGAGATCTCGGAGCTCTACGAGGCGTTCCGGGCGGGCGGCGGCTGCAACGTCTGGGGCAAGCACCCCTTCTTCTTCGAGCCCGAGGGCGAGCACTCGGCCCAGAGCGGCGCCCTGGGCGCGGCCCTGACCGGCGGCAAGTACGTTTCGAACGCCTCGTCGAGCCAGGGCATCCTCTACGGCCTCGAGTCGCACTACGTCACGGTCGGCAAGAAGGTGGGCGGCTTCGTGCTGCAGGTGGCGGCCCGCGTCGTCTCGCGGCATTCGCTCAACGTCATGGCCGGCCACGACGACGTCTACGCGCTGCTGCAGTCGGGGTACACAGTCCTGTTCGGGTCGAACCCGCAGGAGGCGGCCGACCTCGCCGCCATCTCTTATAAGGTGAGTGCACAGTCGCTGATCCCGGTCGCCAACGCGATGGACGGTTTCGCGACCAGCCACATGATGAGCGAAGTGCTCATGCCGGAACCGGAACTCCTGCGCGAGTTCATCGGCGACCCTGCCGGGCGCATCAAGGCGCCCACGGTCGCGCAGGAAATCCTGTTCGGCGCGAAGGGCCGCGTGTTCCAGCTCAAGTCCTGGCTGGCGCGGCGGCGCGACGACCTCCTGCCCGACGCGCTCGCGCCGCTCGGCGACTACCTCGACGCGAACGCCGACGCCGTCGAGTCGGACAACGAAGGGGTGCTCGTACCGGCGACGCTCGCGTGGCTGCCGGAGGAACTGCGCGGCCAGTGGCGCCGGCAGTGGCTCAACGCGCACGAGAAAGGCACGCGGCAGCGCGTTCCCGCGCTCGTCGACGTCGACAACCCGGGGCTCACGGGCGGCGTGCAGAACCAGCCCGACTTCCAGGCGGGGTCGGTCGACCACCGTACGCACTTCGTCGCCGAGGTGCCGCGCTTCGTCCGTGAGGCGATGCAGGAGTATGCGGCGCTCACCGGTCGCGTCTACAGACCGGTGCAGACCTTCCTCTGCGACGACGCCGACTGCGTGGTCGTCGGCCTGGGCTCGGTGACCGACGACGCGGAAGCCGTCGCCACGCACCTGCGCACGCAGGGCAAGAAGGTGGGCGTCGTCTCGGTCAAGCTGCTGCAACCGTTCCCCGAGGCGGAACTGGTGCAGGCGCTCGAGGGCAAGAAGGCCGTGACGGTGCTCGAGCGCTCCGAGACGACGGCGCTCACGAGCTTCGTGACGCAGGCGCTCTTCAAGGGCGTCGAGAACGCGAGCAACGGCATCCGCCACCCGGGCATCCCGGCGCTGCACGCGCTGCCGAAAGTCACGACCGCGATCTTCGGCCTCGGCGCGCACGACCTGCAGCCGCGCCACCTCGTGGCCGCGTTCCTCAACATGGAAACGCGCAACGTGCCGTTCGTGTACCTCGGCAGCCAGTTCTTCGCGAAGAACCCGCCGCCGCAGCTCGCGGCGCTGCAGGCACGGCTGAAGGTCGCGTACCCCGAGACCGAGTTCATGGCGCTCGAGACGGAAGCGAACCCGGCGTTGCTGCCGCCGGAGGCGTTCCGCGTGCGGTTCCACTCGATCGGGGGCTACGGCACGATCGCGACCGGCAAGCTCATCACCGACATCCTCGCTGGCGTGCTCGGGCTGCACTCCAAGGCCTCGCCCAAGTACGGCTCCGAGAAGAGCGGCGCGCCGACCAACTACTACATCACGCTGAGTCCCGAGCCGGTCAAGCTCACCAACGCCGAGCTGGAGGACGTCGAGATCGTGATCTCGCCCGATCACCGCGTCTTCGGCCACACCAACCCGCTGCGCGGGCTCGTCGATGGTGGCACGTTCATCCTCCAGTCGAGCCTGTCGCCGCTGGACGTCTGGAAGGAACTGCCGGAGCAGGCGCGGCGCACGCTACGCGCGAAGAAGATCAAGTTCTTCATCCTCGACGGCTTCGCGGTCGCCAAGCGCCATGCGCCGACGCCCGAACTCGAGACGCGCATGATGGGCATCGCCTTCATCGGCGCCGTGTGTGGGCACGTCGAGCGCATCAAGGCCGGTGCGTCCGAGGGCGTCCTGCTCGACAAGATCCGCAGCCAGATCGCGAAGAAGTTCGGGGCCAAAGGCGGGGCCGTGGTCGAAGGCAACATCGCCGTCATGCGCGAAGGCCTCGCCGCGACGCAGCGCGTCGACTACGACGCGCCCCAGTTCCGGTCCGTCGACACGCAGCCACTGGTCAAGTCGAAGCGCAGCGTCGCGATCTCGGCCGGCATGTGCCGCGCCGGCGGCGCCACGCCGGACGGCGGATTCTTCGATCGCGACTACTACGAGCAGATGATCGCGGCCCCGTTCCGCGAAGGGACGGTCGCCGAGGCGCCCGTGCTGCCCGGCACAGGCCTGTTCATGCCCGCGGGCACCGCGGCCTGGAAGGACAAGGGCCTGTTCCGGCGCGACGTGCCGCAGTTCCTCGCCGAGCACTGCACCGGCTGCATGGAGTGCACACTCGTCTGTCCGGACGCCGCGATCCCGAACACGGTCCACGACATCCACGACCTGCTGCAGGCCGGCATCCGCCAGCTCGACCTGCCCGAGCCGCAGAAGGCCGAGCTGCTGGCGCAGGTCTATCCGCTGACCGAGGCCGTGCGCCTCCGCTACAAGGCGACGCGGGACGCGCTCGCGTTCCACGACGCAGTCGCCGACTCCGCGACCGGCCTCGACGGCGCCAACGCGAACGTGCGTCGCAACGTGGCGAAACTCGCCGCGGCGCTCGCGAAATTCCCTGTGGCGCGCACCAAGCCGTTCTTCGACGCGGCCGAAAAGGAGCGTGCCGGCAGCGGCGGGCTCTACTCCGTGGCGATCGATCCGTGGAAGTGCAGCGGCTGCCTCGAGTGCATCGACGTCTGCGGCCCGGGCGCGCTGCAGCCGCGCGTGCAGGACGCCGACCTGCTCGACGAGCTGCAGGAACGCTTCGAGTTCCTGAGCCGGACGCCGAACACGCCCGCCCGGTTCGTGCAGGAGGCCGTGCGACCCGACGGCGACATCAAGCGCATGATGCTCGACCGCGCGAACTACTACGCGACGACGGGCGGCCACGGCGCATGCCGCGGCTGCGGCGAAGTCACGGCCATCCGGCTCGTGACGTCGATGAACCACGCGATCCAGGGCCAGCGGCGCAAGGAGCACGTCGCGGAACTCGAGACGCTGATCGAGCAGCTCGGGGCGAAGCGCGCCGCCGTGCAGCAGGACGCGCGGCGCCGGGACCGCATCGACGACGCGCTCGCGACGCTCGAGCGGCGGCTCTACCTGCTCGAGAGCGGCCCGACCGGCAACGGCCCGGCCTCGGCGGTAATCGCCAACGCGACGGGCTGCAGCAGCGTCTACGCCTCGACGTTCCCGTTCAACCCGTACAACGACCCCTGGGTCAACAGCCTGTTCCAGGACACGCCGGCCGTCGCCAAGGGGCTGTTCGAGGGCATCACCGCGAACGCCGTCGACGACATCAAGGCGCTGCGCGTCGCACGACTCGAGCTCGAGGATGCGTACCAGCCCTCGATCCATGACCGCTACTTCCGCATGTTCGCCTGGGACCAGTTCACGCCGCAGGAACTCGCCCTGCTGCCGACGGCCTTCAGCATCGGGGGCGACGGCGCGACCTACGACATCGGCTTCGGCGCGCTTTCGCGCCTGCTCGCGACCAGCACGCCGATCAAGGTCATGGTCCTCAACACGGGCGTCTACTCGAACACGGGCGGCCAGGCTTCGACCGCGAGCCTCACGGGCCAGGACTCGGACCTCACGCGGTTCGGCGCCGCGCACTCCGGCAAGCAGGAGGACCGCAAGGAGCTCGGGCTGATCGCCGCGTTCCACCCGAACGTGTTCGTGGTGCAGAGCTCGACGGCGCTGCAGGGACACTTCCTCGGCAACGTCATGGAGTACTTGAACTACTGGTCGTCGCCCGCGGTGCTCGACATCTACACGCCCTGTCAGGCGGAACACGGCATCGCCGACGCCGCGGCCAGCCGCCGTGCACGCCTCGCCGTCGAAAGCCGCATGAACCCGGTGTTCGTGCACGACCCGCGCCGCGGCGCGACGCTGCACGAGCGCTTCTCGCTCGACGGCAACCCGGCGCTCGACCGCGACTGGGCGACCACCTCGATCACCTACGTCGAGGACGGCGAGACCCGGCTGCTCGAGGTGCCGCTCACACCGGCGGATTTCGCCCGCGAGGAAACGCGGTTCAAGAAGCAGTTCCGCAGGCTCGCAGCCGCGTCCGAGGCGGAAGCCGTGCCGATCCACGAATACGTCGCGCTGCCGGCCGCGGCGCGCGGGGGCAAGGTGCCGTTCGTCTGGTCGGTCGGCGAAGGGCGCGGGCTGGAGAAGCTCGAAGTGTCGGGCACGATCGTGCACCTGGTCGAGGAGCGGCGCCGCTACTGGCGCACGCTGCAGTACCTCGCCGGCCGTCACGTCGAGAAGCTCGATGCCGACCATCACGCCGAGCTCGAAGCGCTGCAGCAGCGCTATCAGGCCTCCGAGGCCGAGCGCGAGACGTCGCTCGACTCGATCGCGCGCGCGATGAGCGAACTGGCGGCCGCGTCCAAGGCGCCGCCGGCGGCGCTCTCGGCCGCGCTGGCACCGTTCGGCGGCGGCGGGCCTGCTGCGGCGCCACTCGACGGCGCGGCTGCCGCGGCCAGCGCTGCGGCAGCAGCGAACGGCGCGACGAGTGCGCTCAAGGTCATCCGCGAGGAAGACGTGCCCCTGTGCGTCAACTGCAAGACGTGCTACCAGCAGGTGCCGGAGCTGTTCGAGAAGACGACCATCGTCATCGACGGCGTGGCGACCGAGGTCGGTCACATGATCCCGGGCGCGCTCGAGCGCCTCAAGGTGACGCCCGAGCTGATCGCCCGCGTCGATCGTGTCGCCGCGAACTGCGACTCGGAGATCCTGCGGTGAGCGGTGCCCCCGCACAGGATGCTTCGCTGCCACCGGGCGGGGAAGGCCGGGCGCGCGACGAGTTCGACCAGGGCGGCGACGACGACGCCGTGCTCCAGAAGCAGCTCGCGCTGCTGCGCCGGCACCTGCTCAGCGACCCCAGGTCGTTGAGGAGTGTCTTCGTCGCCGACGGCGTGCAGGCGATCGCCTGGGAATTCCAGCAGGAGGCACTCGGCGCGGCGTTCACGAGGACGCTCTGGAACCTGCTGCTGCGCAACGACGCGATGAGCACGGTGCTGCTGCGGTTCCTCTGGTTCATGCCGCTCAAGTTCAAGCGCAGGTTCGTCGCGGCGCTCGATGCGCACCTGTCCGGGCGCTACCCGATGTTCCGGGGACTCTCGCAGGGGTGGCCCGGCGAGACCTGCATCCCGCCCTACATCCGCCCGCCCGAACAGCGCTCGCACGACTTCGAACTCGTGAACCAGGGCTACCTCGGCTACATGAGCCTCGGGTACACGGCGCGCGAGGTCGAACTGTTCGTGTGGCTCGAGGTGCTGCGCGACAAGCAGTGCCAGGACCGGCCCTGCGAGGTCGGCGTGCTGCTCAAGAACAGGAAGGAGCCGAAGGGCGGCTGCCCGGTCAAGATCCACATCCCGGAGATGCTCGACCTGCTCGGGCAGGGGAAGTTCCGCCAGGCGCTCGAGCTGATCGAGAGCTGCAACCCGCTGCCCAACGTCACGGGACGCGTCTGCCCGCAGGAACTGCAGTGCCAGGGAGTCTGCACGCACACGCGGCGGCCGATCGAGATCGGCCAGCTCGAGTGGTTCCTGCCGCAGCACGACAAACTCGTGAACCCCGACGTGGCGGGGCGGTTCGCGCGCGTCGTGAGCCCGTGGGCACGGGCGGACAAGCCGCCGATCGCGGTCGTGGGCTCGGGGCCGTCGGGCCTCATCAACGCGTACCTGCTCGCGGCGGAGGGCTTTCCCGTCACCGTGTTCGAGGCGTTCCACGAACTCGGCGGCGTGCTGCGCTATGGCATCCCGGAGTTCCGCCTGCCGAACGCGCTGATCGACGACGTCGTGCAGAAGATCACGCTGCTCGGCGGCCGCTTCGTGCGCAACTTCGTCGTCGGCAAGACCGCGACGCTGGATCACCTCAGGGCCGAGGGCTTCTGGAAGATCTTCGTCGGCACCGGCGCCGGGCTGCCCACGTTCATGAACGTGCCGGGCGAGCACCTGCTCGGCGTGATGTCGGCCAACGAGTTCCTGACGCGCGTCAACCTGATGCGTGCGATCGACGCGAAGTACGAGACGCCGCTGCCCGAGACGCACGGCAAGGAGGTGTTCATCATCGGCGGAGGCAACACCGCGATGGACGCCGCGCGCACGGCGCGCCGACTCGGCGCCAACGTGACCATCGTCTACCGCCGAACGCTCCGCGAAATGCCGGCCCGCGTCGAGGAACTGCACCACGCGCTCGAGGAAGGCATCCGGGTCCGCGAACTGCGCGCACCGGGCGAGTTCCTGGGGGACGGCAAGACCCACTGGGTCACGCACGCGGTGCTCGACGTCAACGAACTCGGCCCGGCAGATCCTTCGGGTCGCCGCAGCCCCGTCAGGACGGGCGAGACCGAGCGCGTGCCGGTCGATCTCGTGATCATGGCGCTCGGCAACACCGCGAACCCGATCATGGCGGAGGCCGAGCCGGGCCTGAAGACGACCAGGTGGGGCACGATTTCGCTCGACGAGCCGGGTTCGCAGCGGACCTCGATCCCGGACGTCTATTCCGGCGGGGACGCGGCACGTGGCGGCTCCACGGCGATCCGCGCGGCGGGCGACGGCCAGGCCGCGGCCCGCGAGATCGTCGGCGACATTCCGTTCACGGCCGAGGAGATCCGCGCGCGCGTCGAGAAGGCGGGCCGCTACACCGAGCTCGGGCAAGCCAGTCCGACGATCGTCTCGAGGACGGAACTCGCGGGCGGCATCGTCGAGTTCACGATCCGCGCGCCGCTGGTCGCGCGTTCGGCGCGCGCGGGGCAGTTCGTGCGCGTGCTCGGCTGGGGCGACGGCGAACTGATCCCGCTCACGCTCGCGGACTGGGACGCGCAGGCCGGCACGATCGACCTCGTGATCCAGGGCGTCGGCACGAGCTCGACGCTCATGAACCGCATGGCCGTGGGCGATTCGTTTGCCGGCATCGCGGGCCCGCTCGGCCGCCCCAGCGAGATCCACGAGTACGCGCTCGACGAGACGGTCGTGTTCACGGCCGGCGGCGTCGGGCTGCCGCCGGTGTACCCGATCATGCGCGAGCACCTGCGGCGCGGAAACCACGTCACGCTGATCGCGGGCTTCCGCTCGGCCAACCTGCTGTTCTGGACCGGCGAACAGGAGCGCGTCGGGCGGCTGCAGGCGGAGTTCGGCGACCAGGTCGACGTGATCTACACCTCGAACGACGGCACGTTCGGCCAGCAGGGCTTCGTGACCACGCCGCTCGAGGCGATGCTCGCGGACGGCGCCCGCAGCAAGGGCCGCAGGATCGTGGAGGTCGTCACGATCGGCCCGCCGCTCATGATGCGGGCCGTGAGCGACCTGACCCGGCCGCACGGCGTGAAGACCGTTTCGAGCCTCAATTCGATCATGGTCGACGCGACCGGCATGTGCGGCGCATGCATGGTGCCCGTCACGATCGACGGCAAGCTCGTGCGCAAGCACGCCTGCATCGACGGGCCCGAACTCGACGCGCACATCATCGACTGGGACAAGTTCCTGCCGCGCTTCAACGCGTTCAGGTCACAGGAGGCGCGCAGCCGCGCGACGCACGGCCTCGCCTGAAAATGGGGACACTCCGAG
>DASSJN010000037.1:0-7918 GCA_035691185.1 Steroidobacteraceae bacterium
GGGCGTCACGAGCGACCTCAACGACGTCGAGCGCATCGTCTTCAACGCCCTCGGCGGTGCCGACAACGTCTTCATTGGCAATCTCTCCGGCACCGACGTGACCGAGGTCGACGTCAACCTCGCCGCCACCGGCGGCGCGGGCGACGGGCAAGCCGACAATGTGTTCGTCAACGGTACCAGCGCCGACGACATCATCCTGCTTGCCGGCGACGCCTCCGGCATCGCGGTGCTGGGGCTCGCAGCCCAGGTCAACGTCACCGGGACGGAGGCGGCGCTCGATACGATCACGGTCTATGGCCACGCGGGTGCAGACGTGATCGACGCCACGAACGTCGCGGGGGGCGCGGTCAAGCTCGTGCTCGACGGCGGCGACGGCGACGACGTGATCCTCGGCAGCGCCGGCGACGACGTGATCATCGGCGGTGCGGGCAACGACGTGCTGATCGGCGGTGGCGGCAACGACGTGATCATCGGCGGCGGCGACGACGACGTCATCATCCAGGACTTCGTGGCCGGGGCCGGCACCGACGACCAGATCGACCTGAGCGGCCGTGGCCTCACCTTCGACTGGCTGATGGCGAACGCCCGCGAGGTGGAGGGCGCCACCGTGCTCGACCTCGGCGACCAGCAGATCACGCTGCACGGCGTGGCTCTGGACTCGCTGCACCAGGATGATTTCCTGATCTAGTGCAGCCGTGGCGCGGGGCAGGCGGAGACGATCGGTTTCCGTCTGCCCCCTGCCATGAACACAGGTCAGTCCGGCATGGAGTCGGGACCGGCCTCGCGCCAGCTGCGCCATTCGGCGAGGCGCCGCTGCCGCACCGCGGACAGATGCTCGGCCACGCGCTGCCGCATTGCGGGCCCCTTCGTCGCGACCGGCTTCGACGCAGTGGCGTCCGTCGTTGCAGGTGCGGCCGGCAGGGCCCCGAGCGGCACACGATCGGCGTAGACATCGGTGCGATTCGACGTCTCGCCGTTGTTCGTGCGGGCATACAGCGCAATGAAGGTCGACGCATCCGTCGAATCGAGCCCCTGGTAGTCACCGACGAAAAGCCCTCCGGCGTTCGGCGCGTCCAGCAGATCGAAGTCGCCGGCCAGGCGCGTCTCCGACCAGTCGACACCGTTGCGTGACGTGGCCAGCCACAGGTCGGTCGGCCGGTAGGTTCCCGTTCCCGGCTGCCGGAAGTCGTAGTACGTCACGCCGATCGCTCCGCCCGGCAGGACGGCCAGCGTGGGCGTGAACGCCGGCACGTCGGGCCGTGCGTTGACGCGACCCGGGGCGCTCCAGGTGAACCCACCGTCGGTCGACCGGGCGAGCGCGATCGCGTCGTGGTCGCCGTCCGTGAACCGGGCGTCATGCCAGACGGCATACAACGCGCCATCGTCGGAGCCGGCGGCGAACGTGCCGAGAATCTCGCCGGTGCGCACGACCAGATCCTGCTCGGGCGTCCGCGTGCCCACTGCCAGCAACTCCGCGATCCGCGTGGGCCCCGACCAACTCGAGCCCTTGTCGCTGGACCGGATCACCGAGACGAGCCCCTCGGTCGCCGACGGGTTGCCGGGCGCGGGGCCCAGTTCGACGAAAAAGACGTGCACCGCACCGTCGGGTGTCGTCACGGGCACGTTGCCGATCGTCTGCCTGCCCGAGCCCGGATCGTAGATCGTCCTTGCCGCTTCCCACGTCGCTCCTCCATTGGTCGAACGCGCAAGCAGCGTCGGACCACGTTCGTCGAGGCCGATGCGGTCCCAGACGGCGTAGACATGGCGCGCGTCCGTGGAGTCGATCGCGAGCGCTTCCTTGTCGTTGAACAGCCGGGTGCCATCGTCGTCGACGAGCAACACGGTGGGACCCCAGCTGATGCCGCCGTCGAGCGACCGGCTGACGACGACCGCACTGCGCGCGCCCACCGCGTTGGCTCCGCCGGTGAACGCAATTCCAATCTGGATCGCGGTGTTGCCGGCCACGGCGACCCAGGGATCCGACACCCGCTCGAACTCACCGCCGGCGCATGTCGAAAACGGCGCCGGTTGCGGTGCGCTCCAGGTCGTCCCGCCGTCGATCGAGACGGACGTCGCGAGCCCGCGCGCACCGCCGTCAGACAGCCTGTCCTGCTGCCACGCCGCCACCAGGTGGTTCGGGTCCGCGCGATCGACCGCGAGGTGGGGCTCGACCTCGGCATTCGCGTAGATCGTCGCGCCCTCGGGGACGACAAGACAGGTTGCGCCGAACGGGGACGCCCGGCTGACACGCACGGCCGTGGCGGTCGTGGACACCGGCGGTTCCTGCGGCGGTGGTGGAGGCTCGTTGCCGCCCCCGCCACCGGAGCCCCCGCCGCCACCGCAGCCCGCGACGGCGGCAAGCAGCAGTGCAGCAAGCAGGTTGCATCGACCGCGACGGCGGCGATCCGGCCTGGACGTCACGCGTGCTCTCCCTGCGTGAAGGAACGGACTGGCGCGTCGGCAGTATGCCCTCGCCCGGGCAACGAGCGTAGGCCAGGCACGCGCACACGACTCGACAGCTCGGTTCGTTGCTCCGAGGTTCGTTCTCGTCGCGCACAAGCGGTCGTCGTTGGGCTACCTTAGGACTTCGTCGCTCACACGGCTTGCGGGCACGCCACCATGACCGAAACGAACGCTCAGATGGGGTTCAGGATGATCGGAGACATCAACGTCGGCGACCTGCGGGTTCCGCGCCTCGGCTTCGGCGCCATGCGCGTCACCGGCGAAGGGATCTGGGGCGACCCGCCCGACCCGGCCGCGGCCCGCGCACTCCTGCGACGCGTCGTGGAACTCGGCGTTCGGTTCATCGATACCGCCGATTCATACGGACCCGAGGTGAGCGAACGGCTCATCGCCGAGGCGCTGCATCCGTATCCGGACGGGCTCCTGATCGCGACCAAGGGTGGCATCGTGCGGCCCGACCGGTCGAGCTGGGTACCGGACGGCAGGCCCGAACACCTGCGCGCCGCGTGCGAGGCGAGCCTGCGCAGGCTTCGCCTCGAGCGCATCGACCTCTACCAGTTGCACACGGTCGACTCGCGCGTGCCGCTCGAGGAGTCGGTCGGCGCGCTCGCGCGCCTGCAGCAGGAAGGCAAGATCCGCCACGTCGGCGTCTCGAACGTGACGGCGCCGCAGCTCGAACGCGCGCGCCGCATCGTCAAGGTCGTCTCGGTGCAGAACCGCTACAACGTCGCCGATCGCTCCTCGGAGGAGGTGCTCGAGGCGTGCGAACGCGACGGCCTCGCGTTCATTCCGTGGGCGCCGCTGGTGCAGAGCGAGCGCGACCGCGGGTCGCCACAGCGCGCCGCACTCGAATCGTGGGCGCGATCGCACGAATTGTCCGTGCACCAGGCGGCACTGGCGTGGCTGCTGCTCAAGTCGCCCGCGATGCTGCCGATTCCGGGCACGTCGAAAGTGCCGCACCTGGAAGCGAACCTTGCCGCGGCACTGGCCGCGCGCGGACTGCAGGGCGAACTGTCGGCGATCGCGTAGCTCGTCACGCGTCGTCGCCGGGCTTCGGAAACCTAGCTCGACAGCATCACGGCGATGCTCGCGATCGCCATCCAGAGCGGCAGGGAGAACAGAAGCCCGAAGCAGACACCCCGGGCCAGGCCCGCCTCTGCCTCGACGATCGATTGCGCGTCCATGAGCTGCGTTCCGGTGACGACCACGGTCATTGGGCGTGGGCGACCTCGTCGGGCCACAGCGACCGGGCCTCGGACTGGCCCTCCACCCGCACCCGTATCATGCGCTCGGGCTGAAACGTTTCCTGCACGCTTTCGACGATCCCCGTGTCGCCCGGCTTGAGCGAACCGGTCAGCTCCCGCGGCACTTTGACGAGCCGCACGCGGTCGCCCGCGTAGAAGCCGCCGGCTCCCTCGCTGATATCAAGCAGGCGCTGGTACAGCGCCGGCGCCGGGTTGCGCATCTGCGCGAACACCGGCTGCAAGGTCGGCCATTCGGCGCGGTACCTCTGCAGGAGCGACTGGCTGCCGTCACGTGCGCTCTGCCAGGTACCGGCGAGCCGGTCGCACATCTCGAGCAGGATGGCGGGCGGGAAGGCGCGGAGCTTGTGCGCGACGTCGTCCAGGCGCTGCTGGCTCGTCGCCCCGCGGCCCGTGACGCCGTCTACGAGCACCAGCACGTCGGGACCGAACCGCTCGAGGATTTCTTCCTCGCTCGTGTCTGTGTCCGAGAGCAGCTCGTGCAGGTAGGCAGCGACCCGGACGGTCTCCGGCAATCCGCAGGCCGCCGCGATTGCGTGCACTTCGTCGAGGTGCGCCACGCGCGAGGGGTCTGCGTGGCGATGCGCGCCGTGGCGTTCGAGGGCGAATGCTCTTGCGCGCTCGGCCAGCGCCCCGCGCTCGATACGCGCGAGGTCCAGCCCGAGCACGCGGCCCGTCGAGGAACCGTCCGCCTGGCCGAGATGATTCAATGCCTCCACGACGGTGCACTTTGCCAAATGTCCCCGCGCACCAGTACGCGGGAGAATCGCGCGACGACCTCGGTAATTTGCTTGCCGCCGCGGGCTATGCAGTCGTCATTGCGATTTGCGCGTAGGCAGGTCGGAAGTCGGTCGCGTCACGCCAGGCGCCTGTGCAGCTCGCTCAGTGCATACAGGCTGAATGCCGCGCCGACGAACGCGACCATCACCAGCGCAGCGACGTGGCGGTTCACCACACCGTCGCCCAGCAGCACGGCGCCCGCGGCGAAGGGAAGTTCCGCCACCGCCAGCGCGACGACGTAGGTCCGCAAGCGCACGCGGAGATAGCCGCACAGGTATCCCGGGATCTCCGAAGGCATCGCAAGATGAAGCAGCAGCACCAATGGAAACGTCGCCTCGGCCGGCAGGCGCCGACGATAGAAATCGATGTCGCCGGAGACGACCCTGCGTGCCCGCGGCCCGCGCACTGCGCGGCCGAGTGCATAGGTGCACAGCCCGCCCAGCAGCCACCCGAGCCACAGCAGCACGAGCGTGACCAGCTTGCCCCAGGTGAACACGGCCGCGGGCAGGAGCAGCGCGCTGGAGAAAAACGCGAGCATGGCCGACGCGGCCGCCAGCAGCACGAACACGAGGGGGCCGAGGGACGGATGCCCCGCGATCAGCCGTTCGGCGATGGACAGTGCTCGCTGCAGGTCGCCATAGACCTCGTCCACGGACAGCAGCAGCGCCACGGAGCAGCAGATCAGCACGAGGCCGATCGCGCGACTCCGCCCGCGGGTACTGAGTCTCCCTGGCACGAACTCGCCGGACGCCACCGTGCAGTTTCCCGATTGACGACGATCTAGTGAGCAACCCGCGCGGAGCGCAGGCTATAGGTGATATCTCGTACCGCCCTTGCCGGCTCCGAGCCCAGTCGTCAGCGACCCTCCTGCCCACCCCCCGACCCCGGCCGACGGCATCGAGGTGGGCCTCGCCGCAACATGCGTGCTAGGCTCGAAGCGGTCGCGCACGTCTGCCCCATTCGAATGGGCGCGTCGTGACCTTCCCGGACACTCATGGAGCTTCAACGGTAGATGGTGCCCGGCGCCCGATTCCTCTACAGCGTCCGTCCGGTGCTCGCCCGGGTCTGGCCGCGCGGCCTGGGCGAGGGTTCGACCGTCGAAGAACTGCCGCTGCGCTCGGAGCTGTTCAGTACCGAACAGATGGCGCAGCACGGACGGCGCCTGGCCGAGTCGCACGTGCTCGGTCGCGATCGCGTGCCGGACCCGTTGCTGCCCCGACTGGCCGACAACGAGCAGATCCTCGGACAGGTCTTCGAACAGCTCACCGGGGCCGTCGCGGCCGGCCGCTACGTGACGCCGGCCAGTGAGTGGCTGCTCGACAATTTCTACCTGCTCGAGGAACAGATCCGCACCGCGCGGCGACACCTCCCCCGCAACTACAGCCTGGAACTGCCGCGGCTGGCGCAGGGCGCCTCCGCGGGCTTCCCTCGCGTGTACGACATCGCGCTCGAGACGATCGCGCACGGCGACGGTCGCGTCGACATCGAGGGCCTGTGCCGTTTCCTCGCGGAATACCAGCGCGTCGCCACGCTGAACCTGGGCGAACTCTGGGCCGTGCCGATCATGTTGCGGCTGGCCCTGATCGAGAACGTGCGCCGCGTGGCGCTGCGCATCGCGGCCGGGCGCCGCGACCGCGACCTCGCGGACGACTGGGCCCGGCAGATGGTCCGCGCCGTCGACGAGGATCCGAAGAGCCTGATCCTCGTCATCGCCGACATGGCGCGATCGGACCCGCCGATGACCGCGCCGTTCGTGTCCGAGTTCGTCCGCAATCTGCAGGGCCAGAATCCGGCGCTGTCGCTTGCCCTGGGCTGGGTGGAGCAGCGGCTGGCCGACGACGGCACGACGATCGAGCAACTCGTGCAGGCCGGCAATCGCGGGCAAGCGGCCGACCAGGTCACGCTCGGCAATTCGATCGGCAGCCTGCGCCTGCTCTCGTCCGTCGACTGGCGCAGCTTCGTCGAGTCGACCAGCGCGGTGGACGCCTTGCTGCGCACCGATCCGCTGGACGCGTACGAGTCGATGGACTTCGGCACGCGCAATCGTTATCGCGTCGTCGTCGAGCGCATCGCCCGCCGCAGCGGCAAGGCCGAGACCACGGTCGCGGCCATGGCGCTCGAGCTGGCGCGGAACGCTGCGTCACGCCTGGAGGAAGCCGCCGACGTAGACGCGACACGACGCGCGCACGTGGGCTACTACCTGATCGATGCCGGGCGCCGCGAGCTGGAGCGGTCGGCACGGTATCGTCGCCCGTGGTCGGGGCGTGTCCGCGAGGCCGTGCGCCGCCGGGCGCTCCTGGCTTACCTCGGCTCGATCCTCACCGTCACGGCGGCGCTCGCCGTTTACCTGGGTTCGCTCGCGGCGGACGGCGGCTTGTCGGGCTGGCGTCTCGGGTGGCTGCTCGTGCCGGCGGTGATCGCCTCCAGCCAGCTGGCGCTCACCGTCGTCAACTGGATGTCGACGCTGTTCCTGGCGCCGCGCGCCCTGCCGCGCATGAGTTTCGCCAAGGGCATTCCCGCTGAAGCGCGCACGCTCGTGGTCGTGCCGACGCTGCTCCGCAGCATCGAAACCATCGACGACCTCGTCGAGGCCCTGGAGGTGCGGTTCCTCGCCAATCGGGACGCGAACCTGCGCTTCGGCCTGTTGACGGACTTCGTCGACGCGCCCGAGGAGTCGATGCCGGAGGACGCCGCGCTGCTCGAGCACGCCCGGCGACGCATCGAGGAATTGAACGGGACGTACGGCAGCGACTCGTTCTACCTGCTGCACCGCCCGCGTCGCTGGAACCGTCGCGAAGGCCTGTGGATGGGGTACGAGCGCAAGCGCGGCAAGCTGGGCGACCTCAACTGGTTGTTGCGCGAGGCGAGCCCGGGCCAGCCGAACGAGCGGTTCTCGTCGGTCGTCGGCAACATCGAGGCGCTGGCCGGCACGCGGTACGTGATCACGCTGGACACGGACACCGAACTGCCGCGCGATGCCGCGCGACAGCTGGTCGAGGCGATGGCCCACCCGCTCAACCGTCCCGGGTGCGACCCGCAAGGTGGACTCGTGCGCACCGGTTACGGAATCCTGCAGCCTCGGGTCAGCCCGAGCCTGCCGGGCACGCACCGCTCGCGCTATGCGCGCATGCACAGCGGGGAATCGGGCATCGACCCGTACACGCGCACGGTTTCCGACGTCTACCAGGACCTGTTCGACGAAGGCTCGTTCATCGGCAAGGGCATCTACGACGTCGACGCGTTCGAGCAGGCCATCAGCGGCAAGTTTCCCGACGACCGCATCCTGAGCCACGACCTGCTGGAAGGGTGCTACGCGCGCTCCGGCCTCCTGAGCGACGTCGAACTCTTCGAGGACTATCCGCCGACCTACGCGGTCGACGTCGCGCGCCGGCATCGCTGGATTCGCGGCGACT
>DASSJN010000038.1:0-2683 GCA_035691185.1 Steroidobacteraceae bacterium
GCGCATCTGCCACTCGACCACCGTGGCCGGCGTCGCGAACACCTGGGGCTACGGCGCGATGACGAACTCGTACAACGACATGCACCTGTGCAAGTCGATGTTCTTCATCGGCAGCAACGCGGCCGAGGCGCACCCCGTCGCAATGCAGCATGTGCTGCGCGGCAAGGAGAACGGCGGCAAGCTGATCGTCGCCGACCCGCGCTTCACGCGCACGGCCGCGCACGCGGACCAGTATGTCCGCCTGCGCTCCGGGACCGACGTGCCGCTGATCTGGGGCATCCTCTGGCACGTCTTCCAGAACGGCTGGGAAGACAAGCAGTTCATCGCTCAGCGCGTGTTCGGCATGGAGGACATCAAGGCCGAGGTCGCCAAGTGGACGCCGGAAGTCGTGCAGGACGTGACGGGCGTGCCGCCTGACGAAGTCAAGCGCGTGGCGCAGACGATGGCGGAGAACCGCCCCGGCACGATCGTCTGGTGCATGGGTGGAACCCAGCACTCGGTCGGCAACAACAACACGCGCGCCTACTGCGTGCTGCAGCTCGCGCTCGGCAACGTTGGCGTGGCCGGCGGCGGCGCGAACATCTTCCGCGGCCACGACAACGTGCAGGGCGCCACCGACTTCGGCGTGCTGGCCGACTCCCTGCCCGGCTACTACGGCCTGGCTGCGGGCGCCTGGAAGCACTGGTGCAACGTCTGGGACATCGACTACGAGTGGCTCAAGGCGCGCTTCGACCAGGCGAGCTACGAGGAAGGCAAGGAGCAGGTGCCGGCAATGGAGCTGCGCGGCATCACGGTGTCGCGCTGGATCGACGGCGTGCTCGAGCCCGCCGAGAACATGGCGCAGAAGGCGCCGCTCAAGGTCATGTTCATGTGGGGTCACGCGCCGAACAGCCAGACGCGCGGCTTCGAAATGAAGAAAGCGATGGAGATGCTCGACACGCTGGTGATCGTCGACCCGTACCCGACGCACTCGGCGGTGCTCTCCGACCGCAAGGACGGCGTGTACCTGCTGCCGGCCGCGACGCAGTACGAGACTTACGGCTCGGTGACGGCCTCGAACCGCTCGCTGCAGTGGCGCGAGAAGATCATCGACCCGCTGTTCGAGTCGCTGCCCGACCAGACGATCATGTACAAGTTCGCGAAGAAGTTCGGCTTCGCGGACCAGCTGTGCAAGCACATCCAGGTGAACGGCGAGGAGCCGCTGATCGAGGACATCGTCCGCGAGTACAACCGCGGCATGTGGACGATCGGCTACACCGGCCAGAGCCCGGAGCGCATGAAGCTGCAGCTCGAGAACAAGCACACGTTCAACCCCACGACGCTGCTGGCCGAGGGCGGCCCCTGCGCCGGCGAGTACTACGGCCTGCCGTGGCCGTGCTGGGGCACGCCGGAAATGAAGCATCCCGGCTCGCCGAACCTGTACGACACGAGCAAGACCGTGGCCGAGGGCGGCATGCCGTTCCGTGCCAATTTCGGCGTGGAGTACCAGGGCAAGACGCTGCTCTCGGAAGGCTCGTGGAGCAAGGGCTCCGAGATCGAGGACGGTTATCCGGAGTTCACCGCCGACATGCTCAAGCAGCTCGGCTGGTGGGGCGATCTCACCCCCGAGGAGCAGAAGGCGGCCGAGGGCAAGAACTGGAAGACGGACCTTTCGGGCGGCATCCAGCGCGTGGCCATCAAGCACGGGTGCGCGCCGTACGGCAACGGCAAGGCCCGCTGCGTCGTGTGGAACTTCCCGGACCCGGTGCCGCTGCATCGCGAGCCGCTCTACACGTCGCGGCACGACCTGGTCGCGAAGTACCCGACCTACGAGGACCGCAAGCGTTTCTGGCGCCTGCCGACGCGCTACCAGTCGATCCAGGCCAAGGACTACTCGAAGGAGTACCCGTTCATCCACACCAGCGGGCGACTCGTGGAGTACGAAGGCGGCGGCGAGGAGACCCGCTCGAACGCGTGGCTGGCCGAACTGCAGCAGGACATGTTCAGCGAGATCAACCCGGCCGACGCGAACGACCTGGGCATCAAGGACGGCCAGTGGATCTGGCTCGAAGGACCGGAGGGCGGCAAGATCAAGGTCAAGGCCATGATCACGCGGCGCGTCGCCAAGGGCGTCGTGTTCAGCCCGTACCACTTCGGCGGCTGGTTCGACGGCAAGGATCTCAAGGACAAGTACCCCGAGAACACCGCGCCGTGGGTGCGCGGCGAACCCGCCAACAACGCCTTCACGTACGGGTACGACTCGGTCACCGCGATGCAGGAAACCAAGGCGTCGCTCTGCAAGATCACGCCGGCCTAAGAGGACATCGATCATGGCTCGAATGAAATTTCTGTGCGATTCCGAGCGCTGCATCGAGTGCAACGGCTGCGTGACCGCATGCAAGAACGAGCACGAGGTGCCGTGGGGCGTGAACCGGCGGCGCGTCGTGACGCTCGAGGACGGCGTCCCCGGTGAGCGCTCGATCTCGGTCGCCTGCATGCACTGCACCGACGCGCCGTGCGCAGCCGTCTGCCCGGTGGACTGCTTCTACACCACCGACGACGGCATCGTGCTGCACGACAAGGACCTCTGCATCGGCTGCGGCTACTGCTTCTACGCGTGCCCGTTCGGCGCGCCGCAGTACCCGCAGAAGGAAGCCTTCGGCGTGCGCGGCAAGATGGACAAGTGCACGTTCTGCGCCGGCGG
>DASSJN010000039.1:0-60396 GCA_035691185.1 Steroidobacteraceae bacterium
CTGCTCGACGTGCCATGCTCGGCCACGGGCGTGATCCGGCGCCACCCGGACATCAAGATCCTGAGGCGCGCCAAGGACATACCGGCCCTCGCCCGGCGCCAGGCGCTCCTGCTCGAGGCGGCGTGGAGCGTGCTCCGGCCGGGCGGTTGCCTGCTCTACACGAGCTGTTCGGTGCTCGCTGCCGAGAACGAGCGGGTGATCGACGCGTTCCTGCGCCGCACCGAGGCGGCCCGGGACGTGACCCCCGGACTAACGACTGAATGGCCGAGGCGGGCCCCCGAGCAGGGGCCGGGGTACCAAGTCCTGCCGGGCGAAGCCGGCATGGACGGCTTCTATTATGCTTGCCTGAACAAGTCGTTATGATTGTTGGCAATGCGCTACAGCCGGTTCGTCGTCGCATCCAAACCGTCGTTTTTGGCGCGCTGGGCCGTGCGCGTGCTGCTGTGCGTAATTGCAACGGCTGGCGCCCCGGCTGCGAGCGCGGCGGAGGCCCGGCTGGGGCTGCGTGACGTCGCCGTCCGGCTGGACGACGGCGTCTACGAACTCGACGCGCGACTCGACCTCGATCTGCCTGCCGCCGGGCGCAGGGCCGTCGAATCCGGACTCACCCTGCGACTGAACTACGAGATCGTGATCGACCGCGAGCGACGCTACATGCTCGACGCGGAGGTGGCGTCGCTCGAGCAGCGCTACGAGGTCAACTACCACGCGCTCAGCCAGCGCTGGCTCGTGCGCAATCTCAACACGGGCGAGCAGTCCGACTTCGGCTCGCTCGAAACGGCGCTCGCGCGCATCTCGGAACTGCGCGGCCTGCCGATCCTCGACGCCGCACTCCTGCCCCCCGGACCGGTCTACCGGGGGCGCATCCGCGCCGTGCTCGACCTCAGCACGGCGCCCGACGCCTTCGGGTGGCTGCTGTTCTGGGCCGACGACTGGAGCGCCGAGAGCGACTGGAAGACATGGACGCTCCGACCCTGAAGCGTGCCGCGTCCGCGGTGACGATGGGCATCGGCGGCCTCCTGTGGCTCGCCGCGATCCTGTTCATGGCGCAGACGGCGCAGAACTCCGAGCAGTTCAGCCGCCTGCATCCGTGGATCCTGATGATCAACATCGCGGGCCTTGCCGTGCTGGTCGGGCTGCTCGCGACCAAGCTCGCGCAACTGATCCGCGACTGGCGCGGCCACGTGATCGGATCGCGCCTGAAGGCACGCATGGTCTGGATCTTCGGCGTGCTGGCGACGCTGCCGATCCTGCTCGTCTATTTCTTCGCCGTGCAGTTCCTCAGCAAGGGCATCGACAGCTGGTTCAACGTCGAGATCCGGCGCAGCCTCGACGACGCACTGGTGCTGTCGCGTTCGGCGCTCGAAGTGCGCATGCGCGAGCACCTCGCGGACTCCGCGCTGGTCGCGGACGAACTGGCGCTCATGCGCGGCACGACCATGCCGGGACTGCTCGAGTCGCTGCGGCGGCAGGTGGGGGCGCTCGAACTGATCGTGGCGACCGACACCGGTTCGATCATCGCCGTCAGCAAGGGCCTCTCGGACGACTTCGTCCCCGAGGCGGTGCCGGACGAAGTGTTGCTGCAGGTGCGGCAGGGCCAGCCGTTCGTGAGCCTTGAGCCGCAGCAGGAGGGCGGCTACCTGATCCGCACGGCCGTGCGGGTCGGCGTGAGCCTGCCCGGCGAGGAGCGGCTCATCGTCCAGGGGATCTTTCCGGTGGCCGAGAGGCTCGGCGCCCTCGCGGACACGGTGCAGGCCGCATACAAGCAGTTCGGCGAAAAGGATTACCTGCGCCAGCCGCTGAAGGCGAGCTTCATCCTGACCCTGACCGTCGTGCTGCTGCTCTCGCTGCTCGCCGCCTGGTACGGCGCGATCTTCACGGCCCAGCGGCTCGTGCAGCCGATCCAGGACCTGGTGCAGGGCACGCGCGCCGTCGCGCAGGGCGACCTCGACACGAAGCTGCCGCTCACCTCGCACGACGAGATGGGCTTCCTGGTCCACTCGTTCAACGACATGATCAAGCGGCTGCGACGGGCGCGCGAGGAGTCGCGGCGTGCGCAGCAGGCGGCCGAGACCGAGCGCGCGAACCTCGCCGTGATCCTGGCGCGCCTGTCGACCGGCGTGATCTCGCTCGAGCGCGACTGGCGCGTCCGCACCGCGAACCGCGCCGCGAGCATGATTCTCGGCGAGGACATCGAGTCGCGCGTCGGCACGGAGTTCGACACGATCGGCGCGGATCCCGGCGGGCTTGCGCGCCAGTTCGCCGAGTCGTGCCGGCAACGGTTCTCGGCCGGCGCCACCGAGTGGCGCGAACAGTTCGCGTTCATGGCGGGCATGAGTCGACGCATATTGATGTGCGCGTGCACGCCGCTGCCGGGCGAAGGCGATGCCCCCGGCGGGTACGTGCTGGTGTTCGACGACATCACCGTGATGCTGCAGGCGCAACGCGAGGCCGCCTGGGGCGAGGTGGCGCGACGTCTCGCGCACGAGATCAAGAATCCGCTCACCCCGATCCGGCTCTCCGCGGAGCGGCTGCGGCACAAACTGCTGCCGGCCATGGCCGACCCGAAGGACGTGCAGATGCTCGAGCGCGCCACCGAGACGATCGTGCAGCAGGTCGAGGCGATGAAGGAGATGGTCAATGCCTTCAGCGAGTACGCGCGTGCGCCGCGACTCGAAATGTCGGCGGTCGACCTGAACCGGATGGTGACGGAGGTCAGCGACCTCTATCGAGCACAGGGCGCCATGCGTGGCGTCAAGCTCCGGGTGCATCTCGACCCGGCGATCGACTCGGTCGTGGCGGATCCGGGGCGCCTGCGACAGCTGCTCAACAACCTGCTGACGAATTCCGTCGAGGCGCTCGAGGGACAGGGACAGGGATCGATCTCGGTGACGACCCAGCGCGCCATGCGCGGCGACACCGAAGTGGTGGAGATCGCCGTCGAGGACGACGGACCCGGCTTCCAGCGCGAGGTCATCGGGCAGGTGTTCGACCCGTACGTCACGACCAAGGCCAAGGGCACCGGGCTCGGCCTCGCGATCGTGCGCAAGATCGTCGAGGAGCACGGCGGCCACGTCGAGGCCGACAATCGCGCCGGCGGCGGCGCGCGCGTCTGCATCGACCTGCCGCTGCACGACACCGGGACCGACAGCAATGCCCGCGGCCGCGGGTCATACGAGCCAAGGAGAGAACGCGCATGACAAACGCGCGCATCCTCGTCGTCGACGACGAGAACGACATTCGCGAACTCGTCAGGGACATCCTGTCGGAGGAAGGTTACGTCGTCGAGACTGCCGCCAACGCCATCGAGGCGCGTGCCGCGTGCGGGCGCCAGGCGCCCGACCTGGTGCTGCTCGACATCTGGATGCCCGACACGGACGGCATCAGCCTGCTGCGGGAATGGCAGCAGTCGCAAGGGCTCACGGCTCCCGTCGTCATGATGTCCGGCCACGGGACGGTCGAGACCGCGGTCGAGGCGACACGGCTGGGCGCCGTCGACTATGTCGAGAAGCCGCTGTCGCTCGCAAAGCTGTTGCGTACGGTCCAGCGCGCGCTGGACGAAGGAAAGCGGCGGACTCGCGCGACGCGCACGCTCGTGCCGCCGTTGATCGCGCCGGTGGGGCGCAGTCGGCTCATGCGCGACCTGCGCGAACAGGTGAAGCAGATCGCGCCGCACGATGCGTCGGTCCTCGTGCTCGGGGAGCCCGGCACCGGTCGCGAGGCGTTCGCACGCTACATCCACGCCTTGAGCTCCCGCTCGGCGGGGCCGTTCGTCGGTGTCGTCGCGGGCTCGATCACCGACGGCAACGCCGAGGAAGTGCTGCTCGGCAACACCGAGTCGGCCGCGTCCGGCGGCGCCAGCACGCCGGGTGTGCTCGAGCAGGCGCAGGGCGGCGTGCTGTTCATCAACGGACTCGAGGACCTGTTGCCCGGCGCGCAGCGCCTGCTGCTCGCGGCGCTCGAGACGGGCACGTTCATGCGCAAAGGCGGGCTCGTCCCGATAGCGTTCGACGTGCGCATCCTGTCGTCGGCGCAACCCGGGTTCGAGACGCGCGGCACCGTGCCGTTTCGCCTGGACCTGCTCTCGAACCTCAACGTGCTGACGTTGCGCATCCCGCCGCTGCGCGAGTACGCGGAGGACGTCCCGGAACTGCTGCGCTACTACGTCGACCGGCTGGTCGACGACGAGCACCTGCCGTTCCGGCGCTTCGGCGTCGCTGCGCAGAACCGCCTGCGCAACTACCCCTGGCCCGGCAACATCCGCGAGCTGAAGAACCTCGTGCACCGGCTCCTGATCCAGGGCGGCCCCGAGGAGATCCGGCTCGAGGAAATCGAGCAGCAGATTGCGTCGCAGGCACCCGTCGACGAGCCGCTCGTGAAGCAGGATCTGCTGGCCCTGCCGCTGCGCGAGGCCCGCGAGCATTTCGAGCGCGCCTACCTGACGCAGCAGCTGCAGCTGTGCAACGGCAAGGTCGGCCAGCTCGCCAAGCGCGTCGGCATGGAACGTACGCACCTGTACCGGAAGCTCCGCAGCCTCGGGGTGGACTTTCGTCAGTCCGAGGACTGACGGAGTGTCTAGTGCCTAGTGTCCAGTGTCTGGTCGGAAGCGGCTTCGCCGTGCGCCGACAGCGTCGGCCTCCGACTAACCGCTGGACACTGAACACCGGACACTTCCCGGGCGCTATCGCGCCGGAAAATCCTTCATCGCCGCGCTCACCGCGGCCGCGATCGCCGCGGGTTCCGTGCTGCCCCCGGTGATCTTTTTCGAGACGCGCCCCTGCCAGACTTCGGCGTTGCGCGCCGAGTCGATCGCGTGCACGACGAGCGTGCCTTCCTTGTAGTTGCGGATGCTCGGGCTGCCGACGTTGACCGAGCCGCCGACGTTGCCGCCCCAGGAGCCCACGCCGATCCCGACGCGCACGGGGTTGTTCTCGATCTTGTCGGCGCTCGCGGTCTCGTACGCGATGCGCAGGTCGGGCGTGTCGCCGGCGGGGGCCTCGGCGTAGCCGCGCTTGCGGAGCTCCGTCGCGATCGCCGCGCGGATGTTCGCATCGAGCAGCCTGAGCGGCGCGTCGCTCGTCTCGACGGTGCCGCCCGCGCTCCAGCCGAACGTGCGGTACGCCGCGAAGTTCGCCTGCGGGTCCCGCATCGACTCCGGTTGCGGCGCCGGGGACGTCGCGCAGCCGGAGCAGACCGACGCGGCGACGAAGACCAGGAGCCAGGCGGTCACGCCAGGACGCTTGCGCATCCGGAGCGGTTGGGTCGCGCGAGGATTCGATTCGTGCATGGTTCGCCTCCGAGTCGCGCGAGAACCGCCGCCTGCGTTGCGCCGGCGGCGGCGGCGGCTATTTCGCCTGCGCGACCATGTATTCGACCGCGTTGATCACCGATTGATCCGTCAGGTCGATGCGTCCGCCCTTCGGCGGCATGAACCCGGCCTTGCCCTGGAAGCCTTCGATCGCATGTTTGTTCAGCGTGTCGGCGCCCTGTGCGAGACGCGGGGCCCACGCGGCCTTGTCGCCCGTCTTGGGCGCACCGGCCACGCCCGCGCCGTGACACACTGTGCAGACCTGCTGGTAGACCTGCTCGCCCGGCATGTCCACGGCGGCGGCAGTCACAGCCGCGGCGGGCGGCGCGAGCGCTGCGTTGTCCTGACCGGCCACGGCGACGCGCGCCACGGGCTTGATGCGCTCGGCCGTCTCCTGCCTCCGCAGCGGGTCTTCTTCGTGAACCCGTTTCGCCGTGCGGTCGGAGAGGATGCCCGACAGCACCATCAGGCCGATGGTCACCGCGGCGAGGATGCCGAGGACCAGCATGAAAGTGTCGAAAAACTTGCGGTCGTGCGACGCACTCACGTGACGGCCTCCGGCGACGTGTCGGTGGGACGGGGCCGCGCAGTATACCCGCTGGTCGCGCCGGGCGCGCCCGGGTCCGAGGCGCTGGCGACGGTCGCGAAATGGACGGCCACCGGGCCCGGGGCTATGATTCCGGCCCCTTGCGGGGTCCCGCCGTGCGCCCGTAGCTCAGTTGGATAGAGTGTCGCCCTCCGAAGGCGAAGGTCACAGGTTCGAATCCTGTCGGGCGCGCCAATCCCGTCGGCTCGTCGAGCCGCGGGCCCCGCTGATCAGGCCCCGTCGTCGAGCTGCGCGATGAAGCGATTCGCTTCAGCGATGGCCCGGTCGAGTTCGGCCACCAGTTGCGTCACCTGTGCATCGACCTGTGCGACTTCGCCCCGGAGCCCGGCGATCGCCTGCGCGTTCAGGTTGTGCTTGAGGAACAGCACCTGATCGCGCAGCGGACGCAAGGCGGGCTCGAGCTTGCTCTCCGCGCGACGCATGGCCGTGATCAGCTGGTCGTAGCGCGTCCGCGTGGCGCGCAACTGGCTGGCGCTCTTCGCGCGCAGGCCGGCGTCCGAATACTGCTCCAGCTCGTCACGCCATTCTTCGAACAAGGCCTCGGCGACGTCCTCGACGGCGCGAATCCTGTCCCGCACGTGCTGGGCCGCACGCTCGCTGTCCTCGAGCTGCGCCGCGAGCGAGTCGTAGCGCGACTCGAGTTCGCCCCCGTCCACGCTCACGACCTTGCGGAACTCGGTCAACGCGTCGGTGATCTCTTCCTTCGCATCCTGCTGCGAATCGCGCGCCGATTCGACGCGGCTCACGAGGATGTCGCGCTTGGCGAAGCCGACCTTTTCCGCCGCCGCATAGTAGGCCGACTGGCAGCCGCCGAGCAGCAGTGCGGAGAAGGCGACGAGGAATGTTGCGACGGGCCTCATCCATGAATCTCCGGAGAAGTGCCTGGCGGACAGTGTCTAGCGGTAGTCGGAGCGCACACATGCAGTGCGGCGCGAACGCGCCTCCGACTGAACACTAGACACTAAACACTGGACACTGCCTTCACGACGTACCCGCCCGACTTCTCGTCCTTTTCCAGTTCGATCAGCCGGCGGGCCTTCGCTTCCTCGAGCAGCTGGTTGAAGCTGCGGAAGCCGTGGTAGCTCTCGTTGAAGCCCGGGCGCTGGCGCTTGAGCGTCTGCTTGATCATCGAACCCCAGATCTTGTCGCCCTCGTCGCGCTCGTCGCCGAGCGCCTCGATCGTCGCGAGCACGAGGTCGAACGCCTCCTGTTTCTTCTCGTCGTCGGTCTTCTTGCGCGTCGAGTGCCGGCGGCCCTGCGACGTCTCGGCGACCTCGGAGGGCGACGACAGGGGAGGCGCCGGCGTCTCGGCGCCGGCGGTGACCGGAGGCAGTTCCACCTCAGCCGCGTGCGCCGTCGCCGGGCGCGCGCTGGTCGTGGCGGCCTTCGGCGGCGCCGCGACCGGCTTGCGCCGTCCACGTCGCTGTTCTTCCTTGCGCACGAGGTCGTCGTAATAGATGAATTCGTCGCAGTTGGCGATCAGCAGGTCGGAGGTCGAGCTCTTCACGCCGACGCCGATCACGATCTTGTTGTTCTCCCGCAGCTTGCTCACCAGCGGCGAGAAGTCTGAGTCGCCGCTCACGATCACGAACGTGTCGACGTGCGACTTGGTGTAGCAGAGGTCGAGCGCATCGACGACGAGCCTGATGTCGGCCGAGTTCTTGCCGGACATGCGCACGTGCGGGATCTCGATCAGCTCGAACGACGCCTCGTGCATCGGCGCCTTGAACTCCTTGTAGCGTTCCCAGTCGCAGTACGCCTTCTTGACGACGATGCTGCCCTTCAGCAGCAGGCGCTCGAGGACCTTGTCGATGTCGAACTTCGAGTAGCGCGCGTCGCGGACGCCGAGCGCGACGTTCTCGAAGTCGCAGAACACCGCCATGTTGTTGATTGCGGGCTTGGCCATGCCGGAATCCTACACCGCTACAGCCAGCCCTTGCGCCGGAAGTAGAGGTAGGGAATCACTGCGGAGACGGCCATCGCCAGCAATGCCATCGGGTAGCCCCAGTGCTTGTCGAGTTCGGGCATGAAGTGGAAGTTCATGCCGTAGATGCTCGCGACGAGCGTCGGCGGCAGGAACATGACGGCCGCCACCGAGAAGATCTTGATGATGTTGTTCTGCTCGAGGTTGATGAGCCCCAGCACCGCGTCGAGCAGGAACTGGATCTTGGAGTTCAGGAACGAGGCGTGGTCGGACAGGGACTGCACGTCGCGCAGCGCCGACTTGAAACGGCCGCGCTGGTCCTGGGACAGCGAGATCACCGGGCTCTGCTGCACGTACATCAGGATGCGCTGGAAGCTCACGAGGCTCTCGCGCGCCTTCGACACTAGGTCGCCGTCGGCGCCGATCTGCTTGATGTGGGCGTGCAGGTCGGTGCCGCGCGGCGACTTGCCGCCGCTGCGCTGGAAGATCGACATCGAGACGCCGTCGAGTTCCGTCTGTACCCGCTCGAGCAGGTCGGCGATGCGCTCGACGAAGCCCTCGAGCAACCCGGCGAGCAGCGTCGGTGCGGACGTGCACGCAGCCGGCGAGCGTTCGACGTATTGCATGAAACGCCGCACGGGCGTGGGGTCCACGTAGCGGTTCGTGATCATGCGGCCGTTGGCCAGGATGAAAGTGATCGCGCTGCTCTCCGGCCGCTCGGTGTCGAGTTTCGAGCCGACCGTCGCCGTCATGTAGACGGCGTTACCTTCTTCGTAGAGGCGGTTCGAGGTCTCGATCTCCTTCATCTCGTCGCGCGTCGGCACGTCGACGGTGAGCAGCGCCTCGACGGCACGCTCCTCGGCCGGTGTCGGCTCGAAGAGGTCTGCCCAGAGGAACTCGTCGGGGAACGGCGCAGGCGGGGCGTGCTCGACCCAGGTGTAGCCGCTGCCGGTCGGGATGAGGAGTCGAAGCATGCGAACTACCGCCCTGCGAGGTGCGGTGCTTTGTAGCACAGACGCGTGGCGCCGCGTCAGTTCGGTTCTTCGGGACGGCTACGGCGGCACGTGCCGCGCGAATCGGCCCGGTCAGCGCGTTTCCTTCGCGACCAGGGCGTTGATCACCTCGAAGAGCTTGTCTTCACCGCCGGCCATGCCGACGTCGGTCACGTACTTGCCGTTCACGACCACGGTGGGTGTGCCGGTGATCCTGTAGCGACGATTCAGGTCTTCGGCTTTGGCGATCTTGGTGTCGATCGCGAAGCCCGCGAACGCCTTCTGGAAATCGGCCTTGCCGACTCCGCGCGACGTGAAGAACGACTCGATCGCGGCGGGAGTGTCGAGCCGGTTGCCCTTCATGTTGATCTCGCGCCAGATCTCGGGATTCAGGTCCTGCTTGCCGAGCAGCTCCATCGTGTAGAAGACGCGCGCGTGGGTCTTGAGCACGTTGTTCCACGTCGCGGGCAGCCGCACCAGTTCGGCATTGGCCGGCCGGCCCTTGCGGTTCCACGCTTCGAGCTTCGGCTCGAGCAGGTAGCAATGGCCGCAGGCGTACCAGAACACCTCGACGACCTCGACCTTGCCCGGGGCCACGCTCGTCGGCTGTGCCGGCTGCAGCAGCTTGTAGTTGACGCCCTGCTTGAGCTCGATGGCGGCGGACGCCGACGCTGCGGCGAGCAGCAGCACGCCGGCAATGAGCGCACGTCGGAACCGGGAAACGACCGTTTGCGTATTCATGGAGCCTTCTGACTTGCCCTGCCTGGCTTGGTTCAACGCAGGCCCTGCAGATACGATGACACCGCGTCGATCTCCTCTTCGGTCAGCTTGCCGGCCACGGCGCGCATCATCGAGTTCGGGTCGGTCGCGCGAGCGCCACTCTTGTAGGCGCGCAGCTGGATCGCGGCGTACGTGCCGTGCTGGCCGCCGATGCGCGGGTAGTTCGCACCGGCGATGCCGGCCCCGGACGGGCCGTGGCAGCCGGCGCAGGCCGGCACGCCGTTCTCGACGTTGCCGGCGCGGTATACGCGCTCGCCGAGCCTGAGCTTGGACGGCTCGGTCTCGCCGGTCGGCCGCGGCGTCTGGGTCGAGAAATACACGCTGAGATCCTCCATGTCCTGGTCGGAGAGGATCATCGCCATCGGCATCATGAGCGGGTTGTTGCGCTCGGCGGCCTTGAAGTGCTTCAACTGCTTGACGACGTAGCCTGCGTGCTGGCCGGCGAGGTGCGGCCATTCCGGGTTCGCGCTGTTGCCGTCTGCGCCGTGACAGGCCATGCAGGTCGCGGACTTGGCCTGCCCGGCCTCGAGGTTGCCGGCGGCAGCGGCGGTGCCGCCCCAGGCGAGCGCGGCGACTAGACCCAGGGCAGCGACGAACTTCGCGGTCATGTCTGAAACCACTCCAGGAGAAACCGAAGGGCACCGGCGCGGGCCGGACGCAGAAATGCCCGGGGCGTGTTCTCTGCGGCCTGCCGGGCAAGCCGCAAATTGTACACTAAGCCCCCGCCGCGCATGGACGGGCGGGCCCGCCCGCCGAGTAAAACCAGATGGGTGCGTACACGCACGTCCGCTTCCTCACGAGCGTCAACAAGCTCGTCCAGCTTCCGCCCGATACGGGCGCGGAGGTTGCAATCGCGGGCCGCTCGAATGCGGGCAAGTCCAGCGCCATCAACGCCATCACGCAGCGCAAGGGGCTCGCTCGCACCAGCAAGAGCCCCGGCGCGACGCGCCTGCTCAACTTCTTCGAGCTCGAGTCGCAGCGGCGCCTGGTCGACCTGCCGGGGTACGGCTTCGCCAAGGTGTCGGGCGACATGCGGGCGCACTGGGGCGCGCTGCTGCAGGGATATTTTGCGAAACGCGAATCGCTGCGCGGCACGGTCGTCGTGATGGACGTGCGTCATCCGCTCACCGAGCACGACTGGAGCATGCTCGAACTCGCGTCGACACGAGGGCTCCCGGTGCACGTGCTGCTTACGAAAGCGGACAAGCTCGGACGCGGGGCGGCCGCGAATGCCCTGCAGGCCGTACGTCGGCAATTGCCACGGGACGCCGAGGTCACGGCCCAGCTTTTTTCCGCGCACGCAGGTACCGGCGTGCCCGAAGCGCGCGCTGCGTTGGAGAAACTGCTGGACGGACGTCGGATAAAAGAAACCCCGGCGGGACCAGCGGATCCGGCCGGGGCAAATAAACCCGGTATTGGGGGATGACCGGGCACACGTCGCGCCCAGGGAGGTAGGCCGACGCGGAGCGTCGTGGACGCTCGAAAAGTTAGAGCAGAGGCCCCCGCGAAAGTTCCCACCGCGGGGGCGTCACGCCGACCCTGTTGCCCGGACCGTTCCGAGCCCTTTCAGGTCAAGGGCTTAGGTTACAGGAACGTCCAGGTCACCCCGAGCGAGATCATGTCCACCGTGTCGGCGTCCGAGATGTCGAAGCGCTCGTACTCGCCACGCAGGCTCAGGCTCCAGACCCGGAACTGCGCACCGATCCCGTACGCCAGGTCCGTGCCGTCGTCGCTCGCATCCAAACCGAAGTCGGGCGCGGTCACATCCGCTTCCCAGTCGATCACGCCGACCCGGGCGAACAGGTCGACCGGGCCGACCGGCAGGAAACCCACCGCCGACAGGGAGATGCCGCTGACGTCCGTCTCGATCTTGGTGCCCGCTACGCGGTCGTCACCCGAGCCCAGGTCGACGTAGTTCGCCTCCACGGCAAGCCAGTCGACGAATCGCCAGCCGAGGATGGCCTTGAAGCCCGTGCTGTCGACGTCGTAGTCGACGTCCTGGCCTTCGATCGTGTCCTCGAAGCTGACGCCGCTCTGCCCGACGCTGGCGCCGAGGTAGATGCCGTTGTCCGCCGCGAAGGCGGGGCCCGTGACCAGACCCAGGGCCGCCAAGGCGGCCAATGTCGGAACCTTGCGCATGGAAGGACTCCTTTTTCGCGAGGTCAGTTGCCGAACTGCCAGCGGAAGCCGATGCCGAGGGTGTCGGCGTCGTCGGCGAATTCGCCTTCGACCCCGAGCGCGATGGCGTCGCTGATGAACCAGCGCGCCGCAACGCCGAGCGAGGTGTCGTCGCCAGAGTCGGAGAGGTCGACGTAGTTGATCGCCCCCTCGAGCTCGAGCATGTCGACTGGCCGCGCACGGATGCCGACGCCGAGCTCGTAGCCGTCGTCGTCCACGTCGGCGTCGCCGAAGCCGAAATTCTCCACGTCCACTTCGGCCTTGGTGTAGCCCAGCTTGCCGTAGAGGTCCATGTTCTCCGCGAACGACCAGGCATAGCCGCCGCCGACGGCGTATTGCTGGAAGTCGAAATCGACACCGCGGAACGTCACGCTTTCATCGAGATAGCGCGCATAGAGGAACCAGTTGTCGGCGATCTCGAGCGAGCCGCGCAGCAGGAAGCCGTCCAGGTCCTTGTCGAGGCCGTCGATGTCCGTCTCGACGTAGGCGAGGTCGGCGTAGGTATAGCCAATGCCTTCCGCGTGGGCGGCGAGCAGCGGGCAAGAGGCGAGCGTGGCGGCAACGAGGCCGAGCATGGGTTTCCGCATTCAAGAACTCCTTGTGTGACAGACAATTGCGACCAATCGAGCCATGGGGGGCGCTCTGGTCCGCAGCGCTTGGAACGGGTGGGAGGCGCCGAAGTTCAGGGTTGACGGCGGCGCTTTCAAAAAATGACGAGCCCGCCACAAGGCGGGCCCGTCCCGGTTGACTGAAAGGTTCAGAACTTCCAGACGAGGCTGGCCGAAATCATGTCGACCGTGTCGGTGTCTTCGACCTCGAAGCCCTGGTACTCGACCGTCATGCCGAGGGTCTCGGTGAAGTCGAAGCCTGCGCCGACGCCCCAGGAGAAATCCTCGCCGTCGTCGCTGCCCGTGAGTCCGCCACCGAAGTCGAAGTCGGCGTCCCAGAACAGCATGCCGAGCTTGGCGTAGACGCTGAACTGTTCGCCGACCGGGTAGGCGCCGCGCAACGAGGCGTTGAAACCGCTCATGTCGATCTCGACGCCGCGGTCTTCGGCCGTGCCGCCATCGATGTACTCGAGTTCTGCGCCGATGTACGGATTGAACATCCAGCCGCCGAGCACCTTGAACCCGACGTCGTCGCCGCCGAAGCCGCCGACGTCGACGCCGAAACTGCCGACGCCCGCGCCCAGGTAAAAGCCGCCGTCATCGGCCGCCATGGCCGGGGTTGCCAGGCAAAGACCGGCAACCGCTGCGAAGATGATTTTCTTCATGTTCCACTCCTGAAAACGGGGGCGACCAGCGGGATTGAGTCGGCTCCAGCCGCGGTCACGCCTTCCCGATGGCAAAAATACTACAGGTCGGAGTCCAGCAAACCCAGAGGGGAAATGCATAGACTGCGAACGCGGTAGCATTCTAGCAACATAGACTTGAAATCGCTCGAGTTCTTGCTGCATTGCAGCGAGCGAATGGACCGACGCGATGGCATGAGCACCCCGCGCTGGCCGGTCCGTCAGTGTGCCTCGTCCCAGTTGCGACCGATTCCCACCTCGACTTTGAGCGGCACGTTGAGCTGGGCGGCCGTCGTCATGTGGCCGCGCAGGTGGGCCACGACGTCCGGGGCGCGGTCCTCGGCCACTTCCAGTACCAGCTCGTCATGCACCTGCATGAGCAGCCGGGCGTGCGGAATGCCGGCGAGCCAGCGGTGCACTTCGATCATGGCGCGCTTGATGATGTCCGCCGCCGTGCCCTGCATGGGCGCGTTGATCGCGCTTCGCTCGGCATAGGAACGCAAGGCCTGGTTGCGCGACCGGATCTCGGGCAGGTACAGCCGACGCCCGAAGACCGTCTCGACGAACCCCTGTTCGCGGGCCATCTGCCGGGTTTCGTCCATGTAGCGCCTGACACCCGGGTAGCGCTTGAAGTACAGCTCGACGTACTGCTGCGCCGCCCCGCGCTCGATGCCGAGCTGCCGGGCGAGCCCGAAGGCGGACATGCCGTAGATGAGGCCGAAATTGATCGCCTTGGCGGCGCGGCGCTGGTCGGCCGTCACTCGCTCGAGCGAGCCGACGCCGAAGACCTCGGCAGCCGTCGCCTGGTGGATGTCGCGGTCCGACGCAAAGGCCTCCAGGAGCCCGGCGTCGCCGGAGAGGTGGGCCATGATCCGCAGCTCGATCTGCGAATAATCCGCGGCAATCAGCACGTGTCCGGACGGCGCCAGGAACGCCTGGCGGATCCGCCGGCCTTCGGGCGTGCGGATCGGGATGTTCTGCAGGTTCGGGTCCGTCGACGACAGTCGGCCGGTCGCAGCGACGGCCTGGTGGTACGAAGTGTGGACGCGGCCGGTACGCGGATTGATCTGCTCCGGCAGCCGGTCCGTGTAGGTCGAGCGCAGCTTGGCGAGCCCGCGGTAATCCATGATCACCCGCGGCAGTTCGAACTCCTCGGCCAGTTCCTCCAGCACGTCCTCGGCCGTCGATGGATCGCCGGACGGCGTCTTGCGCTTGACGGGCAGCCCGAGTTCGCCGAACAGGACTTCACGCAACTGCTTGGGCGATTCGACGTTGAACGGATGGCCCGCGATCTCGTGCGCGCGTTTTTCCAGCTCGACCAGTCCCCTCGACAGCTCCTGGCTCTGGCGCTTGAGCATCTGGGCATCGACCAGTACGCCGCAGTGCTCCATGTCGAGCAGCACCGGCACGAGCGGTTGCTCGATCTCCGTGTACAGGCGCACGAGACCCGGCGTGCGCTCGAGTCGTGGCCAGAGCGCACGGTGCAGCCGCAGCGCGACGTCGGCATCCTCGGCGGAATACTCCGCGGCGCCCTCCACCGGCACGTCGTTGAACGCGAGTTGGCGCGTTCCCTTGCCGACCAGGTCCTCGTAATGGATCGTCTGGACGCCGAGATAGAGTCGCGCCGTCGAATCGAGGTCGTGACGGGTCGCGACGCTGTTGAGCACGTACGACTCGAGCATCGCGTCGAAACGCATGCCGCGCAGCTCGATGCCGTGGTTGCGCAGCACGTGTGCGTCGTACTTGAGGTGATGGCCGACCTTGGCACGAACGGGGTCCTCGAGCAGCGGTGTGAGCAGCCGCAGCACTTCCGCGCGGTTCAGCTGCTCGGGCGCACCGGGGTAGGTGTGCGCGAGCGGGACGTACGCCGCGTGCCCCACCTCGACGGCGAACGAGACCCCGACGATCTCCGCCTGCATGTAATCGAGCGAACTGGTCTCGGTGTCGAACGAGACCAGCTCGGCGTTGCGCAACACCTCGAGCCAGCGGTTGAAATGGTCCGGCGCCAGGACGATCTCGTAGTTGCGCCCCGGCGCCCACCCCGCTGAGGTCGGCGCGACCGCTCCGGGCACGTCTGCCGCGCCGGCAGGAGAGGCCGGCGGAAAGCCGGGTGAGGGGTGTCCCTCCCGAGGGAACTCACCGCGCGAAAGGTCAACCCCGATACCCTCACCCGGACTCCGTCCGACCGCGGCCGTCTCCGTGGGAGAGGTGTCGAGGCCCTTGAGCAGGGAACGCAGCTCGAGCCGCATGTAGAGCTCGCGCAGTCGGGCGGTGTCGGGCGGGCGGCGTTGCAGATCCTGCGGGCCGATCGGCAGCTCGCAGTCGCAGCGGATCCTCGCCAGCTGGCGTGAAAGCGCGAGGTCCGCCTGCGAGACGCGCAGGCTCTCGCCGACCTTGCCTTCGATCTCGTGCTGGTGCGCGAGCAGGTTGTCGAGCGTGACGTAGTGGTCCAGCCACCTGGCCGCCGTCTTGGGCCCGACCTTCGGCACGCCCGGGATGTTGTCGGAGCTGTCGCCGACGAGCGCGAGGTAGTCGACGATCTGCTCCGGGTAGACGTCGAACTTGATCTTCACGCCTGCCCGGTCGAGCGACGAGTTCGTCATCGTGTTGACCAGCGTGATGCGCGCCGTGACGAGCTGCGCCATGTCCTTGTCGCCGGTCGAGATCAGCACGCGCTGGCCGCCCGCGGCTGCGCGCTGCGCGAGCGTGCCGATCACGTCGTCGGCTTCGACGCCCGGGATACGCAGCAGCGGCAGCCCGAGCGCCTCCACCGCCGCGATCAGGGGCTCGATCTGCGCACGCAGGTCGTCGGGCATCGCCGGGCGGTGGGCCTTGTACTCGGCGAACAGGTCGTCGCGGAACGTCTTGCCGGGCGCATCGAACACCACCGCGACGTGCTGGGGGTTCTGCTCGCGCAGCATGCGATGGAGCATGTTGAGCACGCCGAGCACGGCACCCGTGGGTTCGCCCCGCGAGTTCGTCAGGGGCGGCAGGGCGTGGAAGGCCCGGTACAGGTACGACGAGCCGTCGACGAGGACGAGCGTGTCCTGTTCAACCACCGCGTGCGGACCCCGGGTTACCGCCGGGCAGTGGCGGTGGCGGCAGGCGATCGTCCGTCGGCGCCCTGGTGGTCGACGGCTCAGCGGGTTTTGTCGGCTCCTCAGGCGCCGGTGTGGGCTCCGCCGGCGCAGCCGTACCCGTCCCGGCCGGGGGCTGTTGCGGTCCGCGGATCACGACGTTGGTGGATTTCTCCGGCATCTCGAGCGCACCCTTGAGTCCGCAGCCAGTCACGCCGGCCGCCAGCACGCCGAGAGCCGCGAGGCTCCAGGCCGCCCGGCAGCTCATGCGCCCTTCCTCAGGGTCTCGATCAGGTGGTCGGCGCCACTGCCCGGCGCTTCGATCACGGACATCGTCAGGCGCGATACACAGGTGAGCCGCCCGGCCGCGTCTTCGATCCGGATGTCCCAGACGTGGGAACGGCTCCCCAGGTGGATTGGGCGGGCCGTGCCGGTCACGTGACCAGACCTGGCCGAGCGCACGTGGTTCGCGTTGATCTCCTGGCCGACGCAATAGAACTTCGTCGTGTCGACACAGAAGTTCGCGGCCATGCTGCCGAGCGTTTCGGCGAGTGTGACGCTGGCGCCGCCGTGCAGCAGGCCGAACGGCTGGCGGGTTCGCTCGTCGACGGGCAGGGTCCCGCGCAGGTAGTCGGAGCCGATTTCGGTCAGGGCGATGCCGAGATGATGGGCCAGGTCGCCACCGCCGCCGAACGTGCGCTGGGCGTCCTCCAGCGTGAGGGGTCGAAACCAGATGCTCATGTGGGCCTCGCGAGAAGGCCGGCATTGTAAAGGCGGAAAATTCGGAGTGTCCCTATTTTCGCGCGCAGTGCAGAATTGAATGTTGCAGAGCACAAAACCGACGGATGCCGGAGAGGACCATGGCTGACTATCGCGCCCCGCTGCAGCAGATGCGCTTCACGATCGAGCATCTGTCCGATTTCGATGACGTGGCGGCGCTGCAGGCGTTTTCGGGCGTGGATGTGGACGTGGTCGAGGCAATCCTCGAGGAAGCCGGCAAGTTCGCCGCGTCGGTGCTCGCACCGACCAACGTGCTCGCCGACAGGCAGGGCGTCAAGGTGGTCGATCGGGGCGTGCAGGTCCCCGACGAAATCAAGGCGGCTTACCACATGTTTCGCGAGGGCGGCTGGCCCGGCATCGCCGCGACCCCGGACTTCGGCGGCCAGGGCCTGCCCAAGACGCTCTCGATCGCGTGCGACGAGATGTGGGCGGCAGCAAACGTCTCCTTCGCGCTGTGTCCCGAACTGTCGCAGGGCGCCATCCTGGCGCTCGACCGTCACGGATCGGACGAATTGAAGCAGCGTTACCTCGGCAAACTCGTCGCCGGCGAGTGGACCGGCACGATGTGCCTGACCGAGCCGCAGGCCGGCTCGGACCTTTCCTCGCTGACGACCAGGGCCGAGCCACAGCCTGACGGCAGCTTTCTGCTGACCGGGCGCAAGATCTTCATCACCTGGGGCGATCACGGCATGACGGACAACGTCCTTCACCTCGTGCTCGCGCGTCAGCCCGGCGCGCCGCAGGGCACGAAAGGCATCTCGCTGTTTCTGGTGCCGAAATACAAAGTGAACCCCGACGGGTCGATCGGCGACCGCAACGACGTCTACGCCGTCTCGGTCGAGCACAAACTGGGCATTCACGGCAGCCCGACCTGCGTGATGGCCTTCGGCGACGGCGGCGGCGCACAGGGTTTCCTCGTCGGCACCGAGAACGAAGGTCTCGCCGCGATGTTCACGATGATGAACTACATGCGGCTCGGCGTCGGTGCGCAGGGCGTCGGCCTCGCGGACCGGGCATACCAGGCCGCCGCGCAGTACGCGCGCGAGCGCGTGCAGGGTCGCGCGGCGGGTGAAAAAGGCCGCGTCGCGATCATCCGCCACCCGGACGTCCGGCGCACGCTGCTGCTGATGCGCTCCCTGACGCAGGCCGCGCGCTCGATCTGCTACTACACCGCCTCGTGCCTCGATCGCGGCAACCACGGCGATACGCCGGAGACCTCTGCCGCCTGGCTCGCCCGCGGCGACCTGATGACGCCGATCGCAAAGGCCTTCGGATCCGAGGTCGGCCAGCAGGTCACCGAACTCGGCATCCAGGTCCACGGCGGCATGGGATACGTCGAGGAGACCGGCGTCGCGCAGTATTACCGCGACGTACGCATCGCCTCGATCTACGAGGGCACGAACGCGATCCAGGCGATCGACCTCGTCGGCCGCAAGCTGCTGCGCGATGGCGGCACGACCGTCTCGGCGTTCGTCTCGGAGATGCGTGCGCAGGATGCGCCGCTCGCGAACGCAGGCGAGGAGATGGCGAGCGTGCGGTTGTGGCTTGCGAAGGGCCTCGACGAGATCGTGCAGTGCTCGACGCACCTGCTCACGGGCGAGCGTAAGGATCCCGAACTCCTGGGGGCCGCGGCCTTCAACTACCTGATGCTGGTCGGCACCGTCATCGGCGGCTGGCAATTTGCGCGCGGTGCGCTCGCGGCGGTCCGGAAGCTCGAGACGGAGTCGGCGGACGCAGTCTTTCTCAGGACGCAGGTGATCCTCGCGAAGTTCTATGCCGAGCACGTCATGCCGCGTGCGCTCACGTACGGGACGGCCGTGCGCGCGAGCACGAGCACGCTGATGGCGCTCACCGCCGACCAGTTCTGAGCGGACGCGCAGCGGACTTGGACGTCCTGGCACAGTGGGGGCCGCTCGAGCGTGTCGAGCGGCATGCGCCGCCCGCCCTGCGGAGCTGGCTCGCCGAGCCCGGGCTGCTGACGGCGCGCATCCGGGCGTTGTGCGGAGACGCGATGCGGTTCCGCATGCTGGGCCCGTTGCGCAGCGCACGGCTGTCCGATGAGCTGCAGGCGCGGCTCGCGGTCTACGACGCGCGCTGCCTGCTGCGCGAGATCGAGTTCTGCTGCGAAGGCGAGCGCGTCCTGTACGCGCAGACGGTGCTGCCGGAGCCGACGCTGCAGCGTTATCCGTGGCTGCGCGAGCTCGGCGATTCACCCCTCGGCGAGTCGCTGCGGCAGGCCACCGAGCCGCTCGAGCGCGAGCCGCTGGAGTACGCCGCATTGCCGCCCGACAGCGCGCTCGCGATTGCCGCGAGCGACGCGACACCGGACGCGCAGCAGGCCACGCTCTGGGCCCGGCGCGCCGTGTACCGCCTGGGCGGCCGGCCCATACTGGTTCAGGAAGTCTTTCTGCCGGCGTTGCTGCGCGCGCAGGACGAGGCCGGCGAAGATCGATCGAGGTGACTCATGACCACCCACGCCGCGCCCTTCGCCGTCGCCTCCCCCTCCGTCGAGATCCAGGGCCAGACGGCACGCTTCCCGGTGCACCGGATCTACTGCGTGGGGCGCAATTACGCCGCGCACGTGCGCGAGATGGGGGCGAACCCCGAGCGTGAGGCGCCGTGCTTTTTCATGAAGCCGGCCGACGCGGTGGTGCCGAACGGCGCTGCCGTGCCGTACCCGCCGCGCACGACGAACCTGCACCACGAGATCGAACTCGTCGTCGCCATCGGCGTCGGCGGACGCAACATCGCGCCGGCGACCGCGCTCGAGCACGTCTTCGGTTATGCAGTCGGCAACGACCTGACGCGCCGCGACCTGCAGGCCGCCGCCAGGGGAGCGGGCCTGCCCTGGGACGTCGCGAAGGGCTTCGACCACTCGGCGCCGCTCTCGGCCATCCGTTCGGTCGGCGAGGGCGGCCACGTCGCGTCGGGCCGCATCTGGCTCGAGGTCAACGGTCAGCCGCGACAGGACGCCAACGTCGCCGAGATGATCTGGAGCGTGCCCGAAATCATCGCCGAACTCTCGACGCTCTACGAACTGCAACCGGGCGACCTGATCTTCACCGGCACGCCGGCGGGGGTCGGACCGGTGCAGCGCGGCGACAGCATCGTCGGCGGCATCGACAGCCTCGAAACGCTGCGCACGACGATTGTGTGAGACGTGTCCAGTGTTTAGTGTCTAGTGTTCAGTCGGAGCGGCTGCCCGCGGGCCGACACCGGCGGCCCCTCCGACTATCCGCTGGACACTGAACACTGGACACTCCCATGTCCCTGACGCTCTACACCTACTGGCGCAGCTCGGCTGCCTACCGCGTGCGAATCGCGCTGAACCTCAAGGGGCTCGCGTACCAGGCCGTGCCCAAGCACCTGGTGCGTGACGGCGGCGAACAGAAGAAACCGGACTACCTGGCGCTGAATCCGCAGGGTCTCGTGCCGGCGCTGGCCGACGACGGGTTCGTCGTTCCGCAGTCGCTCGCAATCTGCGAGTACCTCGAGGAAATCCATCCCGAGCCGCGCCTGCTGCCCGGTTCCGCACGCGACCGCGCCATCGTGCGCGGCATGGCGCTCGCGATCGCGTGCGACACGCATCCGCTCAACAACGTGCCGATCGTCGGTTACCTGCGCCGCGAGTTCGGGGCGGACGATGCGGCCGTGAACCGCTGGATGGCGCACTGGATACACCGCGGTTTCTCCGCGCTCGAGCGTTGGGTGGGCGCAGCCGGCGGCAGCCCCGTGCCCGCCGACGGCCAGCTCTACTGCTACGGCTCGCAGGTCACCCTCGCCGACGTCTGCGTCGTGCCTCAGATGTACAACGCACGCCGATTCCAGGTCGACGTGTCGGCGTACCCCCGGCTCGTGTCGATCTGCCGGCACCTCGAAGCGCTGCCCGCGTTCGCGGCCGCCCGGCCGGAGGCGCAGCCGGACGCAGAGTGAGGAGTGTTCAGCGGACAGCGTCGAACGGATGGTCGGAAGGCGGCGGCGCGCCGCGCTGCCTGGCGCTTCGGACTGGACACTGAACACCAACCGCTAGACACTTCCCCCATGGTCACCGCCGTCGTCCTGATCAAGGCCGAAACCGACAAGGTGCCGGAACTCGCCCAGACCATGGCCGAGCTCGAGGGCGTGCGCGAGGTGTTCTCGGTGGCGGGTCAGTACGACCTCGTTGCGCTCGTGAAAGTCCGCGAGAACGAGGACCTCGCCCGGGTCATCAGCGAGAAGATGCGCAAGCTGCCAGGCATTACGAGTTCGGAGACGCTGATCTCCTTCAAGGTCTATTCGAAAAAGGACATCGAGGCGGCGTTCCAGCTCGGCCTCGACTGACCGTCGAACGGCGCACCCGCCCCGGTCACTCTCGACAACCCGGCGGAGTCAGACCGGCCGGCTCCGAGCGAAAGCGCAGCGTGCGGCCGCGCCGTGCGACGAGTCGAGGCCTGCGCGAGGTGAGTCGCCGTCCAGATCCCTTGCCCAATTGAGAATGACCGTTCATTCTTGACCCGTCCCGCTCGCCCGCGACCCGCGCGCAGCGTTCGTTCCAGGTCTCGAGGTTTGCCATGACATCGCTTTCGCGCGCGAAGACGGCCGGCTTTTCCATCGTTCTGGCTGCCCTGGCTGCGCTGACGGCGGCCTGTGGAGATCAGCAGGACACGCCCGAGGGCGGGGCACCGGTGCCGGTCACCATCGTCACGCTCAGGTCGGAGAAGGTGACGCTCACGCGCGAGCTGCCCGGTCGTTCGACGGCGTACCTCGTGGCCGAGGTTCGACCGCAAGTGGACGGCATCGTCCTCAAGCGTCTGTTCACGGAGGGCGGCCTGGTGAAGCAGGGTCAGCCGCTGTACCAGATCGACGACGCCACGTACCGCGCGGACCTCAACAGCGCCCGCGCCAACGTCGTGCGCGCACAGGCGACGCTCGAGACGGCGGACCTCGACGCTAAACGCAGCGCGCAGCTCGTCCGGGTCGATGCCGTTAGCCAGCAGGACGACGAAAATGCCGCCGCGGCGCTGCGCCACGCGCAGGCGGACCTCAAGGCGGCGCAGGCGGCGGCGGACCGTGCCGCGACCGTCCTCGGGTACGCACGGATCGTTGCGCCGATCAGCGGCCGCATCGGCAGGTCGTCGGTCACGCAGGGTGCGCTCGTGACCGCCAACCAGGCCGAACCGCTCGCCACCGTGCAGCAGCTCGATCCGATCTACGTCGACCTCACGCAGTCGAGCGCGGAATGGCTGCAGCTGCGCCGGGAACTGGCCTCCGGTCGCCTCGCGGGCGCGTCCGACCTGCCCGTGACCATCGTGCTCGAGGACGGCTCTCCGTACGAGCACACCGGCAAGCTCGCCTTTTCCGAGGTCAGCGTCGACCCCACCACGGGCAGCTTCGCGTTGCGCGTCGTCGTGCCGAACCCGGACCACGTGCTGCTCCCCGGCATGTACGTGCGGGCAGTCATCGGCCGGGGTGTGCGCGAAAACGGCGTGCTCGTGCCGCAGCAGGGCATCGCGCGCGATCCGAAGGGCGGCACCACGGCGATGATCGTCGGCGCGGACGAAAAGGTCGAAGTCCGCGAGGTCCGCGTGAGTCAGACCATCGGCGACAAGTGGCTCGTCGAAGAGGGTCTCGCCCCGGGCGACAGGGTGGTCGTCGAAGGCCTGCAGAAGATCAGGCCCGGCGCACTGGTGCAGGCCACGGAGGCCGCGACGCCGGCCGCCACTCGAACCGCGGCGCAGAAGTAAGGCCCGCCCATGGCACGTTTCTTCATCGACCGACCCATTTTCGCGTGGGTCATCGCGATCATCATCATGATCGCGGGCGGCCTCTCGATCACGCAGCTGCCCATCTCGATGTATCCGACGATCGCACCACCGGCCGTGACGATCAGTGCCAGCTACCCGGGCGCGTCCGCCGAGGCCGTCGAGAACGCGGTTACCCAGATCATCGAGCAGAACATGAAAGGCCTCGACGGCCTGATCTACATGTCTGCGACGAGCCAGGCCTCGGGCCAGGCGCAGGTCTCGCTGACGTTCCAGTCCGGCACGAATCCCGACATCGCGCAGGTACAGGTGCAGAACAAGCTGCAGCTCGCGATGCCGCTGCTGCCGCAGGAAGTGCAGCGCCAGGGCGTCAGCGTGACCAAGTCGCGCACGGGCTTCCTGCTGATCATCGGCTTCGTGTCGAAGGACGGCAGCATGAAGCGCGAGGACCTTGCCGATTACGTCGGCGCCAACCTCCTCGACCCCCTGAGCCGCGTCGAAGGTGTCGGCACCGTGCAGCTCTTCGGCGCTCCGTATGCGATGCGCATCTGGCTCGACCCGCACAAGCTCGAGACCTATCGGCTGGCCGTGTCCGACATCACCGCCGCGGTGCGGGCGCAGAACGCGCAGGTTACGGTGGGGCAGCTCGGCGGCACGCCGGCGGTGGACGGACAGCAGCTCAACGCCACCATCAGCTCCCAGTCCCGGCTGCAGACGCCCGAGCAGTTTCGCGACATCGTCGTACGCAGCAACCCGGACGGCTCGGCGCTGCGACTCGGGGAGGTCGCCCGCGTCGAACTCGGCGCCGAGAACTACAGCGTCATCACGCGCTTCAACGGCCAGCCGGCCGTCGGCATGGCGATCTCGCTCGCGACCGGCGCCAACGCGCTCGCGACCTCGACCGCCGTGCGCGAACGGCTGGACGAGTTGCGGCCGTTCTTCCCGGCCGGCCTCGCGACGGTCATTCCGTTCGACACGACGCCTTTCGTGCGCGCGGCCATCATCGAGGTCGTGAAGACGCTCGTCGAGGCGATCGTCCTGGTGTTCCTGGTCATTTACCTGTTCCTGCAGAACTTCCGGGCGACGCTGATCCCGACCATCGCGGTGCCGGTGGTGCTGCTCGGCACGTTCGGCGTGCTCGCGGCGCTCGGCTTCTCGATCAACGTGCTCACGATGTTCGCGATGGTGCTCGCGATCGGCCTGCTCGTGGACGATGCGATCGTCGTGGTCGAGAACGTGGAGCGCCTGATGCGGGAGGAGGGCCTCTCGCCGCTGGAGGCGACGCGCAAGTCGATGGACCAGATCACCGGCGCGCTGGTCGCCATCGGCCTCGTGCTCGCCGCAGTGTTCATCCCGATGGCGTTCCTGGCGGGCTCCGTCGGTGTGATCTACCGGCAGTTCTCCGCGACGATCGTCTCGGCGATGGCGCTCTCGGTGCTGGTCGCGATCGTGTTGACGCCCGCGCTCTGCGCCACGCTGCTCGAGCCCGTCCGCAAGGGCGAGCAACACGAATCGCGCGGCTTCTTCCGCTGGTTCAACCGCAACTTCGATCGCGGCACGCGCAGCTACGAGGGTGCGGTGCGCACCGTGCTCGCCCGCACCGGTCGCTTCCTGCTGGTGTTCCTCGGGCTCGCGGCCGTCATGCTGTTCCTGTTCCTGCGGTTGCCGAGCGCATTCCTGCCCGACGAGGACCAGGGCTCCCTGATCTCGATGGTGTCCGCGCCCGTCGGGTCGACCCAGCAGCGAACGCTGCAGTCGATCGAGAAGGTCGAGCAGCACTTCCTCGAGAACGAACCCGCGATCAGGTCGATCTTCGCCATCGTCGGGTTCAGTTTCGCCGGCGGCGGCCAGAACGCGGGCATGGCGTTCGTCAACCTGAAGCCGTGGGACGAACGCGATTCGGCCGACCTGCACGTCAAGGCGGTCGCACGCCGTGCGATGGGCGCGCTCATGCAGATCAAGGACGCGATGGCCTTCGCGTTCGCCCCGCCGCCGGTGACCGAACTCGGCGTCGCCACGGGCTTCACGTTCTACCTGCAGGACAACGCCGGCCACGGCCATGCGGCGCTGGTCGCCGCGCGGAACCAGCTGCTCGGACTGGCGACGCAGAGCAAGCTGCTGACGAACGTGCGCCCGAACGGCCAGGACGACACGCCGCAGTTCAAGCTGAACATCGACACCGCCAAGGCCGCGGCGCTCGGCGTCGAGATCGCGAACGTCAACTCGACGCTGTCAGCGGCGTGGGGCGGCAGCTACATCGACGACTTCATCGACCGCGGGCGCGTCAAGCGCGTGTACGTGCAGGCCGACGCGCCGTACCGCATGACGCCCGAGGACTTCCGCCTCTGGTCGGTGCGCAATGCCGAGGGCGGCATGGTGCCGGTGTCATCGTTCGCGACCTCGGAGTGGAGCTACGGCTCGCCGCGACTCGAGCGCTACAACGGCGTCTCGGCCATGGAAATCCAGGGCGAGGCGGCCGCGGGCGTCAGCACCGGCCAGGCCATGGCGGAGATCGAGGCGCTCATGCGGCAGCTGCCGCCCGGGTTCGGGATCGAGTGGAGCGGCGCCTCGTACCAGGAGCGGCAGGCGGGAGCGCAGACGCCGCTCCTCTACGCGCTGTCGTTCGCGATCGTCTTCCTCTGCCTCGCGGCGCTGTACGAGAGCTGGTCGATTCCGACGGCGGTGCTCATGGTCGCGCCGCTGGGCATCCTGGGCGCGACGCTCGGCAGCACGCTGCTCGGCATGCAGCGCGACGTCTACTTCCAGGTCGCGATGCTGACGACGCTGGGCCTCACGAGCAAGAACGCCATCCTGATCATCGAGTTCGCCAAGGCGAACTACGAGAAGGGGATGGACCTCGTCGAAGCGGCGATGCAGGCCGCGAAGATCCGGCTGCGGCCGATCCTGATGACCTCACTCGCGTTCGGGTTCGGCGTGTTGCCGCTCGCGATCGCGACCGGCGCCGGGTCGGGTGCGCAGCGTGCGATCGGGACCGGCGTCCTGGGCGGCATGATCGTCGGCACGAGCCTCGGCTTGATCTTCATCCCGCTGTTCTTCGTCGTCGTCGAGCGCTGGCTCGTGCGCAAGAAGCCGCATGCACCGCAAGCGTCTGCCGGCGAACCGGTGCCGGCCGGAGGTGCCGCCCATGAGTAAGTCCATCGCCACTGCCGTCACGCTGGCGCTCGTCTGCGCCACGAGCGCCTGTGGCGTGCTCGAGCCGCGGCTGCCGGACGCCCAGCCGTCGATCCCGGCGCAGTGGCCATTGCCGCCGATGACGGCCACGGCGCCCGTCGCGCCGGCCGCCGCTGCAGGGGAGGCCGAGGCCGCGGCGGCCGACATCGGCTGGCGCGACTTTTTCGTCGACCCCCGCCTCGAGGACCTGATCGACCGAGCGCTCAGGAACAATCGGGACCTGCGCGTGGCCGTGCTCAACGTGGAGCGTGCCCGGCAGTCCTACCGCATCCAGCGCGCCGATCGCGTCCCCTCCGTCGGCGCCGCCGGCACGATGGTCCGCCAGGGCGGTGACGGCCAGCGCACGACCGAAACCTATGCGGCCGACCTCGCCGTCACGGCCTTCGAACTCGACCTCTTCGGTCGCGTGCGCAACCTGAGCGAGACAGCGCTGCAGCGATATTTCGCCCAGGAGGAAGCGCGTCGCAGCGCGCAGCTGAGCCTGGTCGCCGAGGTCGCAAGCGTCTACCTGACGCTCGCGGCGGACCAGGAGCAATTGGAACTCGCGCGCGAGACGCTGCGCACGTGGGACGACAACTTCGCAATCACGCAGAAGCGACACGAATTCGGCGCGGTCTCCGCGCTGGACGTGCACCAGGCGCGCACGCAGGTGGAAGCCGCGCGCGCCGACCTCGCACGCTACGCAGGCCAGATCGCGCAGGACGTGAACGCGCTGAACCTGCTCGTCGGCGGGACGGTGGACCCGGGCGTGCTGCCGACCGGATTCGACCCCGACGTCACGGGCCTCGACGCGCTGCCGGTGGGGCTGCCGTCGGACGTGTTGCTGCGACGCCCGGACGTGCTCGAGGCGGAGCGCCAGCTGCGGGGCGCCAATGCGAACATCGGCGCGGCGCGAGCCGCGTTCTTTCCGTCCATCACGCTGACCGGCGCGGTCGGCTCGGCCAGCGACGAGTTGTCGGGCCTGTTGGGCAGCGGCACGAATACCTGGAGCTTCGTCCCGCGCGTCAACGTGCCGATCTTCGAGGGTGGCCGGCTGCGCGCGAATCTAGGTGCGGCGCGCGCCGACCGCGACATCGCGCTCGCGCAGTACGAAGGCACGATCCAGCGCGGCTTCCGCGAGGTGGCCGACGCCCTCGCGCTGACCTCGACGCTCGCCTCGCAGCGGCAGGCGCTCGAGCAGCTGGTCGAGGCAGCCACGAAGGCCGAGGAGTTGTCGATCGCCCGCTACGAAGCGGGCCGCGACAGCTACCTGATCCGGCTCGAGGCGCAGCGGACGCTGTACGTCTCGCAGCAGGCACTGATCACGACACGGCTGGCCGAGCAGACGAACCGCGTGACGCTGTACCAGGTGCTCGGCGGCGGCTGGCGCGAGGCGACACGATGAACGACGTTCCGGCGGTGGCCGGCAGCCGTGCCGACGCGCAGCGCGACCGGATCCTCTGTGCGGCGCTCGGGTGCTTCATCGAGCATGGCTTCCACGCGGCGAGCATGGCGAGCATCGCCGAGGCCGCGCAGATGAGCGCGGGCCTGATCTACCGCTATTTCGAAAGCAAGAATGCGATCGTGCTAGCGATCGTCCAGCGCCAGCTGGACGAAAAGCGGTCGCTCATCCGGCAGCTGCAGTCGTCCGTGCAGATCGTCGACGGCCTGGTCGACGCCTTCGAACAGTGGTGCCGCCACGACCCCGCGATCATGAGCGTCGCACTGCTGCTCGAGATGAGCGCAGAGGCCACTCGCAATCCCGAGATCGCGCAGGCCCTGCGCGCTTCGGACGAGGCGACGCGCGCGACGTTCGAGGCGTGGTTGCGCCGGCCCCGCGAGCAGGGCGGCGCCGGCATGTCCGCCGGGCAGGCGCGCTCGCGCGCGCTCGGGATGCGTTTCGTCGTCGATGGCCTCGCGCTGCGCGCCGCGCGCGAGCCGGGGCTCGACAGGGCCGAACTCCGCACCGCGGTCGAGAAGCTGATCCGCACCCTGCTGGAGCCGTGAGCGGCGACCGCTACCTCAAAGCGCGCCGCCCAGCCGTCGCAGCGCGTCCGGCTGGAAGTCGGTGATCCGCGCCTTCGCGTCGAACTGGATCGGTTCCTTGACCTCGCTGTCGAGGCCGCCGACGAGGTAGCCGCCGCTGTTCAGGTCGTGGTAGATGCCGAAGCGATAGAACGGCACCCGTGCGTCGTAGGCGTGCACGAGGCCGTGCAGAGACGCGCGCCACAGCTGGCCACGCGTGTCGTACACGTCTTCCGCGAGTACCGACCAGCTGTCCTCGTCGAGGTAGAACGTGCGCTTGCCGTAGATGTGCCGCTGCCCGGTCCGTAGCGTGCCCTCGACCACCCAGACGCGATGCAGTTCGTACCGCACGTACTCCGGATCGATCGACTTCGGCTTGATCACGTCCTTGTACCGGAGCGTCTTGTCCGATAGCCGGTACGAGTTGTAGGGAACGTAGACTTCGCGCTTGCCGAGCAGCTTCCAATCGTAGCGGTCGGGTGCGCCGTTATAGCCGTCCACCTGGTCGGTTGTCAGCATGCCTTCCGACCCGTCGTTGATGCCGTCGTACGCCAGGTCCGGGGCGCGCCGAACGCGCCGTGCACCCGAGTTGTAGATCCACGCCGAGCGTTGCTCGGCCACCTGGTCGACGGGTTCGTGCACGAGGAAGATCGTGCCACGCAGCGTGGCCGGCTCGGTGAAATAGCCGAGCGCATAGAACAGCCGATTGGGCTCGGCACCCTCGACGTTCTGCGCGTAGATGCGTTGTGCCCGGAAGCCGATCTTGAAGTAGTCGCCGCTGGGCCGTACCGGGAACGAGTGCCCGGTGCGCACGATGCCGCCGCCGAGGTAACGCACGAGGTGGTTCCAGATCGCCTCGAGACCGTTCTGCGGGATCGGAAACGGCGTCGTCGAGCCGCCGAGGTCCTTGAGCCCGAAGCCTTGCAGCGAGACCTTGCCGGCTCGCGCGGCCACCTTGTCGGTGACGGCCTCGGGATACCCCACCGTGCGCCGCGTCGGATAAACGTTCATGCGGAAGTTCTGCGGAAATTTCTGCAGCAGCGCGAGCTGTCCGCGGGTCAGCTTCGCTTCGTATTGCGCTGCATTGGTCCCGGTGATCGTGAACAAGCGCTGGTCGCCCGGGAACGGATCGACATAACCCTGCTGGGGCGTCCACCCGGGGGGCGGCTCCCGGAGACCGCCGTCCCAGGCGGGGATCGTGCCGTCCGCAGTGCCCGCGCGCTCGGCGCCGACCGGCGTGAGGTCCCGGCCGAGGCGCGAGTAGTCGGCCTGCGCCAGCGCTTCGCCCGAGGCGGCGACGAGCGCGAGCGTCAGGAACAGAGCCCGAAGCCCCGTGGTGGCGGACAGTGGCGTCATCCCGAGTCCCCGCAGCGATGGCGATGCGGCGGGGATGCTATCGCGTCCCGCGTGGTCGCGTTACTCCCCAGCGCGATATTTCGCGCCGACCCGCTTGTATGCCTCGCGAAACGGGATGCCTTCGCTGGCGACGAGGGCGTTGGCCTCGGCCGCAGCATGGATGTCGGCGTCGAGCCGGATGCGGTCGGTCCGGAAGCGCACCTGCGGAATCGCGGCCGTCATGATGTCGAGCGACTCGAGACAGACGTCGATCGACCGGAACAGCGGCGCTTTGATGAGCTGCAGGTCCCGCTGGTAGCCCGAAGGCAGTTTCGCGGTGACGGCGAGCACCTCCACGAGGCAGGCCTGCGCCGTGGCCGTGCGTCCACGCACCAGCTCGAACACGTCGGGGTTGCGCTTCTGCGGCATGATCGAGGAGCCGGTCGTGAAGGCGTCCGGCAGTTCCACGAAACCGAACTCGCGTGTGTAGAAGAGGAGCAGGTCGGCGGCGAGTCGACCCAGGTCCTGCATCAGCAGCGTGATCTCGAACAGCACCTCCGCCTCGGCTTTGCCGCGCGACAGCTGTACGGCCGTCACTGGATCGTGATTCGTGGGAAAGTCGAGGCGCCTGCGTGTCCCCTCCCGGTCGATGGGCAGGTTGGGCGTGCCGTAACCGGCCGCCGAGCCGAGCGGATTCCTCGAAATCCGGCGATGGGCCTGACGCAGGCCCTCGACGTCGTCGTTCAGCTCGGCCGCGAAACCCCCGGCCCACAGCGCGACCGAACTGGGCATCGCCTGCTGCATGTGCGTGTAGCCGGGCAGCGCGACCATGCCCTGGTCGGTTGCCAGCGTTTCGAGCGCCCCGACGACCGCGCGCGCGTTGGCGGCGATGGCTTCGATCGCGTCGCGCAGGTAGAGGCGCAGCGCGACGAGCACCTGGTCGTTGCGCGACCGGCCGGCGTGGAGACGCGCCCCGGCTTCGCCGATCCGGCGAGTGAGCAGCGTCTCGAGCGCGGTCTGGCCATCTTCGAGGTCGAGGGTGATCGACCAATCGCCGCGCGCGTGCGCCGCGGCGATTTCGGTGAGGCCTCCCCGGATCGCGTCGAGTTCCTCGAACGAGAGCAGGCCGCAGTCGTGCAGCATCTCGGCGTGCGCGATCGAAGCGCGCACGTCGTACGGCACGAGCCGGTTGTCTAGCGCGTGGTCCTCGCCCGCCGTGAAGCGCAGTACGCGCTCGTCGAGCGGTGCGCCTTTGTCCCAGAGTCGGGTCATGCAGATCTCCGAGTGGCTAGCGGATTGTGTCTAGTGTTCAGTGTCCAGCGGTCAGTAGGAAGGCGGCTTCGCCGCCGCGCCGACGCAGGCGGGCTCCGACTGACCACTGGACACTGGACACTGGACACTCCTACTTCCCCTGTTCCGCCGCCGTCAGCGCCTTCGTGTCGGCCACGACCAGCGTGCCCTTGCCTTCGTTGGTGAAGATCTCCGCGAGCAGGGCGTCGGTCTCGGCGTACGAGATCACGTGCACGCGACGTACGCCGCCGCGAATCGCCGCTTCGATCGCACTCGACTTGGGCAGCATGCCGTCGCTGATAGCGCCTTCCTCGCGCAGCCGCCGCAACCCGGCCAGGTCGGTGTACGAAATCAGCGACTGCGGGTCGTCGAGGCGCTCGAGGATGCCGGGCGCGCCCGTGCAGAGGATCAGCTTTTCGGCGACGAGCGCGCCGCCGATTGCGGCCGCGACCGTGTCTGCGTTGACGTTGAGCAGCTGCCCGGCGGCGTCGCAGGAGAGCGGGCTGATCACCGGCAGGAAACCCGCGTCGAGCAGCCGCGTGATCACCGAGCCGTCGATCGCGTCGATGTCGCCGACCATGCCGTAGTCGACGACTTCGCCGTTCGCGAGCGTGACCGGCGCGCGACGGTGAGCCTGCACGAGGCCGCCGTCGACGCCGCTCAGGCCGACCGCGGCGATGCCGAAACTGCGGCACAGCGCGAGCAGTTGCGTGTTGATCAGGCCGTTCAGGACCATGCTGGTCGCGTCGATCGCGGCCGCCGTCGTGACGCGACGGCCCTGCACCATGCGCGTCTCCACGCCGAGCCTGGCGGTCACGTCGTCGAGTTGCGGGCCGCCGCCGTGTACGAGCACGCAGCGGATGCCAAGGTGGTGCAGGATCGCGACCTGCTCGACGAACGCGCGCATGGTCGCGGCGTCGCGGAAAGCCCCGCCGCCGGTCTTGATCACGAAGACCTTGCCCTTGTACATGTGGATGTACGGAGCAGCGCCCCGCAGTGCCCGCACCGTGACGGCCTGTTCTCCCTTGTGTCCGATCATCGTGTTCACCCCTTGAGCAGTCGATAGAGCACGGCCATCTGCACGACCATGCGATTGGCCGCCTCTGCGATCACGCGGCTGCGCGGCCCGTCCAGAACCTCGTCGGCGACAGCGACGTTGCGGCGTACCGGCAGGCAATGCATGAAGTGGCAACCGGGGCGCGCGCGTGCGAACCAGTCCTCGCGCACGCACCAGTCGACCAGAGGCTGTCGCACGCGCGCCTCGGCCTCCGCGTCGCCGTAGTGCAGCGGCGAGCCCCACTCCTTGGCATAGACGACGTGCGCACCGGACAGCGCGGCCGTGCGATCGCTCGTCTCGGTCAGCGCGCCGCCCGAGGCGGCCGCGGCCGCGCGCGCCTTCTGCATGATGGCCTCCGGCAAGGCATAGCCGTCGGGGCGCAGCACGACGACGTCCATGCCGCGGTGCGCGGCCATGTGCACCGTGGCGGCGGGCACCGCGAGGGGCAGTGCTCGCGGGTGATGGACCCAGCTCAGCACGAACTTGCCCGTCCGCGGCACGCCCAGGTCGTCCATGGTCTTCCAGTCGGCCAGGGCCTGGCACGGGTGGTTGACCGCCGATTCCAGGTTGACGAGCGGCCTGTCGCACAGCGCGGCCATTTGCAGGAACTGCTTTTCGGCGAGGTCGGCCGCGAGGTCCCTGCCTTCGGCGAACGAGCGGATGCCGAGCGCGTCGCAGTAGGAGGCCAGCACCGGGATCGCCTCGCGCACGTGCTCCGCGGCCGCGCCGTTCATGACGGCGCCGTCACGCGTCTCGACGTTCCAGGTGCCGGAACCGGGCGTGACGACGAACGCGCTGCCGCCGAGCCGCATCATGCCGGCCTGGAATGAGGACAGCGTGCGCAGCGAGGGGTTCAGGAACAGCAGCCCGAGGATCCTGCCCGCGAGCGCCTGCGGCTCGGGGCGCTCCTTGAGCCGCTGCGCGAGCGCGAGCAGGTCGACGATGTCGTCGCGTGGGAAGTCGGCGAGGTCGAGGAAGCGGCGCATCGGCAGGAACCAGGGGATAGGGGATAGGGGATAGGAGTTAGCGGAATTCGCTTCGGGCGGCTAGGCCGGAAGGGAGGCGAGAGCGGCGCGCAGCGACTCGACGTGATCGGCCTCCAGCACGAACGGCGCGAGGACGCGCACGACGTTAGGATCCGCACTGGTGCCGGTCAGGATGTCGTGCTGCTCGAGCAGTTCACGCTGCACGTCCCTGGCGGGTCGGCGCGTGCGCAGCCCGAGCAGGAACCCGGCGCCCTGGGTGCCGACGACGGGCCCGACGACGCACGTCCCGCGGATCTGCTGCGAGAGCCTGCGCACGTTGGCGAGCAGGCCTTCCGTCTCGATGACGTCCACCACCGTCTCGATCATCGCGCAGGCCATCGGGCCGCCGCCGAACGTCGTGCCCAGGTCGTCGGTCCTCAGGTGCTGCGCGACGTGGTTGGCCATCAGCAGCGCGGCGCACGGGAAGCCTGCGCCGAGCGCCTTCGCGGTCGTGAGCATGTCCGGTGCGACGCCGTGCATGGTCGCGGCGAACGGATAACCGGTGCGACCCATGCCGCACTGGACCTCGTCGAAGATCAGCAGCGTCCGGGCGTCGCTGCAGCGCGAGCGCAGCGCGCCGAGGAATTCGGCGCCGAGGTCCACGGCCCCGCCGACGCCCTGCACCGGCTCGACGATCGCGGCGGCCGTGTCGCTCCCGACCGCGCGCTCGACGGCATCGATGTCGTCGCGCGCGATGAACTCGACGTCGAAGGGCGCCTGCGGGAAACCGTACCACTTCCTCATGGCGCCCCAGGTCACGGCGCCCGCCGCCGCGGTGCGGCCGTGGAAGCTGCCTTCGACCGCGACGACCTTGCGTCGACCGGTGATCCTCAGCGCGAGCTTGAGCGCATTCTCGTTCGCCTCGGCACCGGTGCTGATGAAGAACGCCGTGTTGAGCCCGAGACCCGCGAACCGCGTCAATCGCGTCGCGGCGCGTGCACGCACGTCGAGCGGCACGGCATTGCTCTGGAAAATCAGCGAGCGCGCCTGCTCCCCGAGCGCGGCGAGCAGCCGCGGATGCGAATAGCCCAGCGCCGCGACGGCGTGACCGCCGTAGAGGTCGAGCACCTTGCGCCCGTCGCGTGTGTGCAGGTAGACGCCCTCGCCGCCGACGACGTCGAGGGCCCACTGGGCATAGACCGGGGCGAGGTGGTCGGGGGGAGGAGTCCAGGCAACCATGGGGATAGGGGATAGGGGATAGTGGATGGTGACGGCGCGTGCTGAAAGTGAGTCTGTCGTGAAAGCGGAGATAATCGAGGAGAAGGCGCGAAGTGCTCCTATCCCCTATTCCCTATCCCCTTCCTCCTCAGGTCCAGCCCGGCGCGGAGGCCATCAGGCCCGCCGTCTCCTCGTGGCCGAACATGCGGTTCATCCACTGCACGGCGCCGCCGGCGGCACCCTTGGTCAGGTTGTCGATGACGCACATCACCGCGATCGACCGGCCGTTGCTGACGCCCGAGAGCTCCGCGAAGTTGCTCGCGACGACGTCCTTGAGCCGCGGCATCTCCCCGCTCACCCGCACGAACGGCGACTGTTCGTAGAACTCACGCAGCGCGTGGACCAGCTCGTGGCTGTTCACGCTTTCCTGCGCGACTGCCTGCACCGTCACGTGGATCCCGCGTGCGAACGGACCCGAGTGCGGCACGAAGTTGAATTCCGCGGCGACGTCCGACGCGGCCTGGGCCAGTGCGGCGACTTCCGGAGTGTGCCGGTGCGCGAGGGCGTTGTAAGAATAGAGATCGCTGTGCCGTTGCGGGTGATGGGTGCCTGCGGTGGGACTGCGGCCCGAGCCCGTGCTGCCCGTCACGCCCGAGACGAACAGGCGCGGCTCGACGAGACCGAGCGACAGCAGCGGCACGCTCGCGAGCAGCACCGCCGTGGCGAAGCATCCCGGGTGCGCGACGTGCGGCGTCGACAACGCGTTCAGGTGCTCGGGCACGGCGCACGTGAACTCGCCGATCCGGGACGGCGCGCCGTGCTCGTGCTTGTAGACGGCCTCGTAGGCTTCCGCGCTCGAATAGCGGAAGTCGGCCGAGATGTCGACCACGCGCGGCTGCGTGCCGGCCTGCTCGCCGGCGACGAGCAGGCGATCGATCAGCGCCGCGGACACGCCGTGCGGCGCGGCGGAAAACACTGCCGTGGTCGGGTTGGCCGCGACGTATTCGAGCACTTCGTCGTGGTCCGCGAACCGCAGGTGCGGCAGCACCGGCTGCAGGTGCCTGAAGAACTGGGCGATCGGTTCGTCGGGCTGGCTGTCCGAGGCCACCGCGGCCAGGTCGAAATAGGGGTGTGCGGCGAGCAGTCGCAGCAGTTCACCTGCGACGTAGCCGGTGCCACCGAGAACGATGGCCGGCGTGCGGGCGTTCACTGGTTCACCGCCGTGGCCGGCTGGGCGGACGCGATGCCGAGCGAATCGATGATGTGGTCGCCGAGCGCGGCGCCCGAGGTCATCGCGTTGATCGCGCGCACGTTCATCTGCCGCTCGATGATGTCCACCCCGACCGCGTTGTCCGTCGACGGACCGGTCACCGCGCACGGCTCGATGCCGAAGCGTTCGCGCAACAGCTTGACGCCTCCCCAGGCCGCCACCGGGTCGTTGGCGGACAGGATCACGGCGCTGAGCGATCGGGCGATGTCGGGTGCGGAGAGGATCGCCTCGACGCCGTACGCGCCGAGGATGCCGTCGCCGAGTTCGAATACGACGACGTCCGGACGGCCCTGCGTCATTTCGGTCAGCATCGTCCGGGTGAGCGCGGGGCCCGATGTCGCCGTCGTCGTCACGATGCCGAAATCCGTGAAGATCTGGCTGCGGCGCGCACCGGCATCCTCCATCGCGAGGATGTCGCGACGCAACGAGACACCCGTGGCCTTGAACGCGTGCACCGAGAGCCCGCGATGGCGCATGCGGGCGACGATCGCGCACGCGGCGGCCGTCTTGCCCGCCTCCATGCAGGTGCCCGCCAGCGCGACGACGGGCACGGCGTGCGTGTCGAGCGCCGACGCGGGATCGAGCTGCTTGTAACCGACGCGGGCCGGTACGCCGATCCGTTCGCCGAGGAACGGGAACTGCAGCACGCAGCCGAGCACTCGCGCGTCGAACGGCTTGCCCTTGTCCGGGTTGACCGAATCGCAGATCCCGAGCACGCCGCCGATGTTGAGCACCTGGAGGATGTCGCCGGCCTGCACCGTCTCCGGGATGTGGCCCGAGTAGCCGAACAGCGCCTGGCGATGACCCAGGGCGCCGACGACGACGTCGCCGCGCGAGACCTTGGCCATGCGTCCACTCGTGAGTTCGAGCGTGTTGTAGGTCGACTTGTTGTTGAGCACCTCGACGACCAGCACGACGCCTTCCTCGCAGGGAATGTCGGTGGTGGCGATGCGCAGCTCGCGCCCGAGCCCGCAGGCCTGCGCGATCGAAGCGATCTTGTCGACGACGACGGTCTTCTGTTGCATCGAATGTTCCCCTGCGACGTCCCGCGACCGGCGAGCTCAGTCGCGGCCGGCGCGCGTGTAGAAAATGCCCGGCAGGGCCAGCATCTTGGAGAACCCGTGCGCGTCCTCCGGCGTCCATTCGCCGGCCGACTCGCCGTAGGCGCCCTTCGACGCCTTCATGAGCGAGTACCGCGACGACGTGCCTTCGACGAAGACCGTCCCCGGCCGGAACAGCAGGCGCACCTCGCCCGTGACGCGCTTCTGCGTCGAGACGAAGAAGGCCTCCATGTCGCGGCAGACCGGATCGAGGTGCTGGCCTTCGTGCACGAGGTCGCCGTACGGGCCGGCGAGGACGTCCTTGGTGCGCTGCTGGCGCGCCGACAGCACGAGCTTCTCGAGTTCGCGATGCGCGGTGAGCAGCACTTCCGCCGCCGGCGCCTCGAACGCGACGCGGCCCTTGAAGCCGATGATCGTGTCACCGAGGTGGATGCCCCGGCCGACACCGAACTTCGCGCCGATCACCTCGACTTGTTCGATCAGCGTGACCGGGTCGAGCGTCCTGCCGTCGAGCGAGCAGGGGACCCCTGCCTCGAAGCCGACCGTGTGGCGCTCCGTCGGTTGCGGGTGGGTGAAGGCGTCGCGCGTGAGGACCCACGCCTCGTCCGGTATGCAGGTCTCGGAGACCAGCGTCTCCTTGCCTCCGATCGTGACGCCCCAGAGCCCGCGATTGACCGAGTAGGCCGCGCCGAAGGGCGGGACCGGCAGGTTGCGTGCCTCGAGGTACGCAAGCTGTTCCGGCCGCTTGAACGCCTCGTCGCGCACGGGTGCGAGGATCTCGAGTTCCGGAGCGAGCGTGCGCAGCGCGACCTCGAACCGCACCTGGTCATTGCCCGCCGCGGTCGAGCCGTGCGCGGTGACGTCGGTGCCCAGTTCACGGGCGAACTGCGCGACCGTCTGGGCCTGCAGGACGCGCTCGGCGCCCACGCAGAGCGGGTAGAGATTCCCGCGACGAACGTTGCCCATGATCAGGTACTTGAGCACCTGCTCGAAGTAGGCGGGCCGCGCGTCGACCAGGTGATGGGCCACGGCGCCGAGCGCCTTCGACCGTTGCTCCAGGGTCGCCGCGGCATCGGCGTCGATACCGCCGGTGTTGACCGTGAGCGTGACGATGGGGCGGCCATAGGTCTCCGCGAGCCACGGGACGCAGAACGAAGTGTCGAGTCCGCCTGAAAAAGCGAGCAGGATGGGCTTCTTGTCGCCCCGGGCAGTCGTGGTCATCGAGGGAATCTCAGCGTCCGAAGGTGGTACGGAGGTGCTCGTGCAGCCGACGCTGCGCGCGCGCGCTCTCCGTGGCGATGAAAATCGTGTCGTCGCCGGCGATGGTGCCGACGATTTCGGGCCAGCGCGCCTTGTCGAGGGCGATGGCGACGCTCTGTGCGGTGCCCGCCGACGTGCGCAGCACCGTGAGCGTGGGCCCCGCGGCGCGGTAACCCTTCACGAACGCGCGCACGGTCTCGAAGTGGCTCGGCGTGAGCGCGTCCTCGACCGCGGGCAGCAGGTAACGATCCGCGCCCTTGACGACGCCGAGTTCGCGCAGGTCCCGGCTCACGCTCGACTGCGTCGCGTCGAGCCCCTCGCGCGCGAGCAGGGCAACCAGTTCGGCCTGACGCGCGACCGCGCCGTGCCGCAGGATGCGGACGATCGCTTCGCGGCGCAGGCTCTGGGCGTTCAAGTCGGTGGCCAAGGCGACGTCGTCCGGTCCGGATGAATAAAAGACGACCAAATGTGCATAATTATGCACACGCTGTCAATACCGCTGCAGGTGCGACCATGAGCGATCCGCAGGACGAGCGACGCCGGCTGGAACTGTTCCGGAGCCTGCACGGGCTGGCGCGGACGGGTCTGCACTTCTGCCGCGATGTCTACGACCGCGAACGCTACGAGCAGATCGAGCAGATCGCGGCCGAACTGCTCGCGGGCGGTGCGGGGCTCACGCCCGGCGAGCTCAGGCGCGAATGGGCGCACGAGACCGGCTACGTGACGCCCAAGATCGAGGTGCGCGGTGCGGTCTTCCGCGCTGCGGACGGCAAGGTCCTGCTCGTGCGGGAGGCGTCGGACGGTCTCTGGACGTTGCCCGGCGGCTGGGCCGACATCAACGACACGCCGTCGGGAGCGGTCCGTCGCGAGATCGAGCAGGAGGCGGGCTTCCGCACGCGAGTGCTCAAGCTTGCGGCGCTCTACGATCGCAATGCCCACGGGCACACGCGGTCGATCTTCCACAGCTGGAAGGCTTTCTTCATCTGCGAGGTCGAGGGCGGCGCCGCGCGCGGAAGCTACGAGACCGATGCCGTCGATTTCTTCGACCCGCACGCGCTGCCGCCGATGTCGCTCGGTCGCTGCACGCCGCAGCAGGTGCTGCGCATGCGGCAGCACTGGCTCGACCCCGACCTCCCCACCGACTTCGACTGATGGCCTCTCCCGCGCGCGCGAGAGGTCGGCCGCGAGCGGGGTGACGGCCGCGGCCTCAGCGTTCGATGCGGTACTCGAAATCGGCGCTCTGCTCGAGGCCCGACTCGGCCTTGATCGACCAGTGGTCGTTCAACGTGTAGCGGAGCTTGATCGTGTTGATCGCCTCGGCGATCGAAATGCCGTAGCTCACGAACAGCTTGGGCGAGAGCGCCTTGCCCAGCACGACGGCCGTGTCGTCCTCGCCGCTCTTCTCGAGGCTGACCTCGTCGAGCCCCAGCCGGGTGCCCAGGCCGCCCAGCAGCAGGCCGCCGCCGCTGACCGCCAGGCTTTCGGCGGCCTGGTTGACGTTGGCCGCCTCGCCCGACTGCAGCGTGTCGATCGAGCGCCCGGTCAGCAGGTAGGAGAGTGCCTCGTTGCTGGGCATCGACGGCGTCGACGTGATCGCGATGTACGGGTTGTCGATCGTGCCGCGCACGTTCACGGCGACGGTGATGTCGGTGTCCTTGATCTTGCGCTCCGCGACGATCTCGAGCTGGGGCTCGCTGAGCGGCGTGTTCCGGTACGTGAGCAGCCCCTTGGTGATACGCACGTCCTGGCCGAACGCCCGGTACTCACCCTCGGCCACGCGGATCGTGCCGTTGCCGCGCGCGACGTCGTCCGGCACGGTCGAGACCGTGACGTCACCGGCGAGTCGCGCCTTGAGGCCGTAGGCCTCGACGCGCACGGACTCGCCGAGCAACACCATGACGCTCGAGGTCATGCGCCGCGTGGTCGACGGCCCGTCGTCCTCGACGTCCGGCAGGCCCACGACCCGCTCGTCGGGGGAGGTGCTCACCGAACTCGTGAATTCCCGCGGCGATATCCGCGCTGTCGGGATGAGCACTTCTCCCTCGACGCGGTAACCCTCCGGCCCGGCGCGCAGCACGATGTCCGGCGACGCGAGCACGCGATACTCCGGAGTGTCCGCGACGAGGAGCTGCTCGCCTCGCAGTCGCATCGAGCCCGTCATCACGCCCTGCGGCCAGCGGAAGTCGCCGTTGATCGTGAGGTTGCCCTTCGCGGTCTGCCCCTGGGCGGTGAACCGGAACTCGTCGCCCGCGAACGAGCCGTCGGCCTGCAGCGCAGACACGATCAGGTTGGTTCGGTAGAGCTCGAGCCGCCCCTCGCGCAACGCGAAATCACCCGTGAACTCCGGCTGGCCGAGCGTGCCGCCGATCGTGACCTGGCCGTTGAGCTTGCCGGCCGCGCGATCGATCTCCGGTACCAGCAGCGGCAACACCTTGATCGCCTCGGAACGCCCGACCACCTGTCCCCGGACCGGCGATGCGAGCACGTCGCCGCGCCGGTCGACGATGGCTTCGCCGCGGAGGCTGGTGGACTCGTCCACCTCGAAATTCAGCTCGGCGCGCATCTCGCGCGGCTCGACGTAGAGATCGACCCGGCTGCTGCCGAGCTGGATGCGTTCCGTGCGGAACTTGTTGCGCGGCATGTCGAACGCGGGCTCGTGCACGAGCACGGTGCTGCCGCCGACCCACGGCTTGCCGGGCTCCTGCTCCGCCCAGCCGCTCGCCTGCAGTCGCCCGTCGAACTCGCGCCAGCCGAGGAGCGTGCGCAGCAGGCGCTTGAGCGGCCAGTCCTGCGCGCTGTAGATCACGCGCCAGGACGGCCGGGGCGCTCGACGATGCTCGCCTTCCACGCACAGGCGCGCATCGTCCGCCGTGCGCAGGCACAGCGGCGAGGAGCGCTGCAGGCCCGGGCCGACGGTGAGCGCCGCGGGCTGGATCAGCCGCGCTTCACCGTCGAGGAACACGACGTCGGCCTGCGTCAGGTTGCCCGTCCAGGTCGCCTGCGTGACATCGAATCCGCCCGCGGCTCGCACTTCCCCCTGGAACTCGGCGATCTTGCGCTCGGGATTGCCCGGGGAAGCGAACGCGAGCAGCAGGTCGTGCTCTGCCAGGAACCCGTCGAGCCCGGCGTGGATCGAGTCGAAATCGACCACGCCCGTGGCGACGTAGTTGGCCGTGAGGGCCACGCTGGATCGATGCCGGTCGCTGCCGTCGACGTCGACGTCTGCCGCGGCGCCGGAGATCGTCACCCCCTGGAACGTGAAACGCTGCAGGCGCGCCGTCGCCTGTACCCGCGGCCGTTTCGGCGAGCCGCGCGCGGTGCCGCGCGAGACGAGCTGCCCGTTCATGCCCGTCGCGACGAACGCGAGCGAGCGCAAGTCGAGGTTCCATTCCAGGTCCAGGGTCTCGGCGCCCACCCGACCCTGCACGTCGACGAAGGACGGGCCGTTCGCGATCCGCACGTCCCGCAGGTCGAACACGCCACTGCGATGCGCAACCTCGCCGCGGCCGGTCAGCGGTCGACCGAACACCGTGCCGGAGAGCGACGTGAGCCGCGCGGTCCATGGTGCGGAGGCCGTGAGCCCCGCGCCGGCGATCGTGCCTCGTGCGCTGATCGTCCCGTTCACGCCGGGGCGCAGTTCGTGGATCGCGAGCGACCGCGCATCGACGTCGAACGCCCAGCGCTGCGCCCCGATCCACTGGAGCTTGCCGCGTGCGCCGATCCGACCGCGCAGCGTATAGCCGTCGAACCGGTCGAGCGTGAGACCGTTCTTGTCGACCGCGGCTGTCGCCTCGAAGCTGACCTTGGGCAGCGCGGCGCCCTGGACTTCCGCGCGGGCGACGACCTCGTACGGCGCCGAGCCCTCGATCGAATAGACGCCCCGGGGGCTCAGGACCACGGGCTCCGCGCGTTCGTCGAGCGGCCAACGCAGCGCCGTCCACTCCCCGGACAGTGCGAGCCGGGGCAGCGTGCCTTCGGGTGCGTCGCGCGGCGCGAGTTCGACGCGACCGCTCGAAGCGAAGGCGAGTCCGGTGCGCGGCAACCATGCGCGGAAGCTCGCGACCTCGATCGCGCGGTCGGCGTCGGCGTACCGGCCGCTGCCCTGCAGCCGCACCTGCTGTCCGGGGAGCGACGCCGAGGTCAGCGTGCCGTCGAAGCCGAGCCCGTTCCGGCCCGCCGCCAGTGACACGGTCCCGCTCAGGCGCGGGATCCGATCGGGCGGCAGCCACGGCGAGCCGTCGAAATCGACGAGCCGCAACGTACCGCGCGCGCGAGGGCTCCCCGTCAGGTCGAGCAGGGTGCCCGAGAAGCTGAGCTGGGTCGGCGCGTCGAGGTACAGCTCGGCGCCGAGTCGATCGAGCTTGCCGCGCGTCTCGATTCGGAACCGGTAGTCGTAGGCATCCTCCGGGAAGCGCCATTCGCCGTGCAGGTTCGTGCGCAAACCGAGCGGCTCGGTCGCCCGCAGCACGAGCGAACCCGTGGCGAGCCCCTGCGGTCCGCGCACGTCGAGCGAATCCAGATCGAGACGCCAGCGCGTGAGTTTCAGCGACCCGGTTGCCCGGCTCCCGACGATTTTCTGGCCGCCCTGCGTGTACACCTGTGCCGGCCCGACGCGGAACGACGGCGCGACGATGCTGAGACCCGCCGGGAGGAAATGCGGCGCCGTCTTCGGCCGCTCGGGTCGCGGCTTGAGCCGCACCGAGACCTGCCCGATCGAGAAATCCCGCAGATGCACCGTGCCGGCCAGCAACGCGCGCGACTGCATTGCGACGTGGACGTCGCTCGCCTCGAGGTAGACCGCTTCGTGGTCGACGACGATACGTTCGGCATCGAGCGGACCTGCGAGCGTGCCGCGCGCGCCGGAGACGTCGATGCGCAGACCCGGCAGCCGGTCGAGCTGTCGAATTGCGAAGTCGAGCCCCGCTTGCGTGTACAGCAGGCGATGCGCGAGCAGGCCGAACGTCCCGAGCAGCAGGAGCAGCACGGCCCCGGCGATGATCCAGCCGCGACGCCGCATGCTAGAGCACCTGGGTGATGTTCAGATGTAACCGGGGGCTCATGTCGTCTTGCGACAGCGCCTGCGCGACGTCCAGCCCGATCATGAGCATCGGCAGCTTCCAGCGGACGCCGATGCCGACCGAGTACTCGAGCGGCGTGTCCCAGTCGTTGAAGGCGTTGCCGAAGTCGAAGAAGACCGCGCCGCGGAAATTCCGTGGAAGATCGCGCTCGAGTTCGAGGCTACCCACGATCTTGTGCTCGCCACCGCCGCTCTTCGTCGTCGACTCGCCGTCGGCGGGGTCCACCGGCGGACTCAGCTCGTTGATGCCGAACCCGCGCACGCTGCGGTCGCCGCCGGCGAAGAAGCGCTGCGACGCCGGCAGCTCGGAGAACTCGTCGATCCAGCTCGTGCCGAATTCGGCGCGCGTGCGCAGGTACCACGGGCCGCTGATCTTCCAGACGCGTTCCGCCCGGCCGTAGAAGCGCAGGTACGACGCGTCCGAGCCGAGCGTCTGCGGGCTGCCGGACAGCTCGGCGTAGTACGCGGCGTCCCGCACCCAGCCCGTCAGGAAATTGGGCGGCAGGCTCGCATAGCTGATGCCCGGGACCAGCAGCAGCGCGTCGTCCTCGGTGCCGTCTGCGAAGCCCGTGATTTCGCGGCTCAGTCGCAGGAACAGGACCTGCTGCCAGCGGCCGAACACCTGCGTGACTCCCCCGGTCAGCTCGACGCGTTCGCTGTCGAGGTCGCCGATCTCCTCGTCGATGTAGGCGACGGAGAACTCCAGCTTCTCGAGGCTCGGGTCACCGACGGGGATCACGTATCGTCCCGCCGCCTCGTAGCCCAGCTCCGACGCGGTCAGCTCGGCCCGCATGCGGTGGCCACGCCTGTTCACGCGCCGGTTGTCCCACGTGAACTGGCCACGCACGCCCGTGTCGGTGCCGTACCCCAGGTTGACCCCGTAGCGATTGCGCTTGATCGGCTCGGCGTGGATGCGCACCGGGACGATGAGCTTCCCGGGGTCGCGCTCGCCGGGCGCGACGACCACCGACGAAAAGTAATTGCTGTCCTCCAGCGCATACTGGGTATTGGTGACCTCGGTCGGCGAGTACGGCTGCCCCTCCGAGAAGCGCAGGAAGCCGCGCAGCAGGTCGTCCTCGATGACGTCCTGCTCGATCGTGAGCGGGCCGAACTCGTAGCGTCCGCCGGTCTCGAGCGTCAGCCTCGCATCGGCCGTCAGCTCCGTCGGGTTGACGACGAGTTCGCGGCGCGTGAGCGTCGCGTCGAGGTAGCCGCGGTCGCGGGCCGCGCGCATGAGCGAGGCCTTGAGCGACTCGTACGCGGTGTGGTCCAGCCGCGTGCCGCGCTTCAGCGTCGAGGTCGCGGTGACGGCCGCGAGTTCGCGGTCTTTCGCGCCCGGCCCTTCGACGACCACCTCCACCGTCTTCATGCGCACCGGTTCGCCCGGATCGATGCGCAGGCGCACGATCCAGTTCGGCTCGTCGCGGGTGGTGCGGCTGCGGATCTTCGGCGCGTAGTAGCCGAACGGCCGCAACGCGTCGGCGGCCTCGTCGACCGCACGATCGGCGAGCCGGCGCACTTGCGGGTCCGTCAGGTCCTGGCGCGTGGCATAGCGGGTCAGTGTCAGGTACGCGCGAACGTTCTCGGCGACCTCGTCCTCGACGCCCGAGATGCTCAGTACGATCCGCTCGCGCGGGGCGCCGTGCCCGGCCCCCGGCCAGGCAAGCGCGACCGCCAGCGCACAGAGGCTGGCCAGGCGGGTGACATGCAGGACGTTACGCGACCGGACGCTCATTCGGGGGAAGCGTCGAGCTTCTCGTGCAGCGCGTTCGTCTGCGCCGCGCCTTCGCCATCATGATCGACCCAGCGAGCCGGCACGGCTTCGCTGTCGAATTGCATCCGCGTGGCGCCTGTCAGCTCGCCCGCCGCGTCGAAACGACGTTCATGCATCGTCGACCGACCGTCGTGTTCGACCAGCAGCAACGTCGAGGAGCGTGTGCCGTATCGGCCGTGCGCGACGAAGGGCGCCGAGAGCGCGCGTTCCCAGTCGGGCGGCAGGCCCGTGTCGGGGATTTCTTCCTCGGCGGCCGGTTCCCGGTCGGCGAGCAGTGCGAACAGGCGATCGGGCTCGAGATCGTCCTGCGCGACGAGGTTCGCGAGGGCCTGTCGCGTGCGCAGCAGTTTCGGCCACGGCGAATCGAGCAGATGGTTGCTGAGCCCGTATGTGCCGGGCGCGAGTGCAGCGGCCGGCTGCCCGTTGCGGTTGGTGAAGTAACGCAGCGTCCGCGCATCGCCGACGAGCAGGCTGAACCCCGCGTAGCGGACGGCACGACCGCGCAGCGCGTCCAGGTATCGCTCCGGCGACACCTCGTCCGCGAGGAAGCCGGTGACCAGCTCACCGCGCGAGGGCGCGTCGGGGGATGGCGGCGGCTCGAGGTCGCGGTAATTGGTCACGACCCCGAACCGTCCCGACCGCGACACGCCCATCCAGGTCCCGCCGCCGCGCAGGTCGCGCCCTGCCAGGACGTCCGGCTCATCGAGCCACCATCCGAGCGGCGCCGATGGGCGGTCGTGGAACTCGTCCCGGTTCGCGGCGATGACCAGCCGGTACCGCGGGTGCGTTTTCCAGGCGAGCACGAGGAGACACATAGGTCGGCGATTGTAGGGGTGGGTTGCGGCTTGCGTCGCTGCGCGGGGCGCGGTCGGGGCCTGCCGCGCGTCAGCGCTTCGGCTCGACCGGTGCGACGCCGCGGTCCGCCGGGGCGCGGCGTCCGAGCAGGCGTCGCGTCTTTCGCCAGGCCCAGGCGAGCAGGACGACGACCAGCAGCAGCGCGAGGACCGGCAGGACGATCGCGAACAGCGCGAGCCCGGTCGCGCCGATCGTCTCGGCAGTCGACACGACTGGGTTGGCCAGTCCGCCCGTCATGAGGCCCGACTTGGCACGCACGAGCGCCGTGCCGCCTTTGGTCAGGGTGGCGATGCCGCCGCCGCCGATGACCGCCACCGGCCACAGGATGCCCGGCGGCAGGTCCGTCATGACCGCCGCGCTCGCGACGATGCCCGCGACCAGCGCTGCGGGGCTCGCGATCACGTCCAGCGCGTGATCGACGCCCGGCACGTAGTACGCGAGCGTCTCCGCGGCCGCCGCCGTGCCGAGCATCACCAGCGCCGGCGTGCTTGCGAGCCATTCGAAGTGCTCGGACAACGGCAGGTGCCCGTAGTGCGCCGCCAGGCCGGCGACCAGCAAAGGCACGAACACGCGGAATCCCGTCGCTGCAGCCAGGCCGATGCCGAGCGCGACGCCGGCGAAGGTGGTCCAGGAGACATCCATCGTCGGAATCCTTCAGGTTCCCCAGTACAGCCACCCCCGCCGGCATTCTATCGGGAGGCGACGGCCGCGTCGGGGGCTCGTTCGTTCACAGTTGCAGTCGGACGGCGTCCCACGCGGTCTTGGCGATCAGCGCACCGACGACGCCGAGGAACACCTTGCGCACGAGTCCGCTGCCGCGGCGAATCGCGAGATGGCTGCCGAACTGTGCTCCGGCCACGTTGCACGCCGCCATCGCGAGTCCGAGCAGCCAGTAGAGCTCGCCGGTGAGCCCGAACAGGATGACCGCGGCGACGTTGGTCGACGCATTGACGATCTTGGCCGACGCCGAAGCGTGCAGGAAATCGAGCCCGAACGCCCGGACGAACAGGAAGACGAGGAAGCTGCCGGTGCCGGGGCCGAAGAAGCCGTCGTAGAGACCGATCGCCCCCGCGCTGGCCGCCGCGAGCCACGGGCCCTGCCGGCCGTAGCGCCGGGGCCGGTGCTCCCGCCCGAGATCGCGATGCAGCAGCGTATAGAACAACACTGCCAGCAGCAGCACGGGCACGAGCGTCCGGAAATGCTCCGGCGAGAACATCGTCGCGATCCAGGCGCCCGCGAGCGAAGCGACGAAGGCGCCGCCCGCCGCCGGGAGCACGAGCCCCCAGTCGATACGCACGTGGCGGATGAACCGCGCGATGGCGCTGCTCGTGCCGGCGAGGCCGGCGAGCTTGCCCGTCCCGAGCAACGTCGTGTGCGGCGCGCCCGGATACGCGGCGAACAGCGCCGGCAGTTACACGAGCCCGCCGCCGCCCGCCATGGCGTCGATGAAGCCCGCGCCGAAGGCGGCGACGAGTACGAACGCGGTCTCGAACGTCACGGGCGGCGCAATCGTCGCAACGATCGCGTCAGCGAGGTGTCGGAACCCAGAGCTTCACGCCGGGCGTCTGACGCAGCGGCACGCTCGCGCCGGCGTCGTACCAGTGCTCGATCAACCGATACGACACCGACTGCGGGGGCGACAGCCCGGGAAAACCGGATGCGATGTCCGCGCGCGTGAACCAGCGTACGTCCTCGAGTTCCTCGTCCGCCTTCGGCACCTGGTCGGCGCCGGCAGTGGCCATGAATCCGATCATCAGCGACGACGGGAACGGCCAGGGCTGCGAGGAGTGGTAGTCGGCCTCGGCGATCCGTACGCCCGTCTCTTCGAACACCTCGCGCGCGACGGCGTCCTCGAGGCTTTCGCCGGGCTCGACGAACCCGGCGATGGTCGAGTAACGGCCTTCCGGCCAGGACGCCTGTCGACCGAGCAGCGCACGTTCGCCGTCGGTCACGAGCACGATGATCGCGGGGTCGAGCCGGGGGAAATGGTCGATGGCGCAGTCGGCGTTGGTGCACTTCATGAGGTGTCCCGCGCTCGCGCTCGACGTCGGCGCGCCGCAGGCGCCGCAGAACCTGTGCCGCTGGCGCCAGTACAGCATTGCCCTCGCATAGGCGAGCACGCCTGCCTCGCTCGGGTCGAGCAACCCGCCCGCAAGACGCAGGTCCTCGAACTTCACTTCGGCGTCCCCGAAGTGTCGCAGCGCCGGTTCCGGTTGCTCGAACTCGACGGCGAAGTATGTTCTCGACCCCGCACACCCGAGCAGCACGGGCTCCCGCGCGGGCGTCTGCCGCTGGAATTGCGTGGCCGGGATGAAAGCGGCCGCGGGCCCTGTCGGTTCGCGTCGCAGGAGGTTGCGTGCTCGCCAGACGGGCACGATCCAGGTGTCGTCGCCGGCGAGTCGCGCCGCGATCCACGCGTCGTCTCGGCGCAGGTGCGCGATGCGATCGAGGTACGGGCCTGAAAAGACGTTCGGTGGGCGGGGCACGGCGGCGCGCATGACGGCAGAACACGCAGTGTAGCCAACTTCTGCAGGGTCGCGCGGACCCCCGGGGCGCCGCGGGCAGTCCGCTAGAAACCTCCGTCGAACAGCCCGCGCCTGCACGTCGGGCAGCTGTCCGGCAGGATCTCGAGCGTGTCGCGGACCCAGAGCGCGTTGCAGCCCGGGCAGTTGGCGAGCACGTATTCGTCGTCGCGGCAGAACACCTGCCAGAGGTGCCAGGCATGCTCGACGCTCACGTGCGGCTTCGGCCAGAGGCCGAGGAACGTTTCGTAGACGTCGCAGAAGAGCGAGACCTCGACGATGTCGGGACGAAAGCCGTGCAGATGGGGGTGCAGAAGCCCGCACCGGAGCAGCAACGAGCCGAGCGTGGCGGCCTCCTGTTCGTGCTCGAGCGAGCGGCGGAAGAACGCCATCTGGCGCGGTGACTTGCCGCGGTGCCGGCGTACGGTATTCGTGGCGTTCGCACCGAAATAATCGCGGTATATGCGCCGGATCCGGTCGTCGGATAATTGCGTCGCATCCCGGATGGTGCGCGTGCGGGCCTCCAGTCCGATCAGTCGGTGGGCCAGACCCAGCCGGAGCCGATCCCGGTCGTAGCGGCTGTCCGTGATCCGCATGACGCCGTCCCTAATTTGGCCTCTTCGGCATATATGGTCTAACTGGACCATATATGGCAGTCTATAACTATATTTGGTCCGTCAGGACCATATATGAACGAGGTGTCCGCCATGGCCGACCGACCGTCCGCAGCCCTGCACCCCGGCTTCCATCAAGGGAATCTGCTTAACGTCGCGGTGCGACGAGAAATCGCCGACCTCAACCGCCTGTTCCTCGAACGAGCGCTCGACCCGGACGAAGGCCTCCACGACTGGTTTCGCCTGCCCTGCCGGGCGCTGGAGCGGTTGGCGGCGGCCGGCTCCGAGACCTGGGAACGGGCGGCGCAATGGCCCATGGCGCTGTTCGAGCTTCGGTTGCCGGGGGCCGGCCTCGGAGACAGCGACGTTCACACCGTCGCCGATCGGCCGCTCCCCGTCGTGGGCGAAGGGTCGCGGACCGAGGCACGGCGGGCCTTCGGCGTGACCGCGCTCGGCGTGGTCCGTCGGCTCGCGGAGGGGGTCCCGCTCGCCTCGCGCATCGCATTCGGCCTGGAAGGCCGTGTCGAGGCGCGGCTCTCGGCCATGACCTTGTCCGAGTCCTACCGTGTCGCGGCCTGGCCGGGCCTCATACGGCCTCGCTGGAGCGAGGACGATCGTTACTGGATGCTGCTGGCCGAAGCCGCCACGCGCGGCGACGGTGTGCACTGGGCATACACGGCCGGCCTGTGCCTGCTGGCCAGGTGCGAACGCCAGCCCCCGGCCGTGGCCTACAGCGTGCGGCGCGCGCCGCGGTCCGCACATCGCCGGTCCGGGGCTGCGGGCCCGGAGGTTCCTTGCTGACGCGGGGGGCGCAGCTTACCCTTTGCGCCCCTTGTTGCCCGGTCCACATCGTCCATGAAGGCCCTGTCGCTGCGCCAGCTGACCAAGAGGTACCGCAACGGCGTGCAGGCCTTGAAGGGCATCGACCTCGACGTCGAGGACGGCGATTTCTTCGCGCTGCTCGGGCCCAACGGTGCCGGCAAGTCGACGACGATCGGGATCGTGTCGTCACTGGTCAACAAGACCGGGGGCACGGTCAGCGTGTTCGGGCACGACATCGACCGCGACCTCGAGGCCGCGAAGTCGTGCCTCGGCGTCGTACCGCAGGAAATCAATTTCAACCAGTTCGAGAAGGTCTCGACCATCCTGCTGAACCAGGCGGGGTTCTACGGCATTCCGCGGGGCGTGGCACGCGGCCGCGTCGAGCACTGGCTCCGGCAGCTGCAGCTGTGGGACAAGCGTGACGCCGTTTCGCGCACGCTGTCGGGCGGCATGAAGCGTCGCCTGATGATCGCGCGCGCGCACGTGCACGAGCCGCAACTGCTGATCCTCGACGAGCCGACCGCAGGCGTCGACATCGAAGTGCGCCGCTCGATGTGGGAGTTCCTGCGACGGATCAACGAACAGGGCACGACCATCATTCTGACCACGCACTACCTCGAGGAGGCCGAGAGCCTCTGCCGACACATCGCGATCATCGACGAGGGACGCATCATCGAGAACGACCGGATGTCGACCGTGCTGCGCAAGCTGCACACCGAGATTTTCGTTCTGAACCTGCGCGAGCCGCTGCACCAGGTGCCGGCGCTGCCCGGGTACCGGCTCGCGCAGGTCGACGAGACGACGCTCGAGATCGAGGTCAACAAGGAGCAGAACCTCAACGGCATCTTCGCCGCGCTGTCGGCCGCGGGCGTCGAGGTGCTGAGCATGCGCAACAAGGCGAACCGACTCGAGGAACTGTTCCTGCGCCTGGTGGAGGGCCGCGACGTGGGCAGCGGCCAGGCCCTGCGCGCGGACGGAACGGTCCGGCCATGAACGATTCACCGCATTCGACCGCGACGCCCGGGGTGTCGGCCGGTGGCCACGCCGCCGCGACGAGCCGCAGCCAGATGCGACGCGCGCGGCGCATCGGCTTCACGACGATCGTGCTGCGCGAGTTCAGCCGGATCATCCGCATCTGGGGTCAGACGATCGTCCCGCCCGCGATCACGGCGACGCTGTACTTCATCATCTTCGGCAGCCTGATCGGCCAGCGCATCGGCCAGATGGGCGGCTTCAGCTACATGCAGTACATCGCGCCGGGGCTGATCATGATGTCGGTGATCACGAACAGCTACGGCAACGTGGTCTCGTCGTTCTTCGGCGCGAAATTCGGCCGCCACATCGAGGAACTGCTCGTTTCGCCGCTGCCGAACTGGCTGATCGTGCTCGGCTACGTCGTGGGCGGCGTGCTGCGCGGGCTGCTCGTCGGGCTCGTCGTGACGATCATCGCGCTGTTCTTCACGCACCTGCACGTCGAGCACCTGTTCTCGGTGATGGCAGCGGTGCTGCTCACCTCGGTCGTGTTCGCGCTCGGCGGGTTCATCAACGCCGTGTTCGCGAAGAATTTCGACCAGATCTCGTTCGTGCCGACGTTCATCCTGACGCCGATGACCTACCTCGGCGGCGTCTTCTACTCGATCGCGATGCTGCCCGAGTGGGCGCAGCAGGTGTCGAAGGCGAACCCGATCCTGTACATGGTCAACGCGTTCCGGTTCGGCTTCCTCGGGCACTCGGACGTCGACGTCGGGTTCTCGTTCGCGATCATGATCGCGGCGACGCTCCTGCTGTTCGCCGTGTGCGTGTGGCTGATGAACAAGGGAACGGGAACGAGGGAATAGGAGAGTGACTAGTGTCTAGTGTCCAGTGTCCAGTGTTCAGTAGGATGCGGCTGCGCCGCGCGCCGGCAACGCCGGATTCCGACTAACCGCTGGACACTGGGCACTAGGCACTTCTCCCATGTGCGGTCGCTTCGCCTTCTACTCGCCCCACGAAGCCGTCGTCAGGTTGTTCGGCCTGCCGGACGACACGCCGGAGATCGAACCGCAGTACAACATCGCGCCGACCAGCTTCATTCCGGTCGTCCGCGAGTCGCCCGATGTCGCGGCGACGCGCCGTCTGGCAATGATGTATTGGGGCCTCGTGCCGTCGTGGTCGAGCGAAAAGTCGATCGGCGCCCGCATGATCAATGCGCGCGCTGAAACGCTGAAGGACAAACCTGCGTTCCGTCACGCCTTCCGCCGCCGTCGCGGCCTCGTTCCGGCCGACGGGTACTTCGAGTGGATGAAGGTCGGTGCCCGCGACAAGCAGCCTTACTTCATCCAGCCGGCGTCCGGCGCGCCGTTTGCGCTCGCGGCCATCTGGGAAACCTGGCGCGACCCGGCCACCGGCGAGCCGCTCGAGTCCTGCGCCCTGATCACGACCGACGCCAGCCGCCCGGTCGCGCGGATCCACGACCGCATGCCGGTCATCATCCCCGCGACCGCGTTCGCCGAATGGCTGGACCCGAAGAACCAGCACGTCGAGAGACTGGAACGATTCTTCGCCCCCGACGCGGCGGGCGAACTGATCGCCACGCCCGTGAGCCGACGCGTGAGCGATGCACGCAACCAGGGGCCGGAATGCATCGAACCCCTGACCCTGGAAACGCCCGGCCTGCCGCTCGAGGTTCCCGCCTCCGACGACCAGAAATGAGTACAGAATCGCGGCCATGAGCGAGACGCCGTGCGCCGGCAAGATCTTCTGCGTCGGCTTCTACAAGACGGGCACCACGACGTTGTTCGAGGCGCTCCGGCTGCTGGGTTATCGTGCCATCAATGGCGACACGCCCGGCAGCTACCCGGGGGCCGACGACGGCGAGACGCTGGTCCGTCAGATCGAGGCGGGCGACTACCGCCTGCCGACGTTCGAGCTCTTCGATGCGTTCACCGACAACCCGTACTTCCACATCTGGCGCGAGATCCACGCGCAGTTCCCCGACGCCAGGTACATCCTGACCGTGCGGGACGAGGCGCGCTGGATCGAGAGCTGCGTACGGTTCTACGCGAACCGGCGCGTGCGCCCGATGCGGCTCTGGATGTTCGGGCCCCACGCCAATCCCGCGCGCAGCGAGGCCAGCCGGCAGGCATGGCTCGATGCCTACCGCACGCACAATGAGGCCGTCCGGGCGCATTTCGCGAATGCGCCCGCCGGACAGTTCCTCGAGCTGGACCTCGTGCGCAACGGGCGGTGGGACGACCTCTGCGGTTTCCTCGGCCAGCCCATTCCCCCGGTGCCATTCCCTCACGCAAACCCGACCAGGCCCGACGCACCGTGGCGTCGTGCCTGGCGTGCGGTGCGTCGCCGCCTCGGTCTCGAGTACTCGGTGCCCGAGGACTGAGTCGGGTGGCGCCGGTGCAGCTCGCGGACCGGGCGTGACCCGCGCGGCCCGCGAGCGCTGCTCACTCGGCCTCTTCGTGCGGCTTGAACGCCGCGACGAGTTCCTGCTGCCTGCGTGGCGGCACCGGATCGTAGTGGCTCAGGTCCATCGTGTACGTGCCTTCGCCGCCGGTGAGCGCCTTGAGCCGTGACAGGTAGTCCTGCAGTTCGGCGAGCGGCACCAGTGCCGTGATCTCGGCGCGACCGCCGGCCAGCGAATCCTGCCCGTTGATGCGTGCGCGTCGCGTCGCGAGGTCGCTGGTCACGTCCCCGATCGCCGAGGCCGGCGTGCTGATCGCCACGCGCACGATCGGCTCGAGCACGATCGGCCCGGCGCCCTTGATCGCCTCGATGAACGCCTTGCGGCCGGCCGAGACGAACGCGACTTCCTTCGAGTCGACCGGGTGATGTTTGCCGTCGTATACGCTGACCCGGACGTCCTGCAACTCGAAGCCGGCGATGGCGCCTTCGGTCAGGACCTGTCGCACCCCTTTCTCGACCGCCGGGATGAACTGACCGGGGATCGCGCCGCCGACCACGTCGTCGACGAACTCGAAGCCCGCGCCGCGCTCGAGCGGCTCGATGCGCAGGAACACTTCGCCGAACTGGCCGGCGCCGCCGGTCTGCTTCTTGTGGCGGCAGTGGCCTTCGGCCGGCCGGGTGATGGTTTCGCGGTACGGCACGCTCGGCGGGCTCGTCTTGACGGCCACACCGTAACGCTCGGTGAGCCTCTGCAGCATCATGCGCAGGTGCAGGTCGCCCAGGCCATAGAGCACGGTCTCGTTCTGCGCGACGTGGTGCTCGACGCGGACGCACGGGTCCTCCGCCGTCAGCCGGTGCAGGCCTTCCGAGAGTTTCTGCTCGTCGCCGCGCTTCTCGGCGCGGATCGCCAGGCCGAGCATCGCGGGTGGGAACGACACCGACTTCAGGTGGTAGTTGTCCTCGTCGTGGGAGTCGTGCAGCACCGCGTCGAAGAAGATCTCGTCGATCTTCGGCACGGCGCAGATGTCGCCGGGCACCGCCTGCTGGACCTCGATGTGCTCCTTGCCCAGCAGCTGGTAGATATGGGCGAGCTTCACCGGCTTGCGCGCGTCGCCGACGAACAACTGTGCACCGGCCTTCACGGTGCCCTGGTGCACGCGGAAGACGCCGAGCTTGCCGACGAACGGGTCGATCGTGACCTTGAAGACGTGTGCGATGACGTGCTTCGCCGGGTCGGGGCTCACGACGACGCGCTCGGCCGCCTCGCCTTCACCCTTCAGGAAGGGCGGCGGGTTGCCTTCGGCCGGGTTGGGTGCCAGCCGCGCGAGCACCTCGAGCAGCTCGGGGATGCCGGCGCCCGTCTCGGCGGAACAGAAACAGATCGGCACGAGGTGGTCCTCGCGCAGGGCCTTCTCGAACGGATCGTGCAGTTGCTCGGGGTTCAGCTCCTGCCCCTGCTCGAGGTAGAGCGCCATCAACTCCTCGTCGACCTCGACGACCTGGTCGATGATCTGCGTGTGTGCGTCCTCGCACGAGGAAAAATCGGTCGGCTTGCCGTGCGGTTGGAAGAAGCAGTCGACGACCGAGGCGCCGCCGTCGGCCGGCAGGTTGAGCGGCAGGCACGACCTGCCGAAGGCCTCGCGGATTTCCTCGAGCACTTCCTCGGTGCGCGCCTCCCGGCTGTCGATCTTGTTGACGACGATCAGGCGGCAGAGCCCGCGCTGCTTCGTGAAGTCCATCATGCGCTCGGTCATCGTCTCGACGCCGTTGACGGCGCTCACGACGATCACCGCCGTTTCGACGGCCTCGAGCGCGCTGAGCGTGCGCCCCATGAAGTCCGGGTATCCCGGCGTGTCGATCACGTTGACGCGCCGGCCCTGCGTCTCGAAGCCGCAGATCGCCGCGTCGAGCGAGTGAAGCTGTGCCTTTTCCAGCGGATCGAAATCACAGACCGTCGTTCCGCGGGCGAGCGAACCCTTGGTGCGGATCGCTCCGGACTGCGCGAGCAAGGCTTCGGCCAGAAGCGTCTTGCCCGCGCCTGCCTGGCCCACGAGGGCGACGTTCCTGATGTCTTGGGTCGTGTAGGGCATCCCGATGCTCCTCGGTCCTGTTCTTGCAATGGCCGAAGCATACGCCCGGCCTCGGGGCCGGCCACTTCCAATAGCCGGGATTGGCTTCGGCGGTCATTCAAGGTAGAAAGCCGGTACACATGGCGCCCGTCGTGGCGTCTCCAAAAGGGACCTGGAATGACCACGGGCAAGCGCGCCCTGATCGTCGACGACTCGCGTTCGGCCAGGGTCATCCTGAGCCGGATGCTCGAGCAGCACGGCCTGACGGTCGACACGGCGGAGTCCGCCGAGCAGGCGCTCGACTACCTCCAGCGCAACCGGCCGGACGTGATCTTCATGGACCACCTGATGCCCGGCATGGACGGGTTCCAGGCGGTCCAGGCGATCAAGGCCGACCCGCTCACCGCCACGATCCCGCTCATGATGTACACCTCGCAGGAAGGCGAGCTGTACGTGAGCCAGGCTCGGGCGCTCGGGGCGGTCGGCGTGCTGCCCAAGACCGTGCGCCCGGTCGACGTGTCCCGGATTCTTTACCAATTGCATCTGCTGCCGGACCGGCGCACGCAGCGAACCGCGCTGTTCCCGGGCCCGGCCGCCGCGGCCGCCCATGCGGCCGAGAACGGCCACGGCCACGAGGCACCGATCGCAGCGGCCCTGGCGGCGGGACAATACGCCGACGGTTCGGCAGCCACCCCAATGCATCCGGGCGTCGCACCACTGGGCATGCCCTCACCCGCAGAGGCGATGCCGGCGTCGGGCCTGGCGTTCACGCCTGCGGTCGCCCATGAACTGCAGTCCGGATTGCGCCAGTCGATGCAGCAGCTGGTCAAGGACCAGCTCGCCGAACAGCGCCGTTTCATGCTCGCCACGTTCGAGGCGTTCGCGCGCCGGATGTCCGGCGAGCTCCGCGAAGGCATCGCGAAGATTCCGCCGCCGTCGCCGGAGTCGCTGATCGCACCGCCGTCGCCCCGCCAATGGTGGCCGGTCGTCATGACCGCGCTGCTCGCCGTCGTCCCGGCGATCGTGCTCGGCTACATGACGATGCAGACGTCGATCACGAACGAGCGCCTGGCACGCGAACTCGTCGAGGCCCGCGCCGTGGCGGATCGAGCCAAGGCCGACGCGATCGCCGCGGCGGCTTCGGCATCGGCGACGGTCGCGAGCACGGAGCCGATCAGCGGCGCATCGCCGTCCGGGGGCGACGCGGCCATCGCTACCGAGTACGTGCCGTACGGCGAGACGCCGTTCTCGGGCAACCGCCTCGACCGCCTGCGCATGCTCGCCACGACGCTCGAGAGCCAGAAATTCAAGGGCAGCATCCGCATCGAGTCGTTCGTGGGCGACTTCTGCCTGGTCGGCGCGGCCGGCGAAGGTTTCGGCATTGCGCCGGGCGATACTCCGGTCGCCAAGTGCGACCTCGTCGGCAACCCGTTCGACGACACGCTCTCGGCGGCGCAACGGCAGTCGCTCGAGTTCGCGAACTTCGTGGCGATGCTGCAGCGGCGCACCGATGGCGACATCCGCGTCGAGGTCGTCAACTCGGGGCGTCGCCAGCCGATCGCGTATCCGCAGCAGGACGAGAAGATCACGGCCAGCGCCTGGAACGTGATTGCTGCCCAGAACAATCGCGTCGAGTTCCACCTCGTCCCGAGCGCATGACGCCGGCGAGCGACCTGACGATCGGCGACCCCCCAGACTTCGTGCCGCCCCGCCGGCTGCGGCATCACCACCTGCAGTCGATCTACCCGAGCCTGCCGATGCGCCGGCGAGCGGTGGAACGACGCTGTCGCCCGCTCATCGACGCTTCGCGCGACCTGCTCGTCGACTGCGGCGAGGGCGTGCGGCTGCTGGCACACGTGGCGAGACAGTCGCAGCTCGGGCGGGCGCCGTCCGATCGCCTCGCCGTGCTGCTGCACGGCTGGGAGGGGAGTGCGAATTCGCTGTACGTGCTGTCGCTCGGCCAGACACTGCTCGAGGCAGGGTACGACGTCGCGCGGCTCAACCTGCGCGACCACGGCGACAGCCATCACCTGAACGAGGAGATCTTCCACTCGTGCCGGATCGTCGAGGTCGTGGGCGCCGTCAAGCGACTGCAGGCGGCGCACGCAGGCAAGCGCTTGTGCCTCGCGGGGTTTTCGCTGGGCGGCAATTTCAGCCTGCGCGTGGGTGCGCGTGCCGCCCGGGCAGGCATCGACGTATCACGCGTCGTCGCGGTGTGCCCGGTGCTCGACCCTGAACACACGCTCGCGCGGCTCGAATCGGGCTGGATGCTCTATCGCGAGTACTTCGTCTGGAAGTGGCGCCGGTCGCTGCGCAAGAAACAGCGTGCGTGGCCGCAGATCTATCGATCACTGGACGAGATCCTGAGGCTCGGCAGCCTGACGGACATGACGGACCAGCTGGCGTGCCGTTACGGCGGCTACCCGTCGTTGCAGGACTATCTGCGCGGCTACGCGATCGTCGGTCCCGTGCTCGAATCGCTGGCCGAGTCGCCGCAGGCGCGTGTCCGGATCATCTCGGCGACCGACGACCCGATCATCCCCGTGAGCGACCTCGATCGCATCGCGCGCCCGCCGAACCTCGAGGTCACCGTCACGCGTTTCGGCGGACATTGCGGGTTCTACGACGGCGCCGCGGGGCCGAGCTGGATCGAGCGGGAAGTGCTGCGGAGCTTCGGCTAGTGTCCAGTGTGCAGTGTCTAGCGGTTAGTCGGAAGCCGACTGTGTGGGCGCGGCGGCGCAGCCGCCCTCCTACCAAACACTAGACACTGAACACTGGACACTTCTCACTCGGCTCCCCGCATCGCCATCGCTTCCCGCCAGCGTTTGAACCGCTCGAGCACTGCGACGCGTCCCGTCGGGGCGAACGCGCGATCGAGCGGCGCGGGCTGCCAGTCGAGCGGTTGGCCCGCGGCCAGGAACGCGATGCCGCGCGCCGTCGCCTCGTGCACGGTGGGGCGCTCCACCGCGAGGCCCGTGACGTCGGCGAGCACCTCGCACAGGTAGTCGCAGCTCGCGAGGCCCCCCGTGATGACGAGTCGCTGCAACGGCGCGGCGCGATGCATGGCGAGCACGTTGACGGCGACCAGGAACGCAATGCTGTCGACCACGGCCGCGATCTGCTGCAGTTCCTGCGGCGGGGCGTCGCCGAGCGGCCGGCCGTCGAGCCCGACGAACTCCGTCGGGAACGCGGGCAACCAGAACGGGGCGCCGAGGCCACCGATGCCGTTCATGAACAGCACGTCGACGCGACCGGAAGGCAACGTCGTGTGCAGCGCGGACAGGATGCGCAGGACGTCGAGCCCGACACGCCCGCGCAGCCATTCGATCGCCGAAAAAGCGCCGTTGACCGTTCCTTCGTGCACGTACGTCGCGGCCGGCGCTGCGGCGTCGGTTCGCGCGTGGACGACGCTCTTGAGGAGGCCGCGTGGAGGCGGGACGGTGCCGTCGCGCACGATCCGCTGCACGAACGCGCCGGTGCCGACGTTGACGAAGACCGTGCCGCCGGCCGGCGGTCCGAAGGCGTAGATCGCGGCGGACTGGTCGCCGCTGCAGGCGCGCAACGGGATGTTGCGTCTCGCGCCGCCGCCCAGCGCGAGAAGCGTGCCGAAGGCGTGCGACGTCCCCACGCACCGCGGCAGCACCGCCTTCGGGATGCCGAAGGCGTCGAGCAGAGGCGCCGACCAGTCCAGGATCGCCGGATCGAACAACAGCGTGCGTGACGCATTCGCCGGATCGGCGAGCAGCGGACGCTCCTCGCAGAGCCGATGCAGCAGGAAGCTGGCGAGGGGTCCCATCGCAAGTCGCTCGTCGCGGGCCGCGAGGCGGACGGCGGGCAGTTCGTCGAGGCACCAGCGCAGCTTGCTCGCGCCGTAGTGCGGCGAAAGCGGCAGGCCGGTCAGCTCGCGAACCCACTGCGAGCGCTCGCCGAGCGTGCGCTCGAGCCAGCCGGCGTTGCGCCGGTCCTGCCATGAGATGGCCGCGCTCAATGCCGCGCCGTCGTGCGTGTCCCAGCAGCAGACGGTCGAGCGCTGCGTCGCGAGCCCGGCTGCGACGATCGGCCGGCCGGCGGCGAGCGGCGATTCGCAGGCGTCGCGCGCGGCGACCAGCAGCGATTCAGCCAGTTCGTCGGCGCTGTGTTCGATGCGCTCGGCCTCGCGCCGGGTCGCGATCGGCACGTGCGCCATCGACACTGCGCGACCCACGGCGTCGAAGACGACCGCTCGACTCGAGTTGCCCCCCTGGTCGAGGGCGAGATACAGCGCCCGCGATTCCCCGGCCGGCAACAGCTCCCGCCGGATCGCGCTCAATTCGGTGGCGAGCCAGGCCAGGTCCTCGTCGGAACCGCCGAGGCTCACGGCACCGCCGTCCGGACGTAGGCCTCGAGCATCTCGCGCACGTTCATCGTTTCGACGAATTTCGCGCCGAGCCCGGCGCAGTGCCGCGCGGTGGCAGCATCCCGGATTTCGTAGATGGCCCATTGCCAGCCGCCCGGCCAGAGCTCCGTGGTCGTGACGGGAATGCGCTCGAGGTTCGCGAACAGGAAGTCGGGGCCGGCTTCGGTCGCGAGCCGGCGAGTGGGCTCGTCGTATTGCTCGATGACCCATCCGATGCGTGCGCCCGTCATCGCACGCAGGAGGCGCACGCTAGCGAGATCGAACGAGATCAGGACGCAGTGTTCCAGCGCCGGGGCAACGTCGGCAGCGATGCGCTTGAGCACGGCCTCGCGTCCGAAGCGTCGTACGCTCGCTCGCTTGACCTCGACGAAACCGGTGACGTCGCGCCATTGCCGGAGCGACTCGACCACGCGCGCGAGTGACGGTGCACGGACGTCGACGAACCGGTCGCCGAACCGCTGCGGCTCCGTGATCGGAATTCCGGCCAGTGCGGGCCACGCCAGGTCGTGGACGCAGTCGGGCCGCCCGGCGACCCGCTGCAGGTCGGAATCGTGCAACACGACGGGGACCGCGTCCGCCGTGAGCTGCACGTCGAACTCGACGTGCTTCAGGCCCAGCTCGACCGCGGACTGCAACGCCTCGAGCGTGTTCTCGGGGAAGTCGGCGGCATTGCCGCGGTGCGCGATCAGGGGTGGCAGTACGTCTGGGTGAGGTCGGGTCATGGCGTTCTCGAGCCGGTCTGTGTCGGCCGGACGGCTCGCGATCTTACTTAATTAATCCGGGCATGCGCTCGCTCGCCTGTCGCCGGCCCGTCCGTGGGACCGCGATCACGCCTGGACACGCAACGTCCGGCAAGTGACGCGGAATGTCACAGCGAACGCACGAAAATCCCGCCCGGGAGCAATCCAGCGCGCCCCGGGACATGGCATGCGCCTTGCTTCGCTCGACGGGGACGATCGCTGCACCGCATCCGAAAGAAGGACGGACGGACGGACGAACGATGATGACCGCGCAGATCACGCCCGACGAAATACTGGCGCTCCTGGTTCCGGAGCCGCCGACGCGGGGCCAGCCTGCGAAGATGGCGACGGCGGTCGTGCGCGATCCCCAAGGCGGGCTCATGCTGCAGTCCGTCGTGCCGAACCGGGCCCTGCTCAAGCGCGCGCTCATCGCCGTCCGCGCCAATGATGGCACGCCTATCCTGGATCCGGTCACGCGCGAAGTGATCGGCTACGAACTCGCGCCACTCGCCGTTGCCTGACCGAACCCCGCACTGACCGCGGCGGAGGCTGCGCTATAGTCTCCGCATGCGAAGATCGGGGCGGCTGCGCTTTGGGTGGATCAGGCGCGCGATGCGGCGCATGCGCGTCGAACGCGGGGACGCCGCACCGTCGATCCTCATGCGCCGGCCCGCGACCCCGCCCGAGGTCACGCTGCTGCTGCGGGCCGGCCTGGTGCTGCTGCTCGTCGGCTCCGTGTTCGTCGTATTCCTGCTCGACCGCAACGGCCTTCAGGACAACATCGACGGACACGTCTCGCTG
>DASSJN010000040.1:0-8769 GCA_035691185.1 Steroidobacteraceae bacterium
GCCTTCATCGGCGGCTCGACGGTGGCCGCCTTCTCGCAGGGGCTCGTGCTCGGCGGCCTGATCCAAGGCATCGACGTGAAGGACGGCCAGTTCGCCGGCGGCGCCTTCGACTGGCTGTCGCCGTTCAGCCTCTTCTGCGGCGTCGCGTTCGAGTTCCGCTGGAAGACGAAGCGCGGCAAGTTCCTGTGGGACTGGGCGTTCGCGGGCGGGTCGACACTCGCGGCGTTCGCGCAGGGCATCGCGCTAGGCGCGCTCGTGCAGGGCATTCCCGTCGCGGGCCGCGCCTACGCCGGCGGCTGGTGGGACTGGCTCACCCCGTTCAGCGTCGTGACCGGCGTCGCGATCGTCATCGGGTATGCTCTGCTCGGCTCGACGTGGCTGATCTGGAAGACGTCGGGCACGGTACAGCAGCAGGCATACCGCTACGCCAGCATCACCGGCATCACGACGCTCGCGTTGATCGCGTTCGTGAGCTTGTGGACGCCGTTCCTGAACCCCGAATTCATGGGGCGCTGGTTCTCGTGGCCGCAGATCCTGTTCGTCGCGCCGGTGCCGGCCATGGTCGCCGTCGCCGGTTTCGTATTGCTGCAGGGGTTGCGCCAGCGGCACGAGCGCCGGCCGTTCTTCGCCGCGCTCGCGCTGTTCGTGCTGGGCTTCGTCGGCCTGCTGATCAGCTTTTTCCCCTACCTCGTGCCGACCTCCGTCACGCTCTGGGAGGCGGCCGCACCCGACACGAGCCTCGCGTTCCTGCTCGCGGGCGCCGCCGTGCTGATCCCGCTGATCCTCGCCTACACCGCGTATTCGTACTGGGTCTTCCGCGGTAAGGTCGACACCGCCGGCAGCTATCATTAGCCGGCCGACGCGTGGAGGGGGCGAGATGAGACTGGGTGAATTCATCCTACGCGACATGTAGGCCATCCTGGCGCGGTGGGAGGCGTTCGCAGCCACCCGCCTGCCCGCGGCGGACCACATGGTGTCCATGGGACTGCGCGATCACGCCCAGCAGATCCTCGAAGCGATCGTGGTCGACCTGGCTACGCCGCAGACCCCGGAGGCGCAGAGCGCCAAGTCGATGGGCCTGGCGCCGGTGGCCGCCGATGCGCCGGAAACCGCGGCGCAGACCCACGCGGTGCTGCGGGCGAAGAGCGGCTTCAACATCGAGCAGCTGGCCTCCGAGTACCGCGCCCTGCGGTCCAGCGTGCTCACCCTCTGGCTGGAGGCTTGCCTTCCCGAGTCCCCGATGCTCGACGACGTCATTCGGTTCAACGAAGCGATCGACCAGGCGCTCGCCGAGTCGATCGGGTTCTTCAGCGCGCACGTCACGCGGTCGCGCAACCTGCTGCTGGGCATGCTGAGCCACGACCTGCGCAGCCCGCTGCAGACGATCCAGATGACCGCCCGGTACCTGCGAAAGATCGATACCAGTGACGACATCGGCCAAGCGGCGGCACGGCTGGTCAACAGCGGCGCGCGCATGCAGCAGCTGCTCGACGACCTGATCGACTTCAACCGGGCCGAGCTCGGTCTCGGCATCCGGGTTGCCCCAGTGGAAGGCGTCGACCTGGGCGCCGTGTGTGCCGACGAACTGGACCAGATCCGGGCGGCGCAGCCGGGGCATGCCATCGAACTGGAAGTCGACGGCAACTGTCGGGGCTCCTGGGATCCCGGCCGCATCCAGCAACTGGTGAACAACCTCGTCGTCAACGCCATCAACTACGGCGAGGGCGGGACCACACTCGTGGCCGTGCACGGCGGTGACGGCGAGGTGCGCATCACCGTCGCGAACAGCGGCCAGACGATCGACCCGGATACGCTCGAGCACCTGTTCGAGCCCCTGAGGCGCGGACACGACCGCGCCGACACGAACCAGGCGGGCCTCGGCCTGGGGCTGTACATTTCGTGCGAGATCGCGAAGGCGCACGGCGGAAGGATCTCGGTGACGTCCGAACGGATGCACACGGTATTCGACGTGCACCTGCCGAAGCAGCCAGAAAGCCCCGCGTCAACGGCCGTAACGGATCCGCGTCTGTAAGACAACGACTTACAATCAACTTCCGAGGGCGAGCGGCGTACGCTAGCGCGCCTGGGCTGGGCGGGTGCCGACACGGCACCACAGGGAGTGACGCCATGCCGACCGAGCCGCCGCACGATGCCACGGGTCGCTACGTCTGCCCCGTGTGCGGCTCGTCGGATACCCAGCCAGCGTCCGCGGTCGTCGAAGACCGCATTCGCAACGCGATCGCCGCACATTGGGCCAAGGGACCGGGGCCCGAGGGTCCGGACGGGCGCTGGCTGCGAAGCTCAGTCATCGCCTGGGTCGGCATGCTCGCCTTCGCACTCGTCACGTCGAGCCAACACTTCATCGCCCGCTGGGAGTGGGGTGCGTTGCTGCTGGCCGCGCTGGCGCTCGGCGTCTGGGCCGACCGCCGTGCGGCGCGCCGTCGCGGCTGGATCGACCCCATGCAGCGTGCCGCCGCAGTCGTCCAGCGCGCGCGCACACGCGATGCCATGTTGGACGAGGCCGCGCGCGGGGCCGGTGTCCTCGCGGATACCAGCGCGCACAGCGAGCACGAACTGATCTGCCTGCAATGCGGCCACCGTTTCGAACCGGCGCCGACCGCGGTGTCGGCCGCGTGAGGCACGCTTGTCGCCAGTGAACGACGACGTGCCGCTGCGGCGGCGGCTGTACTGGTTCGTCCTCCTGTGGTGCGCGAGCGTGGCCGGGCTGGGGCTGGTCGCCTGGGTGATCCGCTCGATCCTGCTCGCGTGATCCTCGACCGGCGTCGTCTCAAGCCTGGCGTTCGGTTGCCGGTCGCCAGCGGATCACGCGGTACACGTAGACGAGCACGATCGCGGCGACGACCAGGTTCGTCGCCGGATTCAGCACGTGCGATACCTGGGCGTAACCGTCGCGCAACGAGTGTCCGGCCACCGCGAGTGCGGTCGACCAGAGTCCGCTGCCGAGCGCCGTGTACAACAGGAAGCGTCGCAGGCTCATGCCGAAGAGGCCCGCCGGCACGGAGACCAGGGTGCGCACCGCAGGCGCGAGCCGGCCGAAAAAGACGGCCTTGCCGCAGTGCCTGGCGAACCACGCGTCGACGCGGTCCGCCTGCGCGGGGGTGAGCGTGAGCCAGCGGCCGTGCCTGCCGGCCCACTGCCGCAGCCGCTCCGGCCCGAGCCACCGTCCGAGGTAGTACCACGGCAGCGCGCCCGCGACGCTGCCGAGCGTGCCGGCGAGGATCACGCCGACGAGGCTCAGCTTGCCGCCGGCCGCGACGAACCCCGCCATCGGCATGATCAGCTCCGATGGCAACGGCGGCACGATGTTTTCGAGCAGCATCAGCAGCGCGATGCCCGGATAGCCCGCGCTGCCGATGATCCGCGCGATGAAGTCGAACAAGGCCGGCGGGGATCAATGTCCCGTCGGCTGGGAAATGTCTTCGAGCGCACTGCCGACCTGCTTGGGCTTCGCCTCGCGGCTCAGGTCGCCGATCGAGACGATGCCGACCAGGCGTCGCGCGTCGTCGACGACCGGCAGGCGGCGGATCTGCTGGTCGCCCATGTCCTTGAGCACGTCGCCGACGTTCTGGTCCTCGCGGCAGCACTGCACGCCAGCGGTCATCACGTCGCCGGCCGTGCGGCTCTCGATGCCGTCGCCGTCGGCCAGCGCGCGGATCACGATGTCGCGGTCGGTGATCATGCCGAGCAGCTCGTTGCCCTGCGCCACGGGCACCGAACCGATGTCCTCGTCGCGCATGATGCGGGCCACGTCCGTCAGCCGCGCATCCGGCGAAACTGTCGTCACTTCACGGGTCATCACGTCGCGAATTTTTTCGGCCATGTGCTGCTCCTCGTCTGGGGGTCTGGGGATCCCGGAGCATAGGCAGGTGGTGTCGCGGGCGAGGTCAGGGTGCGCGACCCATGCGGGTCGGACTCCTCTCACCCCGGGCGTAGAGTCACGCTCGTGCGTCAGGGCAGGAAACTCACGCGCCGTATTGCGACTCCAACCCACGGAGCGTACCTTCCAGCGCACCGGACCTTCACGAGCCATCGCATGAACCGACATTCGTTGCTGCCAGCCGCGCGTCCCTTCGCCGCCATCGCACGTGCCGTCGCCGCCGGCGCCCTGCTCGTCGCGCTGCCGCACGCGGCGGCGGCCGACATCGTCACGGGCACCGTGACCCCTGCCGGCGCCAAGGTGGTCGTCACGAACGCCGCCGGCGAACAGGTGGCCGAACTCAAGCCGGGCGCGTACCAGATCCAGCTGCCGGTCGGGAAATACAAGGCGCAGTGCCAGGCGCCGAAGCAGAAGACGCAGGACGTGCTCGTGCTGTCCGAGCCGGTCACGCTGAACATCGACTGCAGCTGACGGATTGAACACCCCGCGAGCTGCCCGTCGCGACTGGCGCGAGAACGTCAAGTTCATCGCGAGCGTCGTCAACAGCCTGGCCGTGCCCCTGCTCACGGTGGCCGCGACGGCGGTCGGCATCTACGCGACCAACACGCTCAAGGAACGCGAGATCTCGATCGCGACCGAGAGCAACGCGCAGTCGCTCCGCAACCAGCGCGAGGAGTCCGAGACGAACCTGCGCTCGGCGATGTTCCGGGAGCTCGTGGGCCCGTTGCTGCAGAGCGAGACGGAGGCCGTCGCCAGGGGGGACCAGGCGGACCTGCCTCGCGCGCAGCGGTTGGCGCTGCTCGCCGAACTGCTCGCGCTCAATTTCCACGAGCACTTCGAACTCGGCCCGCTGTTGCGCTACGTCGACACCCTGCCCGGCCAGACCGACGACTCGCGCCAGCGCCTGCGCAGCACCTCGCGACGCGTGATCTCGCGCCAGCTCGCACCGCTGCTGTCGACGGCCGTCGCCGGCGGCGCCGAGACGAACCCGGCGTTCCTCGAGCTCTCATTGAATTCGGACGCGACCGAGTCCGCCGACAAACTGCTCTCCTGCGCGCTTCCGGAGTCCGCCGACGGCAGCGCGGCCACGGCGAGGTCGCCGACGACCGGTTCGATCACGCTCGATTGTTCGAGCACGGCCATGGGCGCACCGCTGCGAATCGTCTCGCCGGATGGCCAGGACAGTCTTCAAGTGAACGTCCGGGCCGTGAGCTGGGGGGCGCAGACCGTGGGCATCTACTCGGTGCTGCTCGGCCCGGGCGGCGAGGCGCAGAAGCACACGCCGCCGATCGAGTTCACGCTCTCGCCCTACTCGTTCCCGTTCTCGGACAACACGCTGCTGCCGAGCGGGAACCGCTTCGGCATCTACCTGACGCGCATCGACGACATCCCGGACGTGGCGCGCATCATGCGGCTCTCGTTCGTCTGGTTCCCGAAGGATTTCGTGCCGCCACGCGAACGGCCCTTCGACCTGGACGTCAACAATCCGTCCCTCGCCGCCCCGCCGGTGGTCGACCCGGACACGGATTCCTGAGCCCGCGGCCGAACGCCCGCGCGGCTGTCGATTCCTGCGGAGCCCGTTCGTCTAGCCAGCAGTCGTCCCTGTTTCTTCTTCCACACGACGAGGAGCACGAACATGCGAGTCATGGTGATGGTCAAGGCGACGCGCAGTTCCGAGGCGGGCACGATGCCGGACGAGGCCATGCTCGCGGCGATGGGCAAGTTCAACGAGGAGCTGGTCAAGGCCGGCGTCATGGAAGCCGGGGAAGGACTGCACCCGAGCAGCCGCGGCAAGCGCGTCCGGTTCGCCGGCGGCAAGCGGACCGTGATCGACGGCCCGTTCGCCGAGACCAAGGAACTCGTCGCCGGATTCTGGATCTGGCAGGTCGCATCCATGGACGAGGCGCTGGACTGGGTGCGTCGCTGTCCCGACCCGATGCCAGGAGAGGACGAGTCCTTCATCGAGCTCCGTCCGATCTTCGAGGCGGAGGACTTCGGCGCGGAATTCACACCGGAGCTGCGCGAGCAGGAGGAGCGCCTGCGCGCCGAGATCGAACGCAAGCGCGGCTAGTCGCGCGGATCAGGCGCGACCGTTGACCTGGCGCGGTAACCGCCGCGCGGTGCGTGAGTGGCGCTCATCTGCCAAGATGCGCGCCTCGATTCGACCACGACGAGGAACGCCGCGATGTACCGACACGCCGCCCGCGCCGCCCCGCTGCTCGCCCTGCTCCTCGCGCAAGGCGCGGCCGCACACGACATCGTCCGCCACGCCAACCCGAACTTCCCGATCGCGAGCAGCATCGTCGTCCCCGCCGGCACGGACATCGTGTTCCTGAGCGGCATGCTCGCCGACGTCGCCGATGAGAAGGCGCCCGCCGGCAGCGTGGAGCGCCTCGGCGACACAGCGACGCAGGCCCGAAGCGTGCTCGGCAAGATCCAGAAGGAACTCGAGACCGCGGGCCTCACGATGGCCGACGTCGTCAAGATGAACGTGTACCTGGTCGGTGACCCGCGCAAGGGCGGCACGATGGATTTCGAGGGCCTGATGCAGGCCTACATGGGCGCCTATGGGCTGCGCGCGCACGAGAACAAGCTTCCCGCGCGAACCACCGTGCAGGTCGCGGGCCTGCCGATGCCGGGCGCGCTCGTCGAAATCGAGGTCGTCGCTGCGAAGCTCGCCGACCACGCGCATGGCAAACCGGCCGCCCCGTGATCTCCGATCGATTCAGAGCCTGACCGCCGAGAGTTCGAGCACGTCGCTGATCGACGCACCGTCCCAGCAGTAGGCGAAGTGCCGCGACTGCGTGCAGCGGCCGACACGGTCGGGCCAGAACACCGCGACACACTGCCCGCCCGCGCGGCGCACGCTGTCGTAGACGACCCCGTCGGAGCCCTCGTGGCGCAGCTCTGCACCGAACGCCTGGCTCGACGAGTAATCGTCGGGGTCGTGCAGGTCGCGGTATCCGCCGCGGATGTCGTGGAATTTCGCCGCGATCCGCGCGACGTAGCAGCGCATCTCGATGCGCGTCGCGGGCTCGTGCGTGAGCTTCAGGAACCGCTCGGTGTGATACACGGTTTCACGCAGCGCCGTCTCCAGTTCCTTCGCCGCGTAGAAGACGCCGTAGCTGCCGTCGGAAAAGCGCGAGCCGTCGGGGTTCAGGTGCGTGAAGGCCGCCATGATCGGCGTCGTGCCGGGCCCGCTCACGCGCCGTTGCGGCGGCGTCAGCGCGAGGACGCCGAGTTCCTCGCGGACGCGCGGGTTGGTCAGCGCCTCGACCTCGGCGAGCGCCTCGAAATCGGCAGGGTCGGCGATGCGATCCCACGGGCCGACCGGCGGGAAACGGCTCGGCACGAGCCGGTGCGCGCGCCAGTCGATCGCGCGTCGGGGCGGCGCCTTGCGCACCTCAGCCGCCCCGCTGGGCGTCGAGGTACTGCCTCACCACGAACAGGTCCGAGACGTTTCCGCCGAGCATGCGTGCGAGCGCGCTCTGCCCCAGAAACAGCGGCGCGTCGTTCGGCCGCGTGAGCCACGCGTCGGCCCGGGCCGGGTCCGGAAAGACGATCTGCAGCGCCTTGTAGATGCCGAGCACGTAGCTGATGCGCTCGAGCACGTCGCGCGACAGGTTCGCGGCCTGTGGTTCCTTCTTCCACTTGAAGTACGTGGAGGCAGGCGGGCTGCCGAGCAACGTGCGTTCCTGCGCCGTGTCGAGACCCCAGAGCCCGGCAATGCGGAAGAACGCGCGCAAGGCAGGGCCGGACAGGTTCTTCTCGGCAGGGACCGGCTGCGGACGGCGCGACAGGGCGGGCTTCATGGTCGCAAAGCGTACTCCATGTATGGAGTTTTTTCAATTATTCTCCATATGGGCAAACAGCACCGTCAGCCGTCCTCGAGCCACCGCGTCGCCCCGTCCAGATCGTCGTAGAAAATCCGGTAGTCGGCGTCGCCGAACGCGATGCGCGCGAGGAAGGCACAGCGGGGATCGGCCACGACCACCGCGCAGCGCACGAATGGTTCGAGCCGCCAGAGCAGGTCCCGCTGTCGCCAGGCGACCTCGGCCGGCGGCGGCAGCATCTGCGTCGCGTCGAGCAGCACGCCCGGTCCGCGGCCGGCGTGGACGAGCGCGAGCACCTGGTCGTTGACGTTTCGCACGAGGTCCTCGCCGGGCTGCCCGGCGACGGACACCCGGATCCATCGGCCGACGTCGTCGACGTGAACGCGCGCGGTTGCGGGTTGATCCATCGTGTGCGGCCGGGGGCTGGTGGGCGAGACTCGAGGGTTCGGATCGCGCGGATTCTCCGCTTCGGTGCGACCTTCCGCAGTCGATGGTCGTCGCCGAGAACCTCGTTCCGACGAGGGAAGATTCCTACACGCAGAAATACCGCTGTCGGACACGCTGTCGACGTCGGTTCATCGCGCCACGGCACGCCGGGGTAGGCTGTTCCCATGATGGATTCGCTCGTCGCTGCCGCCGCCCGCGCGCTCGCCTCCGGCGACCCGCTCGGGGCGCTCTCGCGAGTCGCCCTGCGCCACGATGCGCCGGCGCTGGCCCTGCGCGGCATCGCCATGGCCCAGCTCGGCGAGCACGCGCGCGCCCGGAACCTGCTTCGGCGCGCCGCCCGCGGTTTCGACGGCAGTCACGAAGAGGTCGCGCGCGCTCGCTGTGTCGTCGCCGAGGCCGAGGTGGCGCTGGCCATGCGTGACCTGCGCGGCTCGACGCGTGCGCTGGCAGCGGCCGCGGCGACGCTCGACGTGCGCTCCGACCACGCCAACGCGCGGCAGGCCCGACTGGTGCTCGCGCGCCGACTCGTGCTGCTCGGACGCCTCGCGGATGCCGACGCTGCCCTCGCGCACCTCGAGGACCCGCGCAACC